>CP136052.1:2410000-2710000 GCA_032620915.1 Oscillospiraceae bacterium NTUH-002-81
GTCCAATATCAAGAATACCCAGACATTGGCCACTGGATCTGGCTCAATGCCTGGGATGAACCCGGCCTTCTCGACTGGTTGTTTTCTGTTTCCAAATAATTTTTACCAGAAAATCTGGCGAATGTCGTTGAACATGACGAATACCATCAACGCCATGAGCGCTACCATACCGACCATATGGACAAAGCCTTCTTTTTCCGGGTCGATGCCCTTTCCACGGATGGCCTCAAGGACGAGAAAGACCAGACGGCCGCCATCCAGCGCCGGGATGGGCAGCAGATTCATGACGCCCAGGTTGGCCGACAGCAGGATCGCGATGTTGAGCATATTCAGCCACACGTAAAAGGCTCCGTCCGAACGGCTCTCCTCATACGTATCGCCGATATAGTTCACGATGCCCACCGGGCCGGACACCTCATTGGCCCCCACCTGCCCATCAAAGAGCATCCCCAGGCTTTTCAGCGTGGTGCTGATCCAGTATTTCACCTCGTAGGCACTGTATTTTAACGTGGTAACCACGCCGCCCCGGGTACGGATGCCGGAGCCGGTAAACCCAAGATAGTAATTGCCGTTCTCTGCCTGTCGGGGTGTCAGTGTCACCGTCCGTTTCTCCCCGGTCTCGCCATCCCGATAGGTCACCTCCACCGGCGCATCTGCATTTTTCTGATTCAGCTGAACGAACAGCGTCACCTCCCGGTAAACGTGGATGTTCGTGTGGTTCAAACGAAGGATCGTATCCCCTGCCTCGATGCCCGCCTCCTGTGCCGGGAACCCATCTGTCACCTTCCACACCACCGGTGCGTCATAGCCGATGCTTCCCACAATAAACAGGGAAAGGATAAAGGCAAGGATAAAATTGAAAACCGGCCCGGCTGCCACCACAGCGATCCGTGCGCCCACCGGTTTATTGTTAAACGCATTGACGTCGTCGCTGTCCTCGTCCTCTCCCACCATGAGGCAGGAGCCGCCGAAAGGAAGCAGCTTGATGGAATAGCGCGTCTCTCCCCACACATGGGAAAGGAGCCGCGGGCCCATCCCCAGGGAAAATTCCGTCACGGTAATGCCGTTTTTCTTGGCCAGCAGAAAATGTCCCAGCTCATGGAACACCACGATCAGGCTGAAAATCAGCAATGCCAGTATGATTTTCAATCTACCACCTGCTTTCTATTCTTTCATATACTTCCCGCTCCACGCCAAGAATATCCTCCACGGAAGGGGAAGTCAGCGTCAGATGACTGTCCATGCAGTCCTCGATGATATCCGTGATATCCAGATAACGGATCTTGCCGTCCAAAAATAAGCTCACCGCTTTTTCATTGGCCGCATTGTACACGGTAGGCATGGAACCGCCCTCCCGCAGGGCACGGTAAGCCAGCGTCAGGCCCCGGAACGTCTCTGTATCCGGCTTTTCAAAGGTGATCTGGGAAAGCTTCCAGAAATCCAACCGGTCGCCGGGCAGATACCGCCGCTGAGGATAATACAGGGCATATTGAATAGGAAGCTTCATATCCGGTGTGCCCAGCTGGGCGATCACCGCACCGTCATCAAATTCCACCATGGAATGAATGATGCTCTGAGGCTGCACCACCACCTGGATCCGCTCGGGATCCACGTCAAACAGCCACTTCACTTCCATGACCTCCAGACCTTTGTTCACCAGGGTAGAGCTGTCAATGGTGATCTTCCGGCCCATAGACCAGTTGGGATGCTTCAGGGCATCCTCCGGCCGGATATGCTCCAGCTCCTGACGTTTTTTCCCGCGGAAGGGGCCGCCGGAAGCCGTCAGCAAAATTTTCGAAATATGATTCTGCCGTTCCCCGTTCAGCGACTGAAAAATCGCACTGTGCTCGCTGTCCACCGGTAAAATGGACACCTTGCGCTCCTTTGCCAGCGGCATGATGATATGGCCCGCTGTCACCAGCGTCTCTTTATTGGCCAGCGCAATATTTTTCCCTGCACGGATGGCCGCCACTGTCGGACGGATGCCGATCATGCCCACAATGGCCGTCACCAGAATCTCCGATTCCGGAATCTGGGCCACCTCCAGAAGGCCTTCCATGCCCCAGACGATTTTCGTCGGCAGATCCCGCACCATGAGCCGCAGCTGTTTGGCATTCTCCTCACTCCATACGGCCGCCAGTTTTGGCCGGAACTCTCGGATCTGCTGCTCCAGCAGCCGGATATTGGAGCCTGCTGCCAGCGCCACCACCTTGATGTCCCGGTTATTGCGCACCACTTCCAGTGTCTGCGTTCCGATGGAACCCGTAGATCCCAGAATCGCAATTTTCTTCATGCTTTATCCGTCCTTTCCTACAGTAAAAACGATGCCAGCGTGAAAATGATCGGCGCCGTCACAATGATACTGTCAAACCGGTCCAGAATGCCGCCGTGGCCCGGAATGAGCGTCCCGTAATCCTTAATGTCATGATTGCGCTTGATGGCAGAAGCCGCCAGGTCGCCGATCTGGGAGATCACCGCACCTGCCGCACAGCAGATAAAAAATGCCAGCACCACCGACTGCTCTGATTCCACCAGGCCGATACGCTCTCCCACCGCGCCGTAAGCCGCACCCAGAAGGGCAGAGCCCACGATACCGCCGATGCCGCCCTCCACGGATTTCTTCGGGCTTAAGATGGGCGCCATCTTATGTTTTCCAAACAACATGCCCACCACGTAGGCACACGTATCACAGCCCCAGGCACAGAAAAATACCAGCCCCGTCAGGTACGCGCCGTTCTCCAGGCCCCGCAGCTGATACAGATAAGACAGCATGAACACCACGTACACCACGCCGAACAGCGCTTCCATAATGTCCTCCGTCCGGTATTTCGGATAGTCAAACACGTACACCGTCAGCAGGCAGATGAGAAAGCCCAACAGCAGCTCCTCGATATAGCCCTTACCGCCCACATACAGCACGGCATAGTACACGGCAGTGAACAGGTATCCCAAAATACCCAGGATATTTTTTTCCATATGAAATACCCGGTACAGCTCATACAGACCGATGAAAGAGATGGCCGCCACCACGGCAAACATCACATTGCCGCCCAGGATAATGGAGGCCGCCGCCACGATCACAAGCACAATGCCGCTGATCAATCTGGTTACAAACACCGCTACTCCTCCTTTACCCCGCCATATCTTCTGTCCCTGCTATTATATTTCTCAATGGCCTCCGCCAATTCCTCTTTTGTAAAATCCGGCCAGGGCGTATTCGTAAAATAAAACTCCGTGTAGGCCAGCTGCCACATAAGGAAGTTGGACAGCCGCAGCTCCCCGCTGGTGCGGATGAGCAGATCCGGATCCGGAATGCCTGCGGTATCCAGATAATTGGAAATGGTTTTCTCCGTCACCGAGGTGGGATCCAGTTTCCCCGCTGCCACATCCTCCGAGATGTGCCGCACCGCCCGGGCGATCTCATCCCGGCTGCCATAATTGATGGCAATGGTAAAATTCAGGCCATCGTTGTCTTTGGATGCCTCCTCCAGCTCCCGGATCCGTGTCTGGATATCGGGATCCAGACCGGTCTTGTCACCGATGACCCGCACCTTCATCCGGTTCTTCTTCGCGGTGTTCAGGCAGGTCTTCATATAATTGCGAAGCAGCGTCATCAGCGCGTCCACTTCTCCCTTGGGCCGGGACCAGTTTTCCGTGGAAAACGCATACACCGTCAGGTATTTGATACCCATTTTGTAAGCATCCTCACAGATGCGTTCCACGTTCTTGCTTCCCTGGGCGTGCCCGTAATTGCGGGGCATTCCCTTGCTCTTGGCCCAGCGGCCGTTTCCATCCAGAATAATCGCAACATGCTGCGGTACATTCATGTCTTTCTCCTCCTCATCCCTGCAATCGAAAACAAGGGGGCAGCGCATGTGTGACTGCCCCCTTACGATCTGTTCTGTCCTATACGGTCATGATCTCCTTGGATTTCTCTTCGATCTCTTTGTCGATATTGGCAATGAACTTGTCTGTCATCTTCTGCAGCTGTCCCTCCAGATCCTTGATCTGATCCTCGGAAACCTCTGTTCCCTTCAGCTTCTTGAAAGCATCGTTGCCGTCACGACGGATGTTGCGGACTGCAACCTTGGCAGCCTCACCCTTCTTCTTCACATCCTTTGCCAGCTCTTTTTCTGCGCTCCTCGGTGAGCTCCGGGAAGATCAGGCGGATCACCTTACCGTCATTGTTCGGGTTGATGCCGATATCAGACGTCATGATCTCCTTCTCAATGGCTTTGATCAGACTGGACTCCCAGGGCTGGATCTGGATCATTCTTGCCTCCGGCACAGTCACATTCGCCAGCTGCTGGATCGGTGTGGGGGTTCCGTAATAATCAACTCTGAGCTTGTCCAGCACGTGAGGGTTCGCACGTCCTGCACGGATCGCTGCGAATTCCTTCACCAATCCGTCATAGGTCTTCGTCATCTTGCTCTCATATACCGCTAACTTCTCATCCATAATAAGTCCTCCTGTTTTACACGGTCACCTTGGTTCCCGTAAATGTGCCTTTCACTGCATTGACAATGCCGTCCTCGGCGTTCAGGCCGAATACGTACATCGGCATGTGGTTCTCCATACACATGATGGACGCCGTCATATCCACCACCTGAAGCTTCTTGTCGATCACTTCCTGGATGGATACCTCGTCATACTTCTTCGCATCGGGGTTCGTCTTCGGGTCACTGTCGTACACGCCGTCCACTGCTTTGGCAAGATAGATGGCCTCCGCCTCGATCTCGATGGCCCGCAGCACTGTGGTCGTATCCGTGGAAAAATACGGATGTCCCGTGCCGCCTGCAAAGAAGGTCACGATGCCTTTCTCAAAATACTTCATCACACGATCCTTGGAAAACAGCTTCGTCATCGTACCGCATTCAAAGGGGGTGAGGATCTGGGTCTTCATGCCCACATACCGGAAAATCTCCGACACATAAATACAGTTCATCACCGTTGCCAGCATACCGATCTGGTCTGCCTTCGTCCGGTCGATGGTCTGGCTGGAACGACCTCTCCAGAAGTTGCCGCCGCCGATGACGATGGACACCTCCATGCCGTCATCCACCAGCTCTTTCACCTGCTTCGCAACGCCGATGACCGTCGCCTCGTCAAATCCTGTCTTCTTATCTCCTGCAAGCGCTTCACCGCTCAATTTCAGTAAAATACGTTTCATTTGAACAATTCTCCTGATTCTGTCATTTAATAGTTTTATTTTACCATATATTCGGAAAATTTCAACCCGCCGGAACGATTAATTGTTCATACCTGTTTTCAGGAAATCCCAACTGTTTTCCTTCCACCTGATCGTGATCGGATCATTAAAAAATCCCCGCCAGCCGCCTCTGGTTTTCACCAGTCCACAGCCATCGGGGATTTTCTTTTTTGTATCGCTTTGTTTATACGTTGATCTCTGCCTTGACGCCCAGCAGTTCTTTGTTCTCTTCCAGCACCGGGCGGACAAAGTTCTTCAAATATGCGTCTACCTGCACCTGGGATCTGCCGGTGTATTTGGACGGATCCATGGTCTTGGCCAGCTCTTCCTCGGTCATGCGGAAGGCCGGATCTGCGGCGATGAGCTCCAGCAGGTTGTTGTCGCCGCCGTTGACTTTGACGTTCTTGCCTGCTTCCATGGACAGGGTACGGATCTTCTCGTGCATTTCCTGACGGTCGCCGCCTGCTTTCACCGCATCCATCATGATGTTCTCGGTTGCCATGAAGGGCAGCTCGGCGCGGAGGTGTTTCTCCACAACCTTCGGATATACCACCAGACCGTCTACCACGTTGAGGCACAGATCCAGGATGCCGTCGATGGCAAGGAAGCCCTCAGCGATGCTCAGCCGCTTGTTGGCGGAGTCGTCCAGTGTCCGCTCAAACCACTGGGTTGCGGAGGTGATGGCCGGATTCAGGGCGTCGATCATGACGTAGCGGGACAGGGATGCGATCCGCTCGCTGCGCATGGGGTTGCGCTTGTATGCCATGGCGGAGGAACCGATCTGGTTTTTCTCAAAGGGCTCTTCCACCTCTTTTAAATGCTGTAACAGACGGATGTCGTTGGACATCTTGTGGGCGCTGGCTGCGATGCCTGCCACCACGTTCATGACGCGGGTGTCCACCTTCCGGGAGTAGGTCTGGCCGGATACCGGATAGCAGGCGGTGAAGCCCATTTTCTGTGCGATCATGGGATCGATCTTATCAATTTTTTTCCTGATCGCCGTCAAACAGCTCCAGGAAGCTTGCCTGGGTGCCGGTGGTTCCCTTGGAACCCAGCAGCTTCAGGCTGCCCAGCACATAATTCAAGTCATCCAAATCCATCATAAACTCATTGAGCCACAGGGTGGCACGTTTTCCCACGGTGGTGGGCTGTGCAGGCTGGAAGTGGGTGAAAGCCAGGGTGGGCTGTGCCTTATATTTGTCTGCAAAGTTTGCCAGCTCAGCGATGACGTTGACCAGCTTTTTGCGCACCAGCTTCAGCGCCTCTGCCATGATGATGATGTCGGTGTTGTCTCCCACGTAGCAGGAGGTTGCTCCCAGATGGATGATGCCCTTTGCCTTGGGGCACTGCACGCCGTAAGCGTATACATGGGACATGACATCGTGACGCACCAGTTTTTCCCGCTCCTGGGCCACTTCATAGTTGATGTCCTCGGCGTGGGCCTTCAGCTCCTCGATCTGCTCCTCTGTGATGGGCAGTCCCAGCTCCCGCTCGGTCTCTGCCAGGGCGATCCACAGTTTTCTCCATGTACGGAACTTCATATCCGGGGAAAAAATGTACTGCATTTCCCGGCTTGCATACCGCTCAGAAAGCGGGCTTACATATCTGTCTTTCATCATCCATTCTCCTTCTATCGTCTCATTTTCACATCAGGTCTCTTCCCGACTACTTTATCTTTCTTATCGCTGGTACTCGCCCCGGATATCTTCCGTCGGCGGTTCCATGGGATATTTTCCTGTGAAACATCCGGTACAGATGCCTCTTCCTTCCACCATCTCGCTTAAGCGCTCTACCCGCAGGTACCCCAGGCTGTCTGCGCCCAGGATCTGGCGGATGTCCTCAATGGAACGGTTGTAGGCGATGAGCTGCTCCCGCTCCGGGATGTCTGTGCCAAAGTAGCAGGGCCATAGGAACGGCGGTGAACTGATCCGCACATGCACCTCAGTGGCGCCGGCTTTTTTCAGCATGCTGACGATCTGGTCGCTGGTGGTGCCCCGGACGATGGAATCATCGATCATGATGACCCGCTTGCCGTCCACGGCTTCCTTCAACACGTTTAATTTCACGCGGACACTGGATTCCCGGCTGCTCTGCTTGGGCTTGATGAACGTTCTGCCCACATAGCTGTTCTTGACGAAAGCCGTGCCGTAGGGAATACCGGACTGCTGGGAATAGCCGAGCGCCGCCGCATTGCCTGACTCCGGTACGCCCACCACCAGGTCTGCGTCCACCGGGGAATCCATGGCCAGGTATCTGCCCGCCATGATCCGGGTGTGGTACACACTGATGCCGTCCATGATCGTATCCGGTCTTGCAAAATAAATATATTCAAACACGCAGCGCGCCTGTTTTTCCCGGTCGATGCGCAGGCTGAAATCAGACTGGATGCCGCCATCCGGGGAAATGGTCACGATCTCTCCCGGCTCCACGTCCCGGACGAATTCTGCACCCAGCGTATCCAGCGCACATGTCTCGGACACGATGAAATACGCATTGTCCCGCTTGCCGATGCAAAGGGGCTTGAATCCAAAGGGATCCCGCACGCCCATGAGCTTTCTGGGGGACATGATGACCAGGGAATAGGCGCCCTTGATCTTCTTACAGGCTCTGGACACCGCCTCCTCCGCCGTCTTGCTGGTGACACGCTCTCTGGCGATGTGGTAGGCGATCACCTCCGAGTCGATGGTCGTCTGGAAAATCGCACCGGAATATTCCAGCTCCCGGCGAAGCTCCGGCGCATTGATCAGGTTGCCGTTGTGGGCCAGACCCAGCGTTCCCTTGATGTAATTGAGCACCAGCGGCTGGGCATTTTCCCGGGTACTGCTGCCCGCTGTGGAATAGCGCACATGGCCGACACCGATGTTGCCCTTAAGGCCCGCCAGGATCTCCGGCGTGAACACTTCATTTACCAGTCCCATATCTCTGTGGGAAGACACCTTTCCCTTCGGACCGCTGGTGTCGCTCACCGCGATACCGCAGCTCTCCTGCCCTCTGTGCTGCAGGGCAAACAATCCGTAATAGATGGAAGAGGCCACATCATTGCCGTCAAAATCATACATGCCGAATACGCCGCACTCCTCATGCAGTGCATCCGAATACTCCATCTGCTCGTAAATCTGCTCTTTTTTCATTCTAACCAATGCCCTTTCGTAACGTCTCCGCAATGTCCAGTTTACGCAAATTATATAATAACTTTTTTCAAAAAGCAACAGGTTCAGCTGTTCTCCCTGTCATACTCCCGTTTCAGTTCTACCACGGGCAGGCTTTTTTTCTCCGGCACAATGGCTTCCGCCTCCCCGAGAAACGAGAAGATCTCTCCCTCCGAAAAGCCCTCGAAGGCCGCCCGCTTCGTAAACTCCTCCCGGGGGACCATCAAGTAAAGTGCCCCCAGCAGCGCCTGTCCCGACGCCTCGCTCCGGAGCTCCTCATGGGCCTTTTTCATACAGGAAAACGCCTCATCAAACAGGTACAGGGCGGCGTAGGCCAGCCCCTTATTGTTCCACACATTTCCGTAAAAATCACCGGTCAGCTCCTGGTTTTTGCGCATCCCCAGGATCTGGTTGTACATGCCGATGGCCCGGCGGTATTTCCGGTCGCCCAGAAAATAATCGCCTTTCTGTTTCAGCCGCTCCATCTCCGACACATGCTCCATGCCGTCCAGAAACCGGGTCAGCTGCTCGATCTCCGCCCGGGTGCAGTACCCGGTGTTGGTCAGCAGGATCTCCATAAAATTCCGCAGGGATTTTCCCCGGTAATACTCCGCATAGAGAAGCTTGGCAAGCCGGGGCATCAGAAGCTGCCTGTCCACCCAATCGCACAGATCCTCGCAGAAAAAGCCGCTGTCCAGCAGCCACACATAGCTGCTCACATAGTAGCACAGCTCCTCGATGGTCCAGATCCGGATGCCCACTGCTTCTATATAATAAGGCCTGGCGGCCTTTTTTTCATGGCATAAAATATATCCGCTCATCCACCCATTCCTCCTGTGCTACAGCTTCAGCCGCTCTGTCCATGTGAAATCCGAGGCCGGGAACCATTCCCCGAAGCCGCAGTCCTTCACGTCGATCCGGCACTCCCGCACGCCCGTAAAGGTGATGGACAGCCGCAGGCGGGTCGTTTTATTGGGCCGCTTGGGCAGGCCGTCCAGGGGCACCCGGATCTTTCGCGTCTCCGACCGGTCGATGGTCTGGATGCACAGCTCGATGCTTTCTTCCTTGTCCAGCAGGAACTCACAGCTCCCTTTGGCCTCGAACCAGTTCACCCCGGCGGAAATGATGCCGAAATATTCCTTTCGCCCGTTGCGGAACACGTCCATACCGATATTGTGGGTGATCTTGTGTTTGCCCATGAAGAGAAATTCCATGCCTCTGGCGGCATTGGCCTCATCCATGGCCCGGTAACAGGCGCCCTTGACGTACAGGTTTTTCCCGGAGAACACCCGCCTGCCCCGGCAGAGCAGCTTCAGCGACTGGGCATACCAGTCCGTGTCGAAGCCGTCCCCGGTGAGATATACCGTCGAAAAAATATTGGAGCGGAACATTTCCTCGATGAAATGCAGAAACGCCGCATCCTTCTCCCGATCTGCTGCCTCGCCCCGGCTCATGACGCTCTTGTCCTCCGGCACAAAGGACAGCTCCCCGGCCGGATGCACCGTCACCACCTTGGGGAAAGATTTCCGGTGCACGAACAGATCATAGGCCTCCAGATGATCCTTCTCACAGTGAAACAGCGCCACATGATACGCCCGCAGCTCCTGCTTCTGATGAATGACATAATAATAGAAGCTTTCCTGATAATCCTGGAGGCTGGCCTGCTCTTCGGAAAAGCCCAGCAGCCGGATGACCTCCTCCATGACAGAAATGATGCCCGGATGGAGATCCGGCAGGGTAAATACGATCCGGCTGATGTTTTCCGGTGTACAGTCTGTGCTCACCAGCCGCAGCGACCGGCGGATGAACAGCGCCAGCAGCTCCTTGGGATCGCCCCCCAAGGGATGCTCCTCCCCCCGGCAGCTCATCATGGCCTCGATGATCAGATTGTCCAGCAGCACGCCCCGGCCTTCCCTGGCCGCACGAAGCGCCTCCTGGCCGCACACGTATCCTTCCGTCCCCGGCAGCTTTAAGAGCACCGCCGGGATCTGAAACTTTTCCAGTCCCAGAGAAAGATCCGCCGACTCGGGCTCCTTCATTTTTGCATTATAGAAGCTGATCTGCGCCGCCTGGGCCGTCAGCTCATATCCGATGATCCACGATTCTGCCATCCGTGTCCGTCTCCTTTTTTATCGTTTCCCTGTATCTTCTGTCTTTCTGATCTGGAAGAAATGCTTCACCAGCGCCTCCTGCCCGGCGTACTGCTCCAGCAGCTCCCGGCCGGTCAGCTCGTCGTGCAGATCCTGGCAGATGAGCATGTCGTTAATGAGGTGGTATTTGTCCCGGCCGCCGCTTAAGAACACGTCGTCCCGGCACACATGGGTCTCTTCTGTCTTCTTCTCCGGCTCTCCCGGGATTTCTTCCGTGATAAAATAGTCCAGCACATCCCCGTAGAACAGGGTGAATTCCCGGTTGTAAACACCGCCGAAAACCTCCGGCAGCCGTTCCTTGCCATAGGTCTCCTGCTGCTCCGCCCCCACGGTGTTCAGCCGGAAATGCACGTACACCTGCCGTCCCGGCGCGGTGCGGTATTCCACAAAATATTTATCCGAAATGAAATAGGGCTCCAGCAGATGTCCCGGCAGCTTCTGATAGAAGGCAAACCGGTATTCCCCGCAGGCCATCTGCTCCAGCAGCTGACGCACGGCCTCCTCCTGCCGGAAGATCATGCCCGGATGCTCCGCATAATATTTGAGCAGCGCCAGGCGGCACACATCAGTAGAAAGCCCCTGCTCCCGGTACCGGGTCTCCAGCTGCTCGAACAGCCGCCGGTCCGGGTGTTTGCGATCCAGAAAATATTCCCAGGAAAGATAGGAAAGGTAGGCCCGTTCCACCATGCCGTGACCGCCCTGCTGCAGGTACTGCTTCAACAGGTCAAAGTCCGCCATATCCGCCGTCCCGGTGAACAGCCGCTGCATGAGGATCCGCTCCGTCAGGAAAAAGGTCTGCAAGTCAAAATTTTCCCCGGCATCCCGGATGCACAGCAGTTCTTCCATGCTGCCCTCGAAATAATCGCACAGATACTGGAGCACCGTCTCGTCGTATTTGTGCTGCAAAAATGCCCCGTGGCACAGCGCCGTCAGATAGGCATCCTTTTCGTATTCTTTTCGCCGGATGAGCCGCATGCACAGGCGCACCAGCAGCTTGGGAGAAACTTTTTCATAGCCGTATTCTTTTACCAGCTCGTAGGTCCGGTCGTACATGCCTCTGGAAATGTAGATCTCCACCAGGCGCACCCGGTCCGCAGCGTTCAGAGACGCCGGTGCAATATCAAACAGGCTCTCCTCCAGAAGCTCCGCGTCATAGTTTTCATAACAGTAGGCCAGAATGTCCCCCCGGATCTTTTCCCGGAATTCCGGTTCCAGGAAGGGCAGCTTCACCAGCTTTGTAAACTGCATGATATTGTCGCTGTTGATGACATAATATTCGCTTTTCCCACAGCAGCGGTACATAAGGATCATGCCGTCCTCCGGGAAAAAGGATTCACACACCGGCAGAAACCGCTCGGTATCCAAAAGCTGCCGCAGTTCGTACTCTTCCTCGTCCACGTAGATCTCCCCGTGTTCGTCAGTGAATACCAGCTTGCAGTCTTCCATATACATGTTCACATAGGCCCGCTGCTCCTGCACCGGTACCGTCTGCCAGGTGTCCACAAACTTGTGCACCGCCGTCACCCTGGAAAAATGCCGTCCCCGGCACACCACCTCGTGGAGGAACAGCATGCCTGTCAGGGAACGGGCCAGCTCCTTGGTGAGCATTTCCTCGTGGAGGAACACATTGTAAAGAAACGCCAGATTCCGGTCAATGTGCTGTTCCATGAGCTGTTCCGTGACAAATTTGTCGATCTGGGGTTCAAACTGCTGATAAATGTTGCCGTAGGACTTCCGGTACCGGTACAGGTTCGTGTAAAGGAACGCCTTGCGCCGGTAGTCCAGCGTGTTGTTGTACTGGAAATACATGACCAGCGGCAGCGGCAACCGGGAACGCACATGATCCCCCACCGTATATATGTAATACTCGTACAGACCGGCGATGTTCAGATTCCGCTCCACGCCCTCCTTATACCAGCTGAAATATTTCCGCTGCCGGAAGCCGCCCCGCATGAGGCAACTGATGATGGCACCCAGCAGCGTCTCGGAAGGAAATTTGTCATACAGGCCGGTAAGCAGCCGGATCATGGCCCGGTCGTAGTACCGGCTCTGCTGGGCCAGCGTGCCCAGCTGCATGGCCATCTGCTCGTCCACCAGGCCTTCCTTTAACGCCCAGAGGTAGATCCGCACCTCCAGCCGCGTCAGCTTTTTCAAAAGCTCCGGTTCCTTTTTCAGCAGAAAAAATCCCTCCGCCAGCAGCAGGGGACTGGCACAGCCATAGGCGATCTGCTCCCGGATATCCTCCAAAATGCGGGCAGCGCCTGCCTTTCTGTACTCCGGCATCTGCAGCAGGATCCACAGATACTGCCAGCACTCCCGATCCCGGTCATGCTGGTTCAAAAGATCGCTGCACGCTTTTTTCCGCTCTTCCTCCGAGCCGTGCCTCTGGCTGAGCCACGTATGGGCTGCTGCCAGCAGCGGATCCTTCATCCGCTTCGGGTCCTGGGCCACCCCGGAAAGGATCCGGGCCGTCTGCTCCTTCTCCCCGGCCAGATCTAGGAAAAATGCCTGTAACAGGGGATCTGCGCCCCGCAATTTTCCACCGGCTGCCAGCTCATTCATCCCTTTTTGCATCTGTTCCAGCATATGCTCTTTGGAGGATTTGCCGGTGCGGTAATCCAGCCACTGCTCCGTCATGGAAAGCCGCAGGGCAGAGAGCGTTCTTCTCTGGGCCCGGGCCTTTTTGTGCTGTTCCTCCTCCGCTTTTCTTGCCTTTACGGTAAAGGTCAGCTCCTGGGTCTTGGTGCGGATGGTGATGGAGCCGCAGTTTAACCCCGCGTGGAGACGGGACACCTCCACCAGGAACGGAAAATCACAGTATTTTCCCACAAAATCCTCGGAGGTTACGGTTTTTTTCCGCAAAATCAGAAACGGCGCATCCACAGAAATGTCCCCGTGAAGATATCCCCAGTTCTCTTTTTCCAGCGGGATGCTGCCCTGGAGCGTCTCCTTCATATCGTTCAGTTCCAGGCAGTCCTTACCCAGCCGCAGGCTGCAGCGCTTCTTTTTATGTACGCCGATAAGAAATTCCTCCATGGCCGCTCGGGTCAGCCCCGTGCGTTTCAGGCACCGATACAGCGTCTTCTGGTCATCTTCATTTTCCGAAAAAATCTGTTCAAAAGAATCGGAAATAAAAATCCGGTAGGCTTCCTCATAATCAGAGTTGGCCAGATTCGTAAAATGGAACAGATTACGCACATTTCCCATGGAGGAATCGCTTCCCAGCCGCAGGATTTTCACGAAAAACGGAACCTGCACCTCTCCGGCGTCCGTCACCAGCGTCAGGTTCCCGTTCAGCTCCTCCCCGGCATCCAGACCAAAGCTGCAGATCGTGTAGATGATCTGTGCCTGATCCTCGGTGAGGATGCTCTCCTTGATCTTCACCCGGGGTGTCGAGCTGTATACGCGGCCGTGAAGTGCCTTGTGGTTGCGCACTTCCAGCGTGATGCTCCCCCTCGTAGATCTCATTTTTGCCCATGCGGACAGAAATACACGCGTCCTCTGTATTCAGTTCGGGCCTTTCATATAGAAACTGCCCCTTCGCCAGCTGTTCTACTACCTGTCTCATCTGTTTGCTTTCCCTGCCAATTCCTGATTTGCCGATTGCTTTTTTCTTGCGTTGTGTATAAAATATGTAGATATACCATACGAATTGCTACATACTCCGTATTCTCGCAATTCTGCTCACCATTCGGATATCGTGTGGCATACGCCCCACTTTTATCCTCATATTGAGCAAGTCGCTAAGCCTCTCAATCACTTCTATGCAAGCATATCGTGATTTCAGGCTTCCGACTTTTGGTATCGTACTAGTATAACACTTTTTCCCACTGCCGCGCAACACTATATGCAATGGGACGAAAGAAATGGAGGTTTTTCTATGAGCGAACAGACACCCGTCATTGAACATAAAGACCATTTTCATGGCAGTGATCTGGAAAAGATCGAAGAAATTTACGGCATCAAAAAAGAAGATATCACCAGTTTTTCCGCCAATGTGAACCCGCTGGGCATTTCTCCGAAGCTTAAGGAAGCGCTGGCAGAGCACATCGATGTGATCACGTCCTACCCGGATCGGGAGTACACCTCTCTTCGCAAGAGCATTGCCCGGTATACCCACACCGACGCGTCCCACATCATCGTGGGCAACGGCGCCACGGAGCTGATCTCTCTTTTTATCCAGATCGAGCATCCGAAAAAAGCGCTGATCATCGGCCCCAGCTACTCGGAGTACGAGCGAGAAATTGAACTGGGCGGCGGCACGGCGCTGTACTATCCGCTGAAAGAGGCCAATGATTTTGCCCTGGATGTGCCCCATTTTCTTGGCAAGCTCAACGAAACCATTGATCTGCTGGTGATCTGCAATCCCAATAACCCCACCTCCACCGCCATCAACCGGGCAGATATGCGCCGGATCCTGGACGAGTGCAAGAGCTATGGCATTTATGTTATGGTGGATGAGACGTATGTGGAATTTGCGCCGGACACGGATGCCCTGACCTCCATCCCGCTGTCCCACATTTACAGCAACCTCATCATCCTGCGGGGCATTTCCAAGTTCTTCGCCTCCCCCGGGCCTGCGGCTTGGCTATGCGGTCACCGGTAACCAGGATCTGATCAAGGAGATCAATGGCCGGAAAAATCCGTGGACCATCAATTCTCTGGCCGAAGTGGCCGGGGAGCTCATGTTCTCCGATGAAGATTACATCCGGGAAACCCGGGCACTCATTGCAGAGGAGCGCACGCGCATCTACGGCATCCTCTCCGGCATGGATACACTCAAGGTGTACGAACCCACCGCCAACTTCCTGCTGGCCCGCATTTTAAAACCCGGCGTCACCGCCCAGGATCTGTTCGACCACGCTATCCGCAAGGGACTGATGATCCGGGACTGCTCTTCCTTCCCGTTCCTGGACGCCAGCTACTTCCGTTTCTGTTTTATGAGCCCGGAAAAGAACGATGAACTCATCGCCTGCATCAAAGAGCTGTTGGCATAAGATACAAAAATACACATGGCAGATTGGGCACTTTGCCTTTTCTGCCATTTTTTCATGCTCGTTTTGGTTAATGTATCTAAATTTATACATGTTTTTTGTTCATATTGACTACAACAATTTTTCATTTTTTCTTTTTTGACGGTAAATGGGAGAAAGGTTGGCACAGGTATTGCTTAGACCCCTTGTCTGTGATAGGATACAGGTGTCAAGAGAAATAAGACAAAAACAAAAAACAAACAATCGAAAGGAGAAATGAACAATGACGATTATCGAAAAGATCTGGGAAAGCTTATGTGCATTATCTGAGGAGATCTACGAAGAGAACTATCGCTAGTTCTGGTAGACTCCCGGTTCGATAGGCTACCGAGCCGGGAGGAAGTGACAGCCCGAAATTGCAAAGACGCAATGTAACAGGAAGATTGATGATTCAGGAAAGAATCCTCAATCTATTTTTTTGCATTTTTCTTCCAATTATTATCCTATCCCGTCAGGAATCCTTTCACGCAATCCGGTTATATTCTATCTGGATGCGTTCGATTTGGTTCCGTTCGGTCTGATCTTGTTCCGTATCACTATGTTTCTCCTGTTGTTCCTAGCTTTCTAAATACTGCCGCATCACTTTCAGTGCGTTTTTCTCCAGACGGCTCACCTGTGCCTGAGAAATCCCCACCTCTTTTGCCACTTCCATCTGGGTTTTCCCCTCAAAATACCGCAAGTTGATGATATGAGCTTCCCGTTCTCCCAGCCGCTTCATCGCCTCGCTCAACGACAGATCCTCCACCCAGCTCTCTTCCTTATTTTTCTTATCGCTGATCTGATCCATCACATAAAGCGTGTCCCCGCCCTCCGTGTAGACGGGCTCAAACAGGCTCACCGGGCTCTGGATGGCGTCCAGCGCCGTGGTGATATCCTCGCTGCTGATGCCGATCTCCGCCGCGATCTCGTTGATGGTGGGCTCCCGCAGATTCTCTTTCGTCATATGTTCCCTGGCATAAATCGCCTTGTAGGCCGTGTCCCGCAGCGACCGGCTCACCCGGATGGAATTGTTGTCCCGCAGATACCGGCGGATCTCCCCGATGATCATGGGCACTGCGTATGTGGAAAACTTCACCTGCAGTTCCACGTTGAAATTGTCAATGGCTTTGATCAGACCGATGCAGCCGATCTGAAACAGGTCGTCCACATTTTCATTACTGGAGGAAAACCGCTTGATGATGCTAAGAACCAGCCGCAGATTCCCTTCAATGAAGATCTGCCTGGCCTCTTTGTCCCCGCGGATGATCCTCTGAAACAGGGCGTCCTTCTCCTCGTTGGTCAGAAGCGGCAGCTTTGCGGTGTTCACTCCACAGATTTCGACTTTATTCACAGCCATGACAGCATCCTCCTCGTATGTTTTATGATGTATACAAGAAGGATTCTCACTATCCTCATGGAATATACGAAGGGCTGAAAAATTTCATAAAATTTCAGCCCTTGACAATTCTAACTTATGCGGTTTTTCTGAGCCAGTCATGTTACACGACATATGACCTGGTTCGCAGCTTATCGCTCCTCTCTTTATCCTCTTTTCACATACCTCTGATTTCTGCTGTTCGGTTTATCCGGGATAGTCATCTGAATGCAATTCATTTTCAGTGCCGGGCAAAGATAATTTCTTCGAAATCCTTCCTTTGCTTTTAATCCCAGTTTTTCCATCAGCGCATTGCTCGTATAGGGAATATCATATTCCATCACTTCAAGCAGTTTTTGGACGGTTTCAGGAAGATACGCATTTGTTTCATTCATTTGCGAAGAAACATCATCCAGAATTTTATCTATCTGCGCCAGCATAAATTCAATAAAAATTGTAGACTCACCGGCAGCATGGCATCTGGAAATAGCCTCATAATATTCATCCTGGAATTTCTCGATCTGGCTTTCAATAGGAATAAATTCAAATACCGGTTTCCATTTGGACAAAATAGCCGTATGCCACAACCTTGCCATTCTGCCGTTTCCATCAGAAAAAGGATGGATAAATACAAACTCATAATGAAAAACACTGCTCAAAATCAACGGATGAACATCGTCCTTCGCTTCCCTCATCCAGTCAAACAGCTCTTCCACCAGCTGCGGTACCAACCGTGCGGGCGGTGCCATGAAAATACATTGCTCTCCATTGAAAACGCCCTCTTCTCCTGCGCGAAACTCCCCGGATTCCTCCACGAGATATTTTGTCATAATCCCATGGAGCTGCTTCAACTGCCGCATGTCATACGGATCCATTCCCGAAATCCGCTCATAGGCAGCATATGCATTCTTTACTTCCTGAATTTCCTTTTGCGCACCAAGCACGATCTTTCCATTGATGACATCCCGCACCTGTCCCATCGTCAGCGAATTTGCTTCGATCTTCAAGGAAGCGTGAATCGACTTGATCCTGTTGTTCCGCCACAAATGCGGCTTTGCTTCCAGATTTCAAGTCAAAATGCAATACGACATTCGTAATAGATCAAGTGCATTTTGAACGGCAACTTTTGATTTGTTCTACTATATTTCAATTTCATTAGTCTAAAGCTTATGCTTCGCCTTTTCCGGATCCACATCCACAAGGATGATATCCGGCCCGATCTGGCAGATGCATTTCCAGGGGATGACGTATTCGAAATCATACCCAAAGATACAGAAACGGACCGGCCCCGGCACGATCAGTGCCAGGACACAGCCCGTCTTACAGTCAATGTCCAGGTCTTCCACAAAGCCCAGTCTGCAGCAGTCCTTCGCATTGACAACTTCTTTTTCTTTCAGCTCACACAGACGCATGTACGCCTCCGCACCCTTTGTTCTTCTTACCTATAATATATGACGCCTATCTGTCCCACTTGTCGCACAGAGCATGGATCTGGTTCATGAACTTGGTGAGATCCTTATTGGTGCCGCCCTCGTTGTGGGTGATGACTAGCATCAGACGCTTGCCGGCCTCAACCAGCCTTGCGTAAACATCGGATCTGTGGCGTTCCACAGGCTTCTCGCTCTTGACGTAGACCTTGATGCCTTCTTTCTCCCAGCAGGCATTGGCCAGATCGTAGATGGCGCCGCTGAACGGAGCTTCCGCGTCCAGTCCGTGTTCCTCTTTCAGGCATTTGACGAAGGATTCGCACACCAGATCTTCGCCGTGGACAACGAATACCTTCTGCGGCTTCGGGGTGAAGTGGTTCACCCATTCCAGCAGACCATTCTTGTCGGCGTGGCCGCTGATGCCGGACAGCTTGCGGATCTCCGCCTGGACTTCGATGGTCTCACCGAAGAGCTTCACATAGTTGGCACCCTCTGTCAGCGCACGGCCCAGGGTACCTGCGCCCTGATAGCCGACGAAGAGCACAGTACACTCTTTCCGCCACAGGTTGTGCTTCAGATGATGCTTGATCCGGCCGGCGTCGCACATGCCGGAGGCGGAAATGATAACCTTGGGCTCCATGTCAAAGTTGATGGCACGGGATTCATCGGAGCTGACAGCCAGATTCAGGCCGTCAAACTTGATGGGGTTGATGCCCGCGTTGATGAGCTTCATGGCATCTTCATCAAAGCATGCCCGGAAGTTCTTGTTGAACACGTTGGTGGCCTCGATGGCCAGCGGACTGTCCACGAATACCTTGAAGCAGCCGTGTCCGGTGACCAGACCTTTTTCCTTGATCTCCCGGATGAAATAAAGCATCTCCTGGGTACGGCCCACCGCAAATGCCGGAATGACCACGTTGCCGCCCCGGTCGAAGGTCTCCTGGATGATGTTGGCCAGTTCGGTCACGTAATCCGGCCGCTCTCCGTGGGTTCTGTCGCCGTAGGTGGACTCCATCACCACATAATCCGCTTCTGACAGATACTCGGGATCCTTGATCAGCGGCTGGTTCGTATTGCCGATATCGCCGGAAAATACGATCTTCTTGGATACGCCGTCCTCGGTGATCCATATCTCAATAGATGCGGAACCCAGCAGGTGTCCCACATCCGTGAACCGGATGGAAATGCCCTCCGTCAGTTCGATCTTCTGGTTGTAATCGCAAGGATGGAACAGCTCTACAGCCCCCAGCGCGTCATCCATGGTGTACAGCGGTACAAATTCTTCCTTACCTGCACGGCGGCCCTTCCGGTTGCGCCATTCTGCCTCGAATTCCTGAATGTGGGCGCTGTCACGCAGCATGATGCTGCACAGGTCGCTGGTGGCAAAGGTGCTGATGATCTCCCCCCGAAAACCATTCTTGAACAGCAGCGGCAAAAGCCCGGAATGATCGATGTGTGCATGGGTCAGCAGCACATAGTCAATCTGACTGGCCGGAACCGGGATCTCCACGTTCTCAAAGACATCCTTGCCCTGTTCCATACCGCAGTCTACCAGAAACCGTTTTCCGCAGGCTTCCACATAATGGCAGCTGCCGGTTACCTCATGATCCGCCCCGATAAAATATAATTTCATTCTGCTCTCCCCTTCCCGGATACAGATGTATCGTTTTCTTAGCATTATTTTAACACGTTCCCCCGGGGAGTTCAATTCATTTTGCCGAATATTTTTACTTATTTAATCTATTTTTTATACAATTTTACTAATATGTCGTTTTTATTCGAATCGCACGATTTCCTTGCGCAGCCGCTTCATGATCTTTTTCTCCAGACGGGAAATATAGGACTGGGAAATGCCGAGAAGATCCGCCACCTCCTTCTGAGTTTTCTCCTCCCCGTCGCCGCCGTTTAAGCCAAAC
This sequence comes from Oscillospiraceae bacterium NTUH-002-81, assembly GCA_032620915.1. Classification (NCBI taxonomy): domain Bacteria; kingdom Bacillati; phylum Bacillota; class Clostridia; order Eubacteriales; family Oscillospiraceae; species Oscillospiraceae bacterium NTUH-002-81. Next base: position 2,430,240 of record CP136052.1, read on the forward strand.
CGCAGCTCCACGATGGTGCGCTCCCGATCGGAAAGCTTGCAGATGGCCCGGTTTAACAGCTTGTGCTCCACCTCCTGCTCCATATCCCGGTAGATCACGTCCTCGTCGGTGCCGAGAATGTCCGAAAGAAGCAGCTCATTGCCATCCCAGTCCACGTTCAGCGGCTCGTCGATGGACACCTCCATGCGTGTTTTGCTGTTGCGCCGCAGATACATGAGGATTTCGTTTTCGATACAGCGGGAAGCGTAGGTGGCCAGCTTGATGCACCGATCCGGATTGAAGGTGTTGATGGCCTTGATAAGGCCGATGGTGCCGATGGAGATCAGATCCTCCACGCCCACGCCGGTGTTGTCAAAGCGCTTGGCAATGTAGACCACCAGCCGGAGGTTGTGCTCGATGAGCAGCGACTTGGATTCCTGATCCCGCTCTGTCCCCAGCCCGTTGATGACTTCCTGCTCTTTTTTCGGCTCCAGCGGTGCCGGAAGTACCTCTGCCCCGCCTATGTAATGAATGTCGCCGCTTCTGGAAAACAGGACATTATGAAGATTCGAAACCGACTTTAATTTAAAATGCCCGGGCATAGATACTTTCATTAACATGTTTGACTCCTCCTACTCACTGTCTGAATTTTTCATGCAGTATCATCTGGTATGCTTTCTCTGTCGATACTGTCCCTCTGCTGATGCCGATGACCGGTGCCTGGATGACCTGCTCGCCGTCCGTCCCCTCGATGACCATACGGGTGAAAACAAGGCCGGTGAGCACGCCGGACGGGCAGCCCACGGAGCTGTATGGGATCATGTGGAACTTTAACGTTTCTGCCAGAGATTTTCCCAAAAGCTCCTCCACAGAAAACGGCAGCGCCCCTTCCTCCAGAATGCTCACAGGCCGGTGCAGCCACGGATCCTGCAGCCGGTTGCCTGTGTCCCGCAGGGCCATGACCCGCCACTGGGTATCGCCTATGTAGAGCCGCACCGGGCAGAGATCCATCTGCCGGTGTTTTGCCGCGGCAAAAAGCTTGCATCCTGCCTGTAAAACGGCATATGCCGCAAAGACGGCCAGCCAGAACCGGAAGAACATCCGCTGCCAGAAGGGATGCAGTGCCTGCAGCAGGCCCGATAACAGAAATGCCGCTGCTGCAAAGGTGATCCACAGCTGCAGGCGATCTGCCAGGCTCCGGTGCCGTCCCCTTTTTCCCGGAAAGGCGATTCCTGTCATGACCGGGATCAGCAGCCAGCCCAGAACCGGCATTGCTCCACCGCAGAAATGCCAGCCGGACAACACCCCGGCCGCCAGCAGCGCCACATGCGCCAGAGCGCCCGCCGCCGCAGCCAGCGCCGCCCTTGCGAACCGCACGCCTGTCCCGACGATCCTGGCCGTCAGCAGCACCACACACAGGTTCAGCACCCACTCCGTCAGAAACTGCACATCCAAATAGATCTTTGCCTGCATGAGGCACCCCCCTCACCTGTCCCTCACCTGTTCTTGCATTGGGTAGCCTCATTATACGTTCCCATCCCCGCAGAACCTGTCGGATTCCCGGCGCATTTTCGCATTTTTCATCATAAAAAAAAGACAGGAAAAGAACCGTTGTGACACGATTCTCTCTCTGTCTTTTTTATCTCCTGAACTGTCTATCCTTGCGTAAGCTTTAAAAAAATCCGTGATAACAGGATAGTTTTGCAGTGCCTCTCCTGTTCCGTCACCGGAATTTTCTGTCACTGCACTTCCTTTTCTGTCAGTTTCTGTAAAATTTCCCGACAAATGTCGTCTACCTGCCGCCCGTCGGTGCACACCACCACATCTGCGGCCGCCTCGTAGAAGGGCCTGCGCTTTTCCATCAGCTCCGCGATATACGCCTCGTTCATATGCCCGTTGAGGATGGGCCGCTCTTCACTGTCCTTCACCCGGCTTAAGATCTCTGCCGGACTGGCTGTCAGCAGCACGGTATAGCCGCTCTCCTTCATCAGGTGTACGTTTTCCTGGCGCATGGGCACTCCGCCGCCGCAGGATACGAGATAGCCGCCGGTATCCGCGATGAGCTTTAACAGGGCTGTCTCCACCCCCCGGAAATAGTCTTCCCCGTCCTGGGCAAAGATATCCGCGATGGGCCGGTTCTCCATGCGGACGATCTCCTCGTCCATCTCCATCTCCCGCATCCGGGTGTTGCTGCCCAGGGCATGGGAAATGGTGCTCTTGCCGCAGCCCATGAAACCGATGAGATAAATGTTGGGCTTCTTTTTCTTCTTGCCTGCCAGAAGGGACAGGATGGTGCGCAGCTCTCCCACCGGCAGCTGACCCGGTGCAGAAGCCGCAGAAGCGCTGCCAAAGGTCACGGCACTGCCTGTCAGCTCCCCGGAGATCCGGCTCACCAGCCCCAGTTTTCCCATGGACATGGTAATATAAGGGCGGTCTGCATAGCGTTCTTTCATGGCCGTGGATACGGACAGCAACCTGGTCACATCCTCGCTGTCGTGGGGCATCACTGCCAGCTTGGTAATGTCAGCGTTTGCTTTCTGCATCCGCACCAGCTTCTGCAGCATCTCCTCCGCTGCCGGTGTCCGGTCAAAGTTGTGATGGGAAAGAACGGTCAGTACCCCTGCTTTTCTGGCTGCCTCGACCAGCGTACGCACCGTCTGTTCTCCCCGCTCATACTCCACATCAATGAGCTGTGCCAGACCGAGAGACATCAGGTCTTCATACAGCGCCACGTAATCAGAGGCCGTGATGGCCTGCTCACCGCCTTCCTCTTTCGTGCGGAAGGTAAGCAGAATGGGCCGCTCGCCCAGCACCTGCCGAAGGGACGGCAGAAACTTCGATGCCGAGAACGGATCCTCCAGCCAGTCCAGCCGCCACTCCACCAGATCTGCCGGAAGGGCACTGATCTGTCTTGCCTGTGTCAGCACCTGTTCCTCATTTTTCGCCACGATCGGTACGCAGATCTTCGGGATGCCGTCCCCCAGCACCACATTTCCTGCCTTCACACTCTGCCATCTGCTCATACTTCTTTCGTCTCCCCTCTGTCACCAATATCTGCATTTCGTTTCAGTCTCGACCAGTGCATAACAAACATCACTGACACCTGCATCCTACAAATCACTCTGTTATTCACAGTGCATTCCATCACGAAGGATTCCCTCCTGTGCCATGGAAATCTGCGCCTTCGTTCAAATATCCTGCAATCAAGAGAAGGGCTGCCCTGTACATCTCGGACAGCCCTTCCCAGGGTCTGAATCTATTCTCGTTCTGTTCTCTTATTTCTTTCTTGTCAGGAAGGACGGAATCTGGATATCATTCTCCTGCACGTTGCTTCTGGGCGCTGCGGGCTTCTGGATACCCGGAATCGGTCTGGTTGCCTGCTGCGGCATACCCTGTCCCACATTCTGGGAAGGCATGGGCATTCCCTGCTGGGGTGCATGCTGCTGCATCATCGGTCTTCCGCCCTGCATACCCTGTGCGAACTTGCCCGCATTCGGATATGTAAAGTTCGGAACAACTTTACCAAGGGAAGGTGCTGCCTGCTTCTCCTCCACATCATGAAGGCCGGTTGCGATCACGGTGATTCTCGCATAGTCTGTATTCTCCGCATCGTACATGGCACCGAAGATGATATTCGTATCCTCGCCTGTCAGGTCACGGATGTAGCTTGCTGCATCGTTGGCATCCATCAGGCTGATATCACCGGAAATGTTGATGATGACATGGGATGCGCCGCTGATGGTCGTCTCAAGCAGCGGGCTCTCTACTGCCTGCTTCACAGCCTCCAGTGCCTTATCGTCACCCTTGGCCTCACCGATACCAATGTGTGCGATGCCCTTATCCTTCATAACGGTCTGTACATCTGCGAAGTCCAGATTGATCAGTGCCGGCAGGTTGATCAGGTCTGTGATACCCTGTACAGCCTGCTGCAGAACCTCATCTGCCTTCTTCAGTGCCTCGGGCATGGTCGTTCTGCGGTCAACGATCTCCAGCAGCTTGTCGTTGGGGATCACGATCAGGGTGTCCACGGACTCCTTGAGCTTCTCAATACCGGCAATGGCATTGTTCATACGGGTTCTTGCCTCAAACTTGAACGGCTTGGTCACAACGCCGACGGTCAGGATTCCCATATCCTTGGCAAGCTTGGCCACAACGGGAGCTGCACCGGTACCGGTACCGCCGCCCATACCGCAGGTAACGAATACCATGTCTGCGTGCTTGAGCACTTCCTTGATCTCCTCAGCGCTCTCCTCGGCTGCCTTCTCACCGATCTCCGGCTTTGCGCCTGCGCCCAGGCCCTTGGTCAGCTTCTCACCGATCTGCAGAGCGGTGGGGGACTTACAGAGCTTCAGCGCCTGGCTGTCTGTATTAATACCGACGAATTCCACGCCGGCGATCTGTTCATCAATCATGCGGTTCACTGCATTGTTGCCGGCGCCGCCGACACCGATTACAATAATCTTTGCAGCAGATTCTGTTTCATTTGTCATAATCTCTAACAAGGTAGTTCCTCCTTTATATATAAACCTATCCGTATTTGTCGCAATTTTCGTTAATATACTCTACTTATAATAGTATTTTTTCACCGATTAATCAATAGCAAATTTGATTTTTTTTTACCCGTCATCCCCGTCAAAGATGAGATTCTGGGTATCTTCGGTAAAGTTTTCCATATGAAGCGTTCCTTTGCGCTCTTTCAGGTCATCAACAAAGGAGGCCAGGTTGGCGATTTTCTCATCCATCATATCTTCCGTGCCGAATAGCACCCGGGCCTCGCCGAACCACAGGGTGATGCTTAAGTTGTCCGCAAACGCGATCCGATCCGGGTGGACGTCATTCTTGTCCAGCGCCTGGGTCAGATTGAGAATGATCCGAAACACATCCGGCTTGCTCACCGGCAGCTGCTCATACAGCGTCACCTCGGAAAATTTCAGCCCCGAGATCTGCGGTACCCCGTCCAGCACCTCGGTGGAGCTCTCCACCACCATACCGTCCTTGTCAAAATAGAGGTTTGTCCCCATGTAGGACACGTAACCCACGATGGTCTTCTCATATACCCGGATCCGGATGTGGCCCGCCGACAGGGCTTCCACCTCCAGGGTACTGATAAAAGGGATATTTCCGAACCCTCCGGAACGGCTCTTGGCCATCAGGAGCAGCGTATTGGAGTATCCCTCGCCCAGCACCAGCTGTTCAATCTCCGCATCCGTATACCGCTCATTGCCTTCCACCGTCACATCCCGGACAGCAAATGCATTGAAAAATATGGCCGCGCCCAGCACCAGCAGTCCCAGTACCACGGCGACGGCGATCCATTTTCTGTTTTTTTCTCTTCCTTTTCTCTTCCAAAGGCGTCACCTTTTCTCTATGTGCGCGCCCAGGGCAGACAGCACCCGCTCCGGCTGCTCGTATCCCCGGGCAATATATCCCTCATCCAGGACGGTGGTTGTTCCCCGGGCAAAAATGCCCGCCAGCAGCAGTGCCGCCCCGCCCCGCAGCTCATGGGACTCTACCACAGCGCCCGCCAGACTTTCTGTGCCGTGTACGGTGCAGTCCTGCCCGCAGATGTCCACCTGCCCACCCAGCTTCCGAAATTCTTCCGCTGCCCGGAACCGGGATTCAAAAATCGTTTCCCGCACCCGGCTGGTACCCCGGGCCCGCAGCAGCACCGCCAGCAGCTGAGACTGCAGATCGGTGGGAAATCCCGGATATTCCGCCGTCTGTACAAAGGGCAGCGCCGGAAAATGCGGTTTTCCCACAACAGACAGGGGTTCCCTTTTTCTTCCCGGACTTCCATTTCCAGCTGCCGCAAAATGCCAAGCAGGGCGTCCAGCTGGCCCACCGGCGGATTTTCAATGGTGAGGCGTCCACCGCTTCCGGCGGCTGCCAGAAGATAGGTACCGGCCACGATCCGGTCCGGCATGACCGTCACCCGGGCATCGTGAAGGCGCTTCACCCCACACACCCGGATCACCGGTGTCCCCGCCCCGGAAATGTCCGCGCCCATCCGGCCAAGCAGACGGCACAGTTCCCCGATCTCCGGCTCCATGGCCGCGCCCCGGATCACCGTGACACCTTCCGCCAGCACCGCCGCCAGCAGCACGTTTTCCGTGGCGCCCACGCTGGATCTTGCAAAGGAAATGGTCTGCCCGGTCAACCGGGATGCCGACACGTCCAGCCAGTCATCTTCCTGGGTGACCGCTGCGCCCATCTGCTCCAGCGCCGACAGATGCAGGTCGATGGGCCGCCTGCCAATGACACAGCCGCCGGGATAGCATAGCCGGGCTTTGCCCTTTCTGCCCAGCAGCGCCCCCCAGAAGCATGACGGAGGATCGCATCCGTTTGGCTTCTTTTTCCGGTACGGTCACCGAACGGATCTCCTGTGCATCAATGATCAGCGTGTGTCCTTCCCAGTTCACCGTGCAGCCCAGTTTTTCCAGGATCCGCACCATGCACTGTACATCCGAGATCACCGGGCAGTGCTCCAGCACCACCGTTCCCTGATGCAGTACCGCTGCCGCCATCATGGGCAGCACCGCATTTTTAGATCCCCTGTATGCTGACCTCGCCCACCAGCGGTCTTCCTCCGTCTATTTCATACCGTTCCACCGCCAACCTCCCTCTGAAAGCCTGCTCTTCCCTGCATCTGTTATAAATTATCATATGCAGAGACGCCTTCCTTGGTGCTTTGGCTACAGCTTTGTCCGGGCGGATACGCTTAAGGCAATGCCCATTTCCGCCAGCAGAAAACAGACTGAGGTGCCGCCGTAGCTGACGAAGGGCAGCGTGATCCCGGTATTGGGGATGGAATTGGTCACCACCGCAATGTTCAAAATGACCTGGATGGCGATGTGGCCCATGATGCCCGCTGCTAGCAGCGCCCCGAACAGGTCTTCCGCGTGCATGGCAATGACCATGAATCGCCAGATCATCAGGGAAAACAGTAGGATCAGCGCCAGGGCGCCCACCAGACCCAGCTCCTCACAGATGATGGAAAAGATCATATCATTCTGCGCCTCCGGCACGAAGCCCAGCTTCTGCATGCTGCTGCCCAGCCCCTGGCCGAAAACACCGCCGGAACCGATGGCGTACAGTCCCTGGATCGTCTGGTAGCCCTTCTCATAATTTTCCGGATGCCGCCAGATCATGAGCCGCTCCAGGCGGTAGCTTTCCATGCCGAGAAAAACCGCCACCAACCCTGCGCCTGCGGCCCCCATGAACACAAAGGGCACATACCGGGGCGTGGAAAGAAAAATCAGCAGAAACCCGATGCCCAGGATGATGACGGCGGTGCTTAAGTTGTTCGTTCCCACCAGCGCCACGATGGGCAAAAGCAGAAGCAATACGCCAATCAGAGAGCGCATTTTTTCCATCCGTCCCTTTTTTCGGTCCACCGCCCAGGCCAGCAGCAAAATCACCGCTACCTTTGCAAATTCCGCCGGCTGGAAGGACAGCGGGCCCAGGGCCAGCCACCGCTTGGAGCCGTTATACTCCCGGCCAACCACCAGCACCAGGGAGCTTAACACCAGCGACAGCCCATAGGCCGGGACTGCCAGGAACCGCAGCAGCCGGTAATCCAGCCGGGAGACCGCCACCATGGCCGCCAGCCCCAGGCTGGTGGCAAACAGCTGTTTTTTTCACATAATAACCGGCATCCCGGAACTTCACATAGCCGTTCCAGGCGCTGGTGCTGGCCAGCATCACCAGCCCGAATGCGGTAAGTATACAAACCAGCACGAACAACACGGTGTCCCGGCTTCCTCTGTGCTTCGCGTAAAACTCCGGCCGCATACGCATCCCGCTTTCCCTTATTTTAATAATGTTAGGAACAAAAACCTCGACTTTGATGCCTACGGATTGTTCCGTGCTACGCACTCCCGCAATCCTCCCCACTATTCGCATATCGTGGGATTGTCATCCCACTTTTATGCTCATATCGGGGGCGGGTCCCAAGGTCTTTCGCCCACTGATGAACAAGTTCATATGGGCTTAGACCTTTTGACCCTGGCATCATTTAAATGGACTTTACAAAGTCCTTGAACACTTTTCCGCGTTCCTCATAGTTCTTGAACATGCCCCAGCTGGCGCAGGCCGGTGACAGCAGCACCGCATCCCCGGGCTGTGCCCGGTCCTTGCACCAGGTGATGGCTTCTTCCAGGGAATCCGCATAGGCGCAGGCAGTGAACCCGCAGCGCTCGGCTGCCGCACGGATCTTCTCCCGGGTGGCACCGATGAGCACCAGTCCTTTTACCTTGCCATCAAAGGCCTGGATCCACTCCTCATACTCGGAGTTCTTGTCATAGCCGCCGCCGATGAGCCAGGTGGGCCGTGTCATGGCCTGGATGCCCTTGATGGCCGCATCCGGGTTGGTTCCCTTGGAATCGTTGTAATAGGCCACACCGTTTTTCTCTGCCACGAACTCGATCCGGTGCTCCACCGCCGTGAACCGGCGCAGAGTGCCGCGGATGCTGTCCATGGGCACACCCAGCTCCAGAGAAATGGCAACGGCTGCCATCACATTTTCATAATTATGCCGGCCCAGCAGATTTAATTCCGAAATATCGCACACTTTCTCTGTCTGCCCATCCCGGCGGATGAAAATGCTCTTACCGTCAAACCAGAGGCCTTCCTCCAGCGGCTGTACCCCGGAGAACCAGATCACCCTGGTTTTCAGCGTCTGTCCGAAAGCGCGCAGCACCTCATCCTCGTAGTTGAGGACGCAGGCATCCGCCGTGCCCTGGTTTTTCGTGATATCTTCCTTGGCCTTTATGTAGTTTTCCATGGTGTGATGCCGGTTCAGATGATCCGGCGTGATGTTGAGGATGGCGCTGACCTGGGGATGGAAGGTGTCAATGGTCTCCAGCTGGAAGCTGGAAATCTCCGCCACCGTCACAGAATCCGGACGGGTCAGGGCTGCCGTGCTGGTGTAGGGAATGCCGATGTTGCCCACCACAAACACGCTCTCGTAATAATCCTTCATGATCTCGCCGGTGAGGGCTGTGGTGGTCGTCTTTCCGTTGGTGCCGGTGATGGCCGCGATCCGTCCTCTGGCAAACCGGTATGCCAGCTCTACCTCGCCCCAGATGGGCAGGTGGGCTGCCAGCGCCGTGACAAAGGGCAGATCGGTGGGCACGCCGGGGCTTAACACCACCAGAGACAGCTCCGCCTCCCAGTCCGCCGCAAAATCCCCGAGACGGACCGCAAAGCTGCCCTCTCCCACCGTTTTTTCCGGGATCCCGGCCGCTTTTTCTGCTTCCAGCAGGGCCGCTTCCTCTGCCTGTACCTTTTCTGTCAGCGTCTGGACATCCAGACTGCCGTTTCCGTCATACAGGATCACCTGTTTTCCCTGGGATAAGAGCAGGGCCGATGCCGCAATGCCGCTCTTTCCGCCGCCTACCACCAGGACTTTTTTCTCAAATACATCCATGGAACCTTTTCCTCCTTTTACATTGCAAGAAGCGCTGCGAGACACAGCAGCGCTGTGATGATCGAAAATACTGCCACCACCCGGGTCTCTGACCAGCCACACAGCTCGAAATGGTGATGGATGGGCGCCATCTTGAAAATCCGCTTGCCGTGGGTTGCCTTGAAATAGCTGACCTGGATGACCACAGACAGCAGCTCCACCGCATAGATAAAGCCCACGATGGGGATAAACAGTGGCATCTGCATCATGTACGCCGTACCTGCCACAAAACCGCCCAGCGCCAGGGAACCCGTATCTCCCATGAACACGCTGGCCGGGTACACATTAAACAGCAGGAAGCCCAGCAGGCCGCCGGCCACCGCACAGGTGATGGGATGGATGCCGCTGTTGGTACCGATAGCCACCACGCTGAAAAAGGTAGCCACCAGAACGGTGACGCTGGAGGACAGGCCGTCCAGTCCGTCCGTGAAATTTACTCCATTTACCGTAGCAAGTACGACGATGAACAGCATGGGAATGGCAAGAATGCCAATGTTCCAGTAATAGCCGTGGGAAAACGGCACCAGCAGTGTCAGCTCCACATCGGTGTAGTGAATGAGGTAATAAGCGAAGATCGCTGTCACCACGATCTCCCCGATGAGCTTCTGCCAGGGCAGCAGACCGTCGGAGCGCCGGAGCACCACTTTCAGGTAATCATCCAGAAAACCGATGATGCCAAAGCCCAGCGTCAGGAACAGCACCGGCACGATCTTCGGATACTGCCGCAGGTAAATAAGGCAGGTGACCGTGATGCCGATGAGAAACAGGATGCCGCCCATGGTGGGGGTTCCCGCCTTCTTCAGATGGGATTTGACGCCCAGCTCCCGCTCGGTCTGGGATAATTTCAGATTCCGCAGAAACGGGATGAGCACCGGGCCTAACACCGCGCTGACCACAAAGGAGATAAATACCGGAAGGATAAATGAATAATTCATGTCGCACCTCTTATTTCTTTCGTTTTTTGTCAGTATAAAACTTTTTTATTTCTGAATGCAAGCCACCCCGAGATAGGGAAGGATATTTTCAAAAATCTCCCGCAGCACCGGGGCCGCGATGGTTCCGCCGTAATAGATGCCCTGGGGGTCGTGGATCACCACCAGCCCCGCCACTATTGGGTCATCCGCCGGGGCAAATCCCACAAAAGAGGAAATGTAGCGGTGGGCGCTTCTGGGCAGCGTCTGGGAGGTAGCGGTCTTGCCGCCGATGGCGTACCCTTCGATATAGGCGTTTTTTCCGGTGCCCTCAGACACCACCTTTTCCAGGATCGTCCGCATGGTGGCCGACGTCTCTTCGGACAGGATCTGCCGGTCGGTGTCCCAGTCAAATACCTGCTGCACCTCCCCGTCCCGGTTTTTCACACTGCAGGCCAGGTGGGGTGTCACCAGACGGCCGCCGTTCACAAGGGAACTGACCGTGGTCAGCAGCTTTAACGGAGTGATCTGGAAGGACTGGCCAAAGGAAATGGTGGCCAGCTCCACCTGCCCGATGGCATCCTTTTTGTGCATGATGGTACCCGCCTCGCCGGGCAGGTCCACGCCGGTCTTTTCCAGCAGGCCAAATTTCTGAAAATAATCATACATCCGCTCCGGCCCCAGCCGCAGCCCCACCTCCATGAAAACCGGGTTGCAGGAATTCATCGTTCCCTGGATGAAATTTTCCGAGCCGTGGCCGCCCACCTTGTGGCAGCGGATGCGCCGGTCCTCCACGATCTTGTAGCCCGGGCAGAAGAAAGCGTCCGAGGTGGACACCACCCCTTCCTCCAGTCCCGCCGAGGCGGTGATGACCTTGAAGGTGGAGCCCGGCTCGTAGGTATCGTTGATGCAGGCATTGCGCCACATCTGGTTCAAAAGATCCTGCCGCTCCTTTTCCGTCAGGGACGGGTGGGCGTCCAACGTCTCCTCCGACAGGGTGAAGGGATCATTGAGATCAAACTCCGGCACGTTCACCATGGCATAGATTTCCCCGTTCTGCGGGTTCATGAGCAGCACCGACACCCGTTCTGCCTGTTTTTCTTCCATGACCTTCTCTGCCGCCTGCTGAGCGTAGGCCTGGATGTTGCTGTCCAGGCTGACGTACAGGTCATACCCGGGCACCGGCTCCGTCCGCGCCTCGGCGGCGTTTTCGATCTCCACGCCCCGGGCATCCGTCAGTGTTCGGATCTGGCCCGCCGTGCCTTTCAGGTATGATTCATAGGCAACCTCCAGGCCGATGATGCCCTGATTGTCGCTGCCGGTAAAGCCCAGCACCTTGGAGGCCAGCTCCCCCAGCGGATAATACCGCTTGTAGTCCTCATCCACCTTTACCCCTTCATAGTGAAAAGCCCGGATGCGGTCGCCGGTCTCTTTGTCCACGTTGGAACGGATCAGCTCCCGGGAACTGACCTTTTCCACTTTTTTGCGGATGACGGCCTCGTCCATCCCCAGATTTTCCGTCAGCATGTGGATAACCCCCTCTGGATCCTTTACCTGACTGTGGATCACAGAAACGGTACACACCGGCCGGTTGTCTGCCAGCACCACGCCTGCCGCATCCACGATCCGCCCTCTGGCGGCCTTGATGTCCCGTTCCCGCTCATGCAGACGGACGGCTTTTCCCGCATAATCCTCCGCATCAAAAAGCATCAGATATGCAAGCCGTCCGCATAATCCTATCATCATGGCCAGCAGGATCAGAAAAGCTGCCAGAATCTTTTTCCGGTTCCAGGTTTTGTTTTTGTGCACTGCATATCCCCGACTTTGATATCCATACAGTGTATGCACCTTGGAATAAGTTTATGACTTTATTCCCCGGTCATGGCCGCTTCCTCGCTCTTGGTCACCGTGTCTTCCTCGCTGTCCGCCGAACCGGTGTAGCCATCCGGCAGCACGGATTCCTGATCCAGGGATTCTCCGGTGTTGGGATCCAGATTGTTGGCCGCTGCGTACTCGGGATCAATGTGCATGCCGTCGATGACCCGGCCTGTCTCTGTGACAATGACCTTGTTGTCGTTGGCGGTGTCTTCTGCCGTATCCTCCGCCGCAGTATCCTCTGCCGTGGTATCACCCTCCGCAGTGTCCTCCGGTGTGGAGGTGACTGCCTCTGTGGGATAAATGTTCATGTAGGGCAGCATTTCCTTCATGATGCTGCTGAAAATCTCCTGGGCGTAAGTACTGTGGGACTGTTCCGCCACGTTGGGCTCATCCACCACCACATACAGAACGACCTGGGGATTGTCAATGGGAGCCGCCCCCAGGAAGGAAACAACGTAATTTTTCTTGTCTCGGGGAATCTTCTCCGCCGTACCGGTCTTGCCGCCGATCTTGTAGCCTTCCACGCCTGCCGCACTTCCGGTACCGGTCATAACGCCGTCCCCGGCAATAACGTGATACAGATAAGTCCGCAGCGTCTCCGCTGTCTTCTGGGACACGGTGCGCTTCATCACCTGGGGCTGGATCGTCTCCACGGTGGCGCCGCTGCTGTCCAGAATCTTCTTCACCACATGAGGCTGATAGTAGGTGCCGCCATTGACAATGGAAGAAAAGGCGGAAACCATCTGGATCATGGTGGTGTTAAAGCCCTGTCCGAAGGAGTTGGCCGCCAGGTCGGTGATGGTCATGGCGTCCGCATCCAGCACCAGACCGGCTGCCTCGCCCGGCAGGTCAATGCCCGTGCGGTTTCCGATGTTGAAGATCGTCATATATTTTCGGAAATCGTCCACACCGATGCGCATACCCATGGTCATAAGGGCCGCGTTGCAGGACTTCATCAGCGCCTGATCTGTCGTCAGATAACCGTGGCCGTACCGGTTGGAGCAGCGAATGTCGTGCTCACCTACGTGAAGAATTCCCACACAGGTAAAGCCGTCGCCGTCCCGCACCTTGCCCGTCTCCAGACCGGCTGCAATGGTCATGGGCTTCATGGTGGAACCCGGCTCGAAGCCATCGGAAATACAGTGGTTTCGCCAGATACTGTAATATGCCTCGCCCAGCGCCTTGTCATCCATGGCCGCGATCTCTTCGTCTGTATAGAGGCCGGTCACCGAAAGATCCCGGGGATTGTTCAGGTCAAAATTGGGATACTCCGCCATGGCCAGCACCGCCCCGGTGTTGGGATCCATGACGATTGCCGCACTGACCTTACTGCCCAGACCTTCTCTCGCCTCATTGGCATGCTGCTCATTGAATTCCCGCAGCTTCGTCTCCACAATGGTCTGGATGTTGGCGTCAATGGTGGACACCACGGTCTTGCCGTCCTGGGCGGATTTTACTGTCCGTTCCAGCTCGGAATTCTCATTCAGATACCCGTATTCCCGGCCATTTACTCCATTTAACGTACTATTATAGTATTCCTCGATGCCCCAGACGCCCTGATTGCCGGACACGGTAAAGCCCAGCAGATCACTGGCCAGCGTGCTGTACGGGTAGCGGCGCACGTAATCCTTCTCGAACCAGACGCCGCTGATGTCAGGATTGTTTTTCTTATCTGCCATCAGTTCTTCAAAGGCGCTGATCTGATCCTTGGTCAGCTTCTTGGCCGCCACATAGTACTGGTTGTCCGGCTTGTCCGCCACATGCTGCCGGATGGCTGCAATGTCAATGGTGGCACCGGTGCTGTCTACCGTATCCCCGAAGCACTGGGACAGGGCTGCCAGGGTAGGTTCCAGATAGGAATCTTTCTCCAGCATCTGCTTGGCGTCAATGATCAGATTGTAGACCTCCTCGCTGGTGGCAAGGATCGTGCCGTTGGTATCGGTGATGTCTCCCCGCTTGTACGGAAGGGTGGAGCTGGAATAGCCCCGCCGGGAAAGCACCTGCTTGGCATACTGTTCTCCGTTTTCCCGCTGGATCCGTGTGATCTGATAACCTAAACCAAGCAAAGCCAGCAAAATCACGAAAAAGGTGACTGCCAGCTTTCTCTTCATTTTTCCTGTGAATTTCAAAGGTTCCCTTCTTCGCCGGGGACGCCTGCCGGATCCGTCCATCCGCTGCGGGCGCCTCCCCCGACGATGATCGTATCTGTCATCTCTGCTCACTGTTCAACACTCCTGTTTCCTGCTTACTTTCCGAAAAGTGCTGCCGCCTTGCTCTTGACGCCGCTTTCTGCGGATGTCTTCGGCACATCCTGATACTGCCGCACATAGTCCGTATCCTTGCTGTCATACAGGACAACCTGGTTCTCGTCCGCATACACCATGCCCAGTTCCTCTGTGGCAATCTTGCGGACTGTCTCCAGATCCACGGAAGACATGACCCGGTTGTACTCCGCGTCATTCTCTGCCTTCAGATCGTTCAGCGTGCTCTCCAGCTTGTTGATGTTCTCCATGGAGGCGGTCACCCGGGACTGGATCTGCAGGTACCGCACACAGCCAAACACCAGCAGGCCCATGATGCATGTCAGAAATGCCGCATACAGGGCATGCGTCCGGGTCTTCTGCTTATAGCGGACAGCGGAATGTACCTTTGCCTGTCTTCTCTTTTTTTCTTCTGACTGCCGGTTCCTCCTGCGGCAGTGTCTCTATGGTACGGACGGTGTTGCCGTCCACATAGGTGTCATAATAGCTGGTCTTTCTGGATGCCAAGATCCCACTTCCCATCTTCTTATTTTCTAAATTATTTTTATGGAGTTCTTCTCTGTTTCTCTTCTATCATTTTCCACAATACATGCTGTTGTATTCTACTTCTCTGTCCTGCGTTCGAAAATACGCAGCTTCGCACTCTTGCTTCTGGAATTGTTCTCCAGCTCTTCCTCCGACGGGAGGATCGGTTTTCTCGTGATCACTTTTCCCTTGGATTTCCGTCCGCATACGCACACCGGAAGGTTCTTCGGGCAGATGCACGGATCTTCGTTCTTGCGGAAGATCGTCTTGACGATCCGGTCTTCCAGGGAATGGAAGGTGATGATGCAGATCCTGCCATCCTCGTCCAGTAGATCGATCATATCGTCCAGCGTATCTCGCAGCACGTCCAGTTCCCGGTTCAACTCAATGCGGATGGCCTGAAAGGTACGCTTGGCCGGATGGCCGCCGGTTCTTCTGGCTTTCATCGGAATGGATTCCTTCACGATCTCCGCCAGCTCCAGCGTCGTCTCAACGGGATGCTCCTGCCTTGCCCGGACAATGTGTCGTGCAATGCTGCCCGCAAACTTGTCCTCTCCGTAATCCCGGATGATGCGGGTCAGTTCCGCTTCGCTGTATTCGTTGACGATGTCTCGCGCCGTCAGGGACTGCCGCTGATCCATGCGCATATCCAGCGGTGCATCTTCCCGGTAGGAAAATCCCCGTTCCGCGGTGTCCAGCTGATAGGAGGAAACCCCCAGATCCAGCACAATGCCGTTGACCTTCCGGATGCCCAGCTCCTCCAGCACCCGGCGCATCTCGCAGTAATTGCTGCGGACGATGGTCACCCGGTCGCCGAATTCAGCCAGCCGTTCTCCCGCTGCCGCAATGGCAGCCGCATCCTGGTCAATGCCGATGAACCGTCCCTTTTCTGATAATTGTCTGCATACATGCCAGGCATGTCCGCCGCCGCCAAGGGTGCCGTCCACGTAAATGCCGTCTGGCCGGATATGCAATCCTTCTATTGTCTCCTGAAGCAATACGGATACGTGTGAAAAACTCATGCCTGTCTGTTCTCCTGTTTCTAAATTTCTGCATCTTGCTATTCTGCTTTGGTATTCTGTCCGCGCGCGTGTTGTGTTTTACAGGGAAAGTCCGCGCTCTGCCATCATCTCGGCGATCTCGTTCATATCGTCAATATTGGTAGCCTGTTCCCAGCGATCCTTATCCCAGATCTCGATGCGCTCCATCATGCCTGCCAGAACCACATCCTTATCTATCCCCACATGTGTTCGAAGCGATGCAGGCAGCAGGATTCTTCCCTGCTTGTCGAATTCGCATTCCGATGCTCCGGCGATAAACTGCCGTTTGAACTTTCGTTCCGATTCCTTCAGCAAATTCAGGCCAGCGAACTTCTCCACCATCTTTTCCCACTCTTCCATGGGATACAGATATAGACAGGTATCCAATCCCTTCGTCACAACCATCTTGTCCCCAAGCTGTTCGCGATATTTCGAAGGAATGATCAGCCTGCCTTTTGCGTCCACACTATGCTGGTATTCACCCATAAACATATTGGATCACCTGCTCTCTGGCCGGGGGCTTGTCTTTTCCACCACAAATCCCCCCACTTGCTACCACCTTTCACCACAATTCACCACTTATGAGTTCATTCTAGTGCATTTTTCAGGAAAGTGCAAGGCTTTTTCTCAAAAACCTCACAAAAGGCCGGTGCCAATTCATGGAAAAACAATCCTCTTGCAGCTCATTTTTGCTCATGAAAAGAACATACGAGTGCACTGTAACCCGCCCAAAAGGTCTCCACCGCCACTCACTCCCACTTTTTTGACTGTAAAAACAGGGGCACAGGACATTTTGTCCCCACCTTCCCCCCACAAAGTGACGGCCACCTCCACCTGTTCCCACTCGTGAACTTCCCAATCAAAGAAAATCTCACCCTCAAACGGCGGCATGGCTGACACAACGCAGCCAAGTCCACATTTTCCACACACAGGGTTTTCTGGAAATATATTTTACGAATGGAACTGGGGAGAGGTTCATGCTATAATATAGAAGAAATACGATTTTCTTTTACAAAGGGAGGAATATGATATGAAAAAATGGATACAGGCAGGATGCGTGGCTCTCGTCACGGTTCTGATGATCGTTGTGGGCTGTGTGTCCAAGAACCCCTGGCAGGTGCTGGCCCGGTCTGTCGCCAAACAGGCCACCCTTACCGATCTGGATACCAGTGTTGCTATGGAAATGACGCTGTCCCAGGAGGGGCAGAAGGTGTCCGTCGTCTCCGACATGGATCTGAAATGCTCCGGCATCAACACACCGGATATGAAGTACGCCACCGATTCCGCCATGACGGTATCGGCTCTGGGCATCACCCAGCAGCTGGATATGCAGACCTACTATTATGACGGCTGGTGCTATACCGACATGATCGGGGAGAAGTACAAATACGCCACCGATCTGAGCACCATCATGAACTCGCTGCAGCAGAACATGAACACGTCCAATCTCACGGCTGCGCAGATGCTGGATCTGTCCATGACAGAGGAAAACGGGCAGACCGTTCTGGCCTTCACCGCAGACCCGACGCAGATGAACGAACAGGTAAAAGAAGCGCTGGGACTCATCGGCGATCAGCTGGCTTCTCTGGGAGAGATCGCCATGGATGTCCATGATGTCCACGGCACTTACACCATCAACAAGGATGGCTATTACACCGCCGCCCATGTGATCATGTCCTATGAGATGAGCATTCTCGGCATTTCCATCCCGGTGGACGCAGACATCCACATGACCTTCAACAACCCCGGAGAGCCCGTAAACGTGGAACTGCCGGATCTGTCCGCCTATAACGAAATAGAGCTCCCGGAAGCAGATTAACTGCTTTCGAAAGCTCTATAAAGATTTTTGTTCAGCTGCTACTCGAGCGTCAGCGTCATGCTGGCGCTCTTTGCGTTGGTGGGCACAAATTCCACTGCCTCCAGCAGCGCATCGGACGTATCGCTGACGGAGTAAACCTCGCAGGCTGTCACGGTAGCCCCGGGCTGTACTTCGGTCTTGTAGTTGTTCATCTCGTCATTCATCTCTGCCACGGAAGCCTTGCCGCACTCGCTGCCGTTCTGGGTCAGCTTCGTGTAGGATACGGACGGGATGGACACGGCCTGATCGCTGTTGTTGGTGAAATCATAATAAACATACACACAGGGACTGCCGTTCACATCTTCCCCCATCTCATGCCGCACATATTTGAGGGTAAAGGAATCGGTCACCAGATTCAGTGTACCGGAGGCGTCCGTACTCTGAGAAGCATCCGTGGACGTTCCGTCTGTGCCGGTCTCGCTGCCAGCCGCCGTACCATCCGCAGCCGTGCCATCCGTTCCGGTCTGGGTGCCATCTGTGGCCGTCCCGTCGCTGCTCTGGGTCTGGGTACCGTTCCCCTGCGCAGCAGAGCCTTTGACCAGCAGACAAACCACTGCCGTGAGCACCACTGTCACAACGAGAAGCACCACCGGCACTGTCAGTCCCCGCTGCCGGTGCAGACACAGAAAAACAAGGAAAAGAACTGCCAGCACTGCTGCTGCCACGGCCCACAGCTTCCATTCGTTCATCTTCGATGCATGGATGAGGCAAGTGATATCTGCCAGCAGGCAGAACAGGAACGGTGTCAGAAATGCCACCGGCGCTGCCCGGTGCCGCATCTGAATGGCCATCACGCCCCCAAAGAAGAACAGCACCGCCGGGATCAGTCCCAGCATACCGATGCCTGCGCCTTCCTTGAACACACCGGCCAGCACCGACCGGTACACAAGCCCCAGGGCAGCCAGGATACACAGTACGCCCAGCCCCAGTCTGGCTCCCGTGAACCGCGGCCCTCTGCGTCCTCTTCCTCCTGCTCTTCTGCGATGATCCTGCTGACGGCTCCCCGCTCCGCCGCCGCGACTGTTTCTCTGACTGCTCATCTTATCTTCACTCCTTCTTTATTCCAAACCCCACAGGGATTCTGTTCGACTTCTATACTACCACATTCCCCTCCGTCAGAGTGAATTTCCATAAATTTTTCACAGGTTTGTCATAAAATTTTAAGATTTCGCCTGCGTTTCTGCCTTCCTGTGCTTCCGTCCAACGAGGATGATACCAAGAGAAACAACTACCATCGCCACCGCCAGCATCTGGGAAACCGCAAGCCCAGTTCCGAAGAAAATCAGCTGGTCTGTCCGCAGGCCCTCAATCCAGAAACGGCCAATGCCGTAAAGGAGCAGATACAGGCAGAACACTTCACCGTGGAATTTCTTTTTCGGCGAATACCAGATAAGAAAAAGAAGCACACATAAATTCCACAGAGATTCATACAGGAAGGTGGGATGCACCTGAATATAATCAATACCGCCTACGTTCATGATATGTGCCGCCAGATCTGCACTGATATCCGACCGGCGCACCGCACTCACCGGCAGCTGCATAGCCAGAAGATTATCTGTATAACCGCCAAAAGCTTCCCGATTGAAGAAATTACCCCAGCGTCCAACCACCTGTCCCAGTATCAGCCCCAGCCCAGCCGTATCCGTCAGCAGGCCAAAGGGCTGTTTTTTCACTTTGGCAAACACAAATACGGTGGCGATGGCTGTCAGCACACCACCGTAGATGGCCAGACCGCCGTTGCGGATATTGAAAATACTGAGCAGGTCGTCCTTGTACATATCCCATGCAAATACCACATAATACACCCGGGCACCAATAATAGAAAGCACCACAGCGATCATGGCCAGATCCAGATACATCTCCGGATCCTGACCGGTGCGTCTGGCCTGCCACTGGGCCAGCATCAAACCACCGATGATGCCGATGCCAATAACGATGCCATAATAGGCAATGGTAAATCCGCCAATCGATATGCTCTTACCCACATGCTCCAGATAAATGCCCAGATGGGGAAAGTTGATATTCCAGTCCATAGACATCCCTCTCCTATACGTTAAAGCGGAACAGGATCACATCACCGTCTTTTACTACGTAATCCTTTCCCTCCAGACGGACAAGGCCCTTCTCTCTGGCTGCCGCATAAGCCTGGCAGTCCAGCAGATCCTTATAATTCACCACCTCAGCCCGGATAAAACCACGTTCAAAGTCTGTATGGATCTTGCCTGCCGCCTGAGGTGCCTTTGTTCCGGCCTTGATTGTCCATGCTCTCGTCTCATCCTCCCCGGAGGTCAGGAAGCTTAACAGCCCCAGCAGATGATAGCTTGCCCGGATCAGTTTCTCCAGACCGGACTCCTTCAGACCCAGATCCTCCAGGAACATGGCCTTCTCATCCTCCTCCAGCTGGGAGATCTCCTCCTCGATCTGGGCGCAGATGACAAACACCTCACTGCCCTCGCTCGCTGCATACTCCCGCACCTGCTGTACATAGGCGTTGCTTGCACCGTCGTCCGCCAGATCATCCTCGGAAACGTTGGCCGCGTAGATCACCGGCTTGTAGGTCAGCAGATTATAGGAAGCGATCCATGCCTGCTCATCCTCATCGTCCACCTGCAGGCTTCTTGCCAGCTTGCCATCCTCCAGATGGGCTTTGATCCGCTCCAGGAAAGCCACTTCCTTGGCCAGCTCCTTGTCATTCTTGGCGCCTCTGGACGCTTTTGCGATCCGGCGCTCCAGGATCTCCACGTCCGAGAAGATCAGCTCGAAGTTGATGGTCTCAATGTCCCGCAACGGGTTCACACTGCCGTCCACATGCACCACATTGCTGTCCTCAAAGCAGCGCACCACATGAACGATGGCGTCTACCTCACGAATATTGGACAGGAACTGGTTGCCCAGGCCCTCGCCCTTGGACGCGCCCTTTACCAGACCGGCGATGTCCACAAACTCAATGGTGGCCGGTGTCACCTTCTTGGAATGATACATGTCGCCCAGCAGACGGAGACGCTCATCCGGCACTGCCACGATACCGATGTTCGGGTCGATGGTACAGAACGGATAGTTGGCAGACTCCGCACCCGCCTTGGTCAGAGAGTTGAAAAGTGTACTTTTGCCGACATTCGGCAGACCGACGATACCTAATTTCATTTTATGTTTTACCTGTCCGAAAACCTTTGATTTATCGGGGTTTTCGCCTTTCCTTAGATTTCTTGTACGCCCTTTTTTCCTGCAACAAAAAAAGAGTCCAACGCAACTATATATGATAGCATAAGGACTCTTTTTTTTCAATCCAAACCGGATTTTCCCAACGACGAGTTAAAATTCATGAGCCAGAAAAAAACAACGGTAAACAGAATTCCCTTTATGACAGATGTCGCGGAAATCGCCCACCAGATCCCGGTAAGTCCGAATATACCGCTAAGCACGATGGCCAGAGGGATCCTTGCCCCGGTAAAAACAATGCTGATCACGCTGCAAAGATTGGTTCTGCCAAGCCCCGACAAAGCTCCGACTGTCGTAAGTTCAACACACATAAAGGCTTCGCTGAAACCGACAATCATCAAATATCCCACAGCAATTTCCATTGCACCGGCTTCATGGAAAAAGCATCCTGCGATCGTTTCCGGAAAAAACACAAATGCTGCCGTGATAAATAATCCCCATACACCGACACAAATGAAAGCTGCATTGTACCCTTTTTTGATCCGGTCTTTCTTTCCGGCACCGTAATTCTGTGCCACAAAAGCATTCAGGGCAGCCGCAAATCCATCTGCCGTGTTCCAGGAGACCGACTCGATCTGTCCGCCCACGCGTTGCGTTGCCACCGCGTCCGATCCATAGACGGATATCATACGGGTCAATACCATAGAAATCACACAATATGCCATTCCCTGTAATGCGCTCGGAATCCCTATCCGGCAGATCCCTTCGACATAGGTTCCGTGAATGTGGGAAAACAAATGGATCCCCTGTAAGGCATGTTCCTGTTTTTTCAGAAAAATACCGGCGATCAACAGCAGCATGACGATAGCCTGCGCCGTCACTGTAGCTATCGCTGCTCCCGCAGCACCAAGTTTCGGGCAAAAACCAATTCCCATAATCAGGAGTGGATCTAAAATCATATTCGCTGCCAGACCGACAAGGTTTGCCACAAAGGGCGTCTTCGAATCACCTTCAGCCATATACAACCCCGTCAATGTCAATGACAGAAAAGAAAATACAATGAATCCGCAGGCAATCTTTGTATAGGAAAGTGCCGCACGATAGGCTTCCGGATCCGACAACCGGAAAAATCCAACCAGTGGACGTACAAATACAAGCACTGCCAGAGCATAAACCATACCCATCATACAAGATAACTGTACTGCAGTCTGCGCATATCCATGTGCGCTTTCCCTGTCTCCCCGGCCTATGCACTGTGCGACCTGAACCTGTCCTCCCATGCGTGCCATCGTAGCCAGTCCCTGAGACAGCCAGGTAAACATGCCGCCGACACCGACACCAGCAACAGCCCTGGCCCCCAGCAGACCAATCCAGGCCATATCCGTAATATTATATAATGTTCCCAAAAAAGAAGATGCCATGATCGGAATGGCAAGTTTCGTCAATGTCTTAAAAATCGGGCCATTTGTCAAATTTGATTCCATAACTGCTTCCTGTCTCTTCAAAAAATGTTCTTTATGCACATTCCTACTTATCCGCCCTGTAAAAGCGCTCTTTTGAAAGAATATACATTTCTCTGCGTGTCTTTCCTATTATCCCTGTATTACAGCAGATATGCAAGCTTTATTTTAATGCCACAGAAAAACCGTAGCAGAAAAGGAGCTGACGCACCCGTCATACTGTGCGTCAGCTCCCTTTCTCTGCTCTTCATTTAAATTCTCTTATCTGTCCTCGGCAATTTCCTCATATACACCGCTTTTGGCATCCAGTGTTACAAAAGGAACCACCTCTCCATCTTTCTCTGCATAGACGGTATAGAATCCATCCTTGATTTCCTCATAGTGATCCACCGGAACCTTGTAAACCTCTTCAAACTGCTCTTCAAACTTGGGCTGCCAGTCTGCAAATGCAGACGTAAGCCCGTTGTCCTCTTCCTCCGTCTGCTCGTTCTCCATAATGGAGGATTCCACACCCTGCATACCGAGCGTACCTGCACTGCTGTTGCCCGCCTCGCTTGCATTGTCTGCTTTCTGACATCCGGACATAGATGCCAGCATACATACAGCCAGCAATCCTGCTGCCGTTTTCCCCATCGTCTTTACCATCTGATTCTTCATTTTCTTCATTCTCCTCTTTTACACACATAATGTAATCTATTCAGAATCAGTCCCTGGTCTCAAAGCAGGCCAGGATTCCTGTCTGAAACGAAATCATGCCCCGGTTCTCTGTCAGTTCATTGCTGACTCCCAGAGTGTTGGCACACGTCATGGTGTGCATATGCAGCGGATACTTGAATCCCTGCAGCGTAATGCCGGTCACATCTCCGCCAATGGGAAGCAGGGAAATGTACGACTTCGTACATGTCTTTCGCTCCTTCACATAGGTGCCTGGCCACAAAAGCCGAACCCGGTTATGCGCATCTACCAGTTCACAGGGGTAATCAGGCCCCAGTCCTGCCATCGCATAAATCGTGCCCAGCATATGATCCAGTCTTGTGCCGGTACCGCCCAAAATGGTAATCATATGATCTGCTGCATTTCCATCCACATAAGACACGGATGCTTCCTCCTGTGCATGCGTTATCCTCTGCTGCTCTCCTGCAGCCAGAAATTCTCTTGCCTCCTGCAATGCGATCTCAATATCCGCATCATCCTTCTCCGGCCGGAACCTGCGCACAGGAACTCCCTGAGCCTCCCATTTCTTCAGGATTTCCGGAGAAAGTGTATCGAAATCCCCGGTCAGAAGATCCGGCCGGATGCCGTTCTCCCAGCAGAACAACGCCCCTTTATCCACAGCAATTACATAATCATATTCTCTTTTGCTCAAAAAAGCAAGGGCGTATTTTGTATCTATACTGCCCCCGCTGATAATCAATACCTGCATTTTTCTCTCCATATCCTGTGCATTCCGCCATTCCGCCGATCACACGGTTTTCGGGCAATCTCTATTCCATGTATATCCGCTCTACCGTTGATTATACTCATCCAGCACAGACATCAGTGCCCGGGTCTTACCCTCGATATCACCGCCGAACACGGCAGAACCGGCCACGATGATATTGGCCCCGGCGTCCAGCACCTCCCGCAGATTGGCTGCCGACACACCGCCGTCCACCTGAATGTCGGCCTTGCTGCCCCGGGCATCCAGCATGGCTTTCAGCCGACGGATCTTGTCTGTGGAGGACGGGATGTATTTCTGACCGCCCAGTCCCGGCTGCACGCTCATGATGAGCACCATGTCCACCAGATCCAGCACCGGCTCAATCGTTTCCAGTGGGGTAGCCGGATTCAGCGTCACGCCGCAGCGCATGCCTGCCGCCCTGATGCCCTCCAGCGTTGCCCGCACATCCTTGCAGGCTTCCACATGGACGGTCATGCCGTCTGCCCCGGATTTTTGATAAATATCCGTAAACCGTCCCGGCTCCTCCACCATCAGATGTACATCCAGAAAGGCATCTGTCACGGGCCGCAGGGACGCCACGATGGGGTCGCCAAAGCTGATCCGCGGCACAAACTGGCCGTCCATCACATCAATGTGCACATATTTCGCGCCGGCGTCCACCGCCCGCTTCACATCACTGCCCAGCACCGCAAAATCTGCGGATAAAATCGAAGGTGCCAGTATATACATGCTAATATCTCCTTTTCTGTTTCAGTTCTTCATACATGAGTACATAATTGTCATACCGCATCCGGGAAATGGCCCCGACCTCCAGCGCTTCCTTCACCGCACAGCCCGGCTCATGGGTGTGGGTGCAGGGGCTGAAACGGCAGTTCCCCTCGTAGGGGTAAAATTCCGGGATATAGTCTTTCAGCTCTTCTTTTTCCATATCCTCCACATAAAGGGAAGAAAATCCCGGGGTATCCACGATGTACGTGTCCTCCCCCAGGGGGATGAGCTGGGAATGTCTCGTGGTGTGTCGTCCCCGGTCGATCTTCTGGCTCACCATGCCGGTCTCCATCACTTCCACGCCGCCCAGGGCGTTGATGAGGGAAGATTTTCCCACACCGGAAGGGCCCGCCACGGTGGTGGTCTTCCCTTTCAGGAGACCTTTCAACAGCTCCAGATTTTTTCCCTCCAGCGCACTGGTAAACAGGAGACGGCAGCCGCTGTTTTCATAGATTTTCTGTAAATTTTCCAGTTCCTCCGGTGATACCAGATCCTTCTTATTAAAGCAGATCACCGTGGGAATGTCCTGTCTGCGCATCATGAGCAGAAACCGATCCAGCAGGTTGAAGTTGGGTGCCGGACGGATGGAGGCAAAGATCACCAGCGCCTGATCCACGTTGGCCACCGCCGGACGGATGAGTTCGCTTCTCCGGGGCAGGATGTCGATAAGATTGCCGGTCTTCTCTTCCTGAGAGATCACCTCGATCTCCACATCGTCCCCCACCAGGGGTTTGCGCTTCTCTTTTTCTGAAAATGCCTCTGGCCCGGCATTCATACACGCCGCCGTCTGCCCCGGCAGCGTCCACATAATAAAATCCGCCGATGCCCTTGATAATCTTTCCCTGCATATGGTTACTGCCCTTCCTCCGGTGCCTGCGTATGATCCTGGGCCGGCTCCGGTCCAAGGCTCACATAAAGGGTGATGGTCGTCCCCTTTGCCGCTTTGGTGTTAGCTGCCACCGACTGGGATGCCACATTTCCCTCAGCCACTGTTGCATGATACTGGGTTTCTTCCTTAACCACATAACCCAGTGCTTCCAGTGTTTCCTGGGCATCCTCAAAATCTGATCCTACCACATTGGGGACTGTCGGTGCATCACTGCCGGTACTGACAACCAGATCTATGGTCTTACCCTGATCCATCTTCGTGCCGGACACCACACTCTGGCTGATGACACGGCCCTCGGTCACCTCATCGCTGGAGCCCTCGGTGATGGAACCCACCTTGAACCCGGCAGCAATGATGGCCGCCTGGGCGTCTGCCTGGGTCATCTTCACCACATTGGGCACGGTTCCGGTCTTGGTCTCCGGCCCCTGGCTCACCGTCACGGTGATCTGCTGGCCTTTCACCACATCACTGCCGGAAGCGGGATTCGTGGAAATAACTTTTCCCACATCCACCGTATCACTGTAGGCGAACTGGGTGTCCGCAGTCAGGCCCAGATCCTTCAGCGCCTGCTCCGCCGCGCTCTGCTCCTTGCCCTCCAGGGACGGCAGGCTGATGACCTCCTTGCCGCTGCACACCGTCACGTTGATGGTGGCGCCGGTCTTTACCATCTCGCCCTCGGCCACCGACTGGGTCATGACCTGGCCCTCTTCATAATTATCTGCCTCCTGGTAGGTTGCCTTTACCAAAAGCCCTAAGGAAGTCAGTGTCTTCTGCACATCGCTGTACTGCTCTCCCACCAGCTTGGGCATCTCTACCTGCCCGGAGTCCTCGGTGGTCTCCTGCTGATCCGTATTGGACTTGCTGCCAAACTTAAACAGACCGAAGGCTTTTCCGATGAGCACCAGAATGATGCAGGCAATGATCACCGCCACGATGATACCGCCCACGAACATGAGCTTCTCCAGCTTCGGGTTCAGCTCGCCCTGCTCGTCATCCTCCTCGTCCTCATACCGGCTTTTCTTCTTCCGGCTGCGGCGGTCGTCGTAAGAATCGTCATAGTCATCCTCGTCGTAGCCGTCATCGTAATCGTCGCCTTCGTAATCCTCTTCATCATAGTCGTCTTCTGCGTAGCCATCGTCGTCATAATCCCCTTCCTCGTAGGCAGGATCATAATCATCGGCGTAGCGCCCCTGTCCGCCGCCGTAAGCATCATCGGCATAACGGCCATTCTGGTCGTACCGGCCGTCTCCGGCATAGCCATCCTCACCGGCGTACTGGTCGTCATATCCGCCTTCGCCGTAGCCCTGATCGGCATACCCCTGCTCATAACCATCGGCATATCCATTCTGGGCATAACCGTTCTGGTCTGCACCGTAGGCGTCCGCATAAGCGGCATTGTCTCCATAAGCATCGGCCTTGATCTTATTCATATCTCCCTTGGTGAACAGCATGGTCTTGCCTGTCTCATCCGGGGAAATGATTTTTACAAAGGAAGCATCCGGTGTCACCAGCGACTGCTTCAGATCCTTCAGAAGCTCTGCCACATTGGCATACCGGCGCTCCTGGCTTTTCTGGGTACATTTTAAAATGATCTCCTCCAGGCTCACCGGGATCTCCGGCGCGTATACATGGGGCGGCACCATCTCTTCCTGCAGGTGCTTCACCGCCACAGTCACTGCCGTTTCCCCGTCAAAGGGCACCCGGCCGGTGATCATCTCATACATAACGATACCAAGGGAATAAATATCGCTCTTGGCATCGCTGTAGCCGCCGCGGGCCTGCTCCGGGGACGTGTAGTGCACGGAACCCATGGTCACCGAGCTGATGGTGCGGCTGGATGCCACCTTGGCAATGCCAAAATCCGTCACTTTCACCTTTCCTTCTCTGGAAATGATGATGTTCTGGGGCTTGATGTCCCGGTGCACAATGTTCAGATTGTGGGCCGCCTCAATGCCCATGGCCACCTGAATGGCAATGCTGGTCGTCTCCCGGACGGTCAGCTTGCCCTTGCGCTCGATATAATTTTTGAGGGTAATGCCCTCCACCAGTTCCATAATGATATAGTTAATGCCGTCCTCATCGCCGACATCGTACACATTTACCACGTTGGGATGGGCCAGACGGGCTGCCGCCTGGGCCTCTGCCCGGAATTTTGCCACGAAGCCCTTGTCCCCGCGGAATTCCTCCTTCAGCACCTTGATGGCCACATACCGGTCCAGCTTGTGGTCTTTTCCTTTATATACATCGGCCATTCCCCCTACGCCAATATGGGAAATCACCTCATATCTATCTCCAATAAACATTCCTTTTCTCAACAACATGCCTTCACCTCTTCTTCAAACGGTTCTACCAGGATCACGGAGATATTGTCCTTTCCTCCGTATGTATTGGCCCGGTTAATCAGTTCTCCCGCCCGTCTGGACAGTTCTTCCGGCCGGTTGACGATATCGAAAATCTCCTCGTCCTCCAGCATATTGGTCAGACCGTCAGAGCACAGCAGGATCTTATCGTTATCACGAAGCTTGTGCCCGAAAAAATCTATCTTCACGTCATACTCTGCCCCGATGGCTCTCGTAATGACGTTCTTATCCGGATGAAATCTGGCTTCCTCCCTGCGGATCTCGCCCATCCGGACCATTTCCTCTACCAGCGAATGGTCTCTTGTCACCTGTCGGATCTCCTCCCGGTTGATGACATACAGCCGGCTGTCTCCCACATTGGCAATATACGTATACCCATGCATGATACAGGCCGCCACCAGCGTCGTCCCCATTCCCTCATATTCCGGCGAACTTCCGGCTTTCTCAATGATCTCCCGGTTCGCCTGCTCAATGGCACTGCGCAGCAGCTTCACCGGATTCGTCTCATCGGAACGCCCGATGGATTCTGTGATGACCGCCACCGCATACCGGGATGCAAAATCTCCCGCCTTGTGGCCGCCCATGCCGTCCGCCACAATAAAAAGGTTGGGCAGATTGCCCACCGGTTCCTTCGACATAAAGACGTAGTCCTGATTCATGGATCGCTTTTTTTCCCACGTCTGTGATCGCTATCGCTTTCATGCGTCTTACCATGCGCCTTTCTGTATAATATCGTAGTTATCTTATCACAACCCGGGGAAAAAGAACAATCCCCCGGACACTTTAAAGTGTCTCAGAGGATTTCTCGTAGCTTCGGCGCAGCTGTCCGCAGGCGCCGTCAATATCTCTTCCCATTTCTCTTCGGATTGTCGCATTGATCCCGTATTTTTCCAGCTTATCTTTAAAATCCAGCACCGCCGTGCGGTCCGGCTGGACGTAACCCTTCTCCTTCACCGGGTTCACCGGGATCAGGTTCACATGGCAGTTCTGCCCCCGCAGCAGCCCCACCAGCGCTTTCGCATCCTCCCGGGTGTCGTTGACGCCGCCCACCAGACTGTACTCATAGGTCATCCGGCGGCCGGTTTTCTGAAAATAATACCGGCAGGCATCCATGACCTCCCCCAGGGAATAGGTGTAGGCAATGGGCATCAGCTCTTTGCGCTTCTCGTTGTCCGAGGCGTGTAAGGACAGGGCCAGCGTCACCTGCAGGTCTTCCTCGGCAAAGGCGCGGATCTTCGGCACGATGCCACAGGTGGACACGGTGATGTTGCGCTGGCTGATATTTAAACCGTTGGTGTCAGTGAGCATCCGCAGGAACTGGATGAGAGTGTCGTAGTTGTCGAAGGGTTCTCCCGTGCCCATGACGACCACATTGGACACCCGCTCCCCGGTGAGCTTCTGGATAGCATACACCTGGGCCAGCATTTCCCCCACGGTCAGGTTCCGCACCAGACCGCCGATACCGGAGGCGCAGAATTTGCAGCCCATGCGACAGCCCACCTGGGAAGAAATACAGACGGAGTCGCCGTGGTGGTATTGCATCCACACGCTTTCCACCACCTGCCGGTCAGACAGGGCGAAGAGAAATTTCTTCGTGCCGTCGATCTTTGACGTCTGCACCCGCAGCGCCTGCAGCGGCCACAGTGCATAGTTTTCCCGCAGCTTTTCCCGCAAAGCCCGGGACAGGTTGGTCATCTCGTCAAAATCATCCACCAGCCGCACGTGCAGCCACTCGTAAATCTGTTTTGCCCGGAAGGGCTTCTCCCCCAGCGCCGTCATGGCCTCTTTCAGTTCTTCCAGTGTCATGGAACGAATATCCGTCATCGTCTTCCCCTTTTATGCTTTGCGCCGCAGCTTCGCCAGGAAAAATCCGTCGCAAGGGTGTGTTCCCGGCAGCAGCTGCAGATAGCCGTTCTTTGTTGTATCGCCTCTTAGCATCTTTGGCAGCCGGTCATCCAGGCTTACCGGTTCAAAAGGAAACTGCTCCGTAAACCAGAACAGGTTCTCCTCATTTTCTTCTCTGTTGATGGTACAGGTACTGTATACCAGCGTACCGCCCGGTTTTACATAGGATGCGGCGACGCTTAAAATCTGTCGCTGCAGCGATGCCAGCGCATGCAGGTCTTCCTCCCGCACCCGGTAGCGGATGTCCTTCTTGCGGCCCAGTACCCCAAGACCCGAGCAGGGCAAATCGGCCAGTACCACATCTGCCCGTCCTTCCATGGACGGGTCAGGGATGGTGGCATCCCACTGTCTGGCTGCGATGTTGGCAAAACCGCTGCGGGCAATATTTTCTTCCAGAAGTCCCAGCTTATAGTCCGTCAGGTCTCTGGCTTCCACACTGCCGGTCCCCGACAGCAGATCTGCCAGCTGCAGACTCTTGCCCCCCGGTGCTGCACAGATATCCAGACAGCAATCTCCCTGTCCGGGTGCTGCCACATAAGCAGGCAGCATAGAGGAAGCATCCTGTACCTGGAACAGTCCTTCCCCGAAGGAAGGCAGGGCTTCCAGATAATCAAATCCTGTCAGACGCAGGGCATCCGGCACAAATCCGTCCGGCACTGCCTCTGCCCCTTCTTTTTGCAGCCGCGCCCGCAGGGCATCCGGCGAGATCCGGGAGCTGTTGCAGCGGATATAGGTCGCCGCCGGTTCCAGAAAAGCCTGAAGCATCTGCTCCACCACAGCTTCCGGATAAACGTCCAGCCATTTTTTTTCACGATCCAGCGGGGCATAGAATAGCGGACAGAAAGATAAGCTTCCCCGCTTCCCTCCACCTGTAATGCTTTGTCTTTTTCTCTTGCGATACTTCGAAGCACACCGTTGACAAAGCCCTTCAGATTGTAAAAGCCCTTGCGGGTAGCCAGCTTCACCGATTCGTTGCACACCGCCGCGTCCGGCACGCTGTCCATGAACAACAGCTGGTAGACGCCCAGCCGCAGGATGCCCCGGATCACCGGCTTCATTTTTTTCACCGGCACCTTGGAAAACCGGTTCAGCACATCGTCGATGCGGATGAGCTGTTCCAGCGTTCCCTCACACAGGCGGCTTAGGAACGCCCGGTCTCTTTTCTCCATATACTGGTATTTTTCCAGCACATTTTTCAGCACATGGTTGCTGTACTCCCCGCGGTCTGTCACCTCTGTCAGCACATACAACGCCAGCTCCCGCACGTTGGGATTGTCCTTAGTCATTTCTCCGTCTTCCTCCTGCCAGGATTAAAAGCCGCAGCAGCTGTAAAATGGATGCCGCCAGGCTTGCCACATAGGTGAGGGCAGCCGCTGTCAGCACCTTCTTCGTGCCGCCGATCTCCTGCTGGCCCAGAATGCCGCAGCTGTCCAGCAGACGGATGGCTCTTGCAGAGGCGTTAAATTCCACCGGCAGGGTCACCACCTGGAACAGCACGGCTGCCAGGAACAGGATAATACCGATGTCCAGCAGGGGCCCGATGGAAAAGATCAGACCTGCCACAAAGATGGGCCAGGACAGACTGGAGCCAAAATTGGCAACGGGCACCAGGGCCGAACGGATAGACAGGGGCACATAGCCCACCTGATGCTGTACCGCATGACCGCACTCATGGGCCGCCACACCGATAGCAGCCACAGAAGTGGATCCATACACGGAATCCGACAGCCGCAGTACCTTGCTGGACGGATCGTAGTGGTCGGTGAGATTGCCGCTGATGTGCTCGATGCGCACATCGTAGATGCCGGACTGGCGCAGGATCCGCTCCGCCGCCTCGGCGCCGGTGATCCCGGCCATACTCCGCACCCGGGAATATTTGTTGAATGTACTTTTTACTTTTGAAGATGCCAGCATGGACAGCACCACACCGATGAGTACGAGAATGTACGTGCCGTCAAACCGGTAAAAACCAAATCCATACATTTATGCTTCCTCCTGTCCCAGCACGGTGCCCGGAAGCACTTCATAGCCGCGTAAAAATGCCTCCGTGTCCATGCGTTTCTTTCCTTCCAGCTGCACCTCGGTGAGGGCCAGCACCCGGTCGCCCGCCGCCACATACAGGGCGCCGTCCGCAGATACCACTTCCCCCGGCATATGCCCGGTGGATGGCTGATCCGTCACTTCCGCACTCCAGATTTTCAATGTCTTGCCGCCCAGCTTCGTATAGGCGCTGGGCCAGGGATTCAGGCCCCGGATGAGGCACTCAATGCGCGCCGCCTCCATCTTCCAGTCGATCTGCCCCAGGCTCTTTTTGATCATGCCCGCATAGGTGGACTGGCTGGAATCCTGTTTTGTGAAAACGGCGGTGCCATTTTCCAGCTGCCGCAGCGTCTCGATGAGCAGGTCAGCGCCTGCCCTGCTTAATTTGTCAAACAGGCTGCCGCCGGTCTCTTTCTCATCCAGGGGCACCACACATTTCAAGATCATGTCGCCGGTGTCCAGCCCCTCATCCATGCGCATGGTGGTCACGCCAGTTTCTTTTTCCCCGTCAATGACCGCCCACTGGATGGGCGCTGCGCCCCGGTATTTGGGCAGCAGGGAGGCATGGACGTTGACGCAGCCGTATCGCGGCATTTCCAGAATGGACTTCGGCAGGATCTGTCCGAAAGCCACCACCACGATGACGTCCGGCTGAAAGGTGCGCAGATAGTCCACACAGGATGTTTCCCGGATCTTCACCGGCTGATACACCGGGATGCCGTGGGCCTCTGCCGCTTCCTTTACCGGTGTCGGCTGCATGGCCTTGCCTCTTCCCTTTGGTTTATCCGGCTGGGTCACGGCCAGCACCACCTCATGTCCGGCCTTCACCAGCGCTTCCAGGGTGCCCACCGCAAAATCCGGTGTTCCCATAAATACTACTCTCATCTGTATTCCTCCTCTGCCTGCGGATGGTTATTCCACGTCCATGATCTCGCCTTCGGCCTTCTCCACATAAAGATGGCCGTCCAGATGGTCATTCTCATGCAGCACCGCCCGGGCCAGAAGCTCGGTGGCTTCCAGTTCGAAGGGCTCCATGTTCTCATCCAGGGCACGCACCTTCACATAGTTGGGTCTGGTGACAACGGCACACTTGCCCGGCACGCTCAAGCACCCCTCTTCCCCGGTCTGCTCTCCAGAGGTTTCCACGATCTCGGGGTTGATAAACACCCGGGGTGTATCTCCTGTGGTATCCACCACAAAAATCCGTTTCAAAATGCCCACCTGGGGAGCCGCCAGGCCCACACCGCAGGCATCATACATTGTCTCAAACATATCCGAAATAAGGGTTTTCAGCCGCGGCGTCATCTCCTTTACCTCTCTGCACTGCTTGGTCAGTACCTCGTCTCCCATCACTCTGATCTGTCTTAATGCCATTGTCCTCTCTCCTTATCTGTACAAAAATCTCTGTTCCTGTTTTTATCCTGTCAAAAAGGATTCATCGGGTTGAAATCAAACTGGATCGCGATCGATGAAAATCCCTCGTTTGCTTCGATATATTTTTCCAGCGCCTCCCGGATCCGGGAAAGCAGGGCGCCGTCTGCATGTTTCACATAAATGTTTTTCCGGTAGCGGTCCTTCACCCGGGCCACCGATGCATCTGCCGGGCCGATGACCTGTACGCCGTGGCTGCCGCCCAGCCGTTCAATCATCTGTTTTAAATAGGAAGCACCCACCGCCAGATGTTCCTCTTCCTCACAGCTTAACAGCACCGCCATCATCTGTGCTCCCGGCGGATAGGACATCATCCGGCGAAACAGCATTTCCTGTGCATAGAAGCCTTCGTAGTCCTGCGCCGCCGCCAGGGTGATGCTGTAGTGATCGGGCTGGTACGTCTGGATCACCATTTCCCCGGGGCGCTCGCCTCTGCCTGCCCGGCCTGCCGCCTGGGTCAGCAGCTGAAACGTGCGTTCCGCCGACCGGTAATCCCCGGCAAACAAAGACAGATCCGCCGCCAGTGCCCCCACCAGCGTCACATCCCTGAAATCATGCCCCTTGACGATCATCTGGGTACCGATGAGGATATCCGCCCGGTGCTCCGCAAATTCCGTCAGGATCTTCGCGTGGCCGTCCTTGTTTTTCGTGGTATCCATGTCCATCCGCAGCACCCGGGCGCCAGGAAAGGTTTTCCGGGTCAGCTCTTCGATCTGCTGGGTGCCCGCCTTCATCTCGCTGATGTAGCCGGAGCCGCACACCGGGCACCGGGACACCTGCGCGGTCTCATAACCGCAGTAATGGCACACCAGCCGTGCCGCGCCGCCCTTCCGGTGGACGCTTAAGGACACGTCACAGTGGGGACATTTCATCACCGCACCGCAGGAACGGCAGGAAACAAAACCGGAATACCCCCGGCGGTTCAAAAACAGCATGACCTGCTCCTGTTTCGCCAGCCGGTCCTCGATCTGTTCCTTTAAGTGCCTGCCGAACACGGAACGGTTGCCCTCCCGCAGCTCCTCCCGCATATCGGTGATGGTCACCTGAGGCAGGGGCTGATTGCCGGCCCGGCGGGTCAGCGTCAGCAGCCGGTATTCCCCGGTCTTCGCTTTATCATAGGATTCCACCGAAGGTGTGGCCGATCCCAGCAACACCGAGGCGTGACACATCTGTGCCCGGCGGATGGCCACCTCCCGGGCGTGGTACCGGGGCATGTTTTCACTCTTATAGGTGCCCTCATGCTCCTCATCGATGATAATAAACCCCAATCGTAAAAACGGTGTGAACAGTGCCGACCGGGGGCCGATCATGATGTCGATCTCTCCCCGTTTGGCCCGCTCGAACTGGTCGTACCGTTCCCCTTGGGAAAGCCGGGAATTGATCACCGACACCCGGTCGCCGAACCGGGTGTAAAACCGCAGCAATGTCTGGTAGGTCAGGGCAATCTCCGGGATGAGCACGATCACCTGCCGTCCCTCTGCCACCACTTTTTCAATGAGTTCCAGATACACCTCGGTCTTGCCGCTGCCGGTGACGCCGTGGAGCAGATACGTCTGACGGATGTCCCGCCGGTAATCGTCCCATACGGTATCCACCGCCTGCTGTTGTTCCGCTGTTAGTTCTTTTTCTCCGTATTTCTGAGAAACCTGGCTCTCCGGGTTCCGGTACCGGGTCTTCCGGGAAAGGGTCACAAGCCCCTTCTCTTCCAGCTCCCGTACCGTTTTGCCGTCACTTTTCTCCCGGCCCGTCAGCGCCTGCATCGTGCAGCTGCCCCGTTCCAGCAGAAACGAAAGCACCCGGGCTCTGGCCCGGTATTTTCGCCGCAGGCACAGGTCGTAATAGGCCTGCACTGCCTGTCGGTCGGAAGACAGGGTGACCGTCACCTCTTCCTGATTTTTCACCTGGGCGCGCACGGGCAGCACCGTTTTCAGCGCCTGGATCATGGTGGAGCCGTAGGTCTGCCGGATCCAGGCCGCCAGGGCAATAAGTTCCCCTTCCACCGGCACCGCCCCGGGCACAATGCCCGTCAGTTCCTTTATTTTTGCCGGATCGTAGGAGGGCTGGTCGGTGATGTCCAGCACAAAGCCCTTCTGCTGCCGGTTGCCGTTTCCGAATGGGAACAGCACCTGCACCCCCGGGGTGATCTGCCCGGCCAGTGCCTCCGGAATCCGGTACGTGAACGTGCGGTCCAGTTTTTCACTTGTGATATCTACAATGATCTGTGCATATTGCTGCATGTTATCTGCCTGCCAGAATGTCTGCGATGAGATCCCGCTCATCCATGGGATGCTTCACGCCCCTGATCTCCTGATAATCCTCATGTCCCTTGCCCGCCAGAACGATCACGTCGCCGGGCTGGCCGTGGTGGATGGCGTAGGCAATGGCCTCCCTTCCGATCCGGGATCTCCACATATTTGCCATCGGTTTTGGCAATGCCCACCTTGATATCGTCGATGATGGCCTGGGGCTCCTCGTCCCGGGGATTATCCGATGTGATGATCGTCAGATCCGCCAGACGGCCGGACACCTCGCCCATCTCATACCGGCGCAGCTTGGAGCGGTTGCCGCCGCAGCCAAACAGGCACACCAGACGCTTGGGATTGTATTCCTTTAAGGTGGTTAAAAGACTTTCCAGGCTCATGGCATTGTGGGCGTAATCGATCATCAGCGTAAAATCATCTGACACTTTGATAAGCTCGATACGGCCCTTCACCTTCGCCTGCTTCAGGGCATAGAGAATATCCTGATCTGCCACGCCGAAATGCCGGCAGACGGCAATGGCCATCAGGGAATTGTATACGCTGAACCGGCCCGGCAGGTCGATCTCCACATCCAGATCCATGGAACCGGACACGTGATAGGCCACGCCCAGATATCCGGCGCCGTTGACCAGATGGACATTTTCCGCCCGCAGGGACGCCTCCGTGGAAAAGCCCACCGTCTCCAGACGGCACGTATGGCCCTCCAGCACCTGTTTCCAGTGAGGATCGTCCACGTTGACAATGCCCACCTTACACTGGCGGAACAGTCTGCCCTTGCACTCCATGTACTCTTCAAAGGAAGCGTGCTCATTGGGGCCGATGTGATCCGGTTCAATATTCGTAAACAGACCCAGCTCAAACAAAATCCCGGCTGTCCGGTGCAGCATGAGGCCCTGTGAGGACACCTCCATCACTGCGCAGTCACAGCCCGCATCCGCCATCTCCCGCAGATACTTCTGTACCGTCACCGACTCCGGCGTGGTATTGCTGGATGGAATTTTCTTTTCCTTAATAATCGTTTCAATGGTGCCGATCAGTCCCACCTGATGCCCCGCATGTTCCAGGATGGATTTGATCATATAGGTGGTGGTAGTTTTTCCTTTCGTTCCCGTCACACCGATGACCGGAATCTGCTCCGCCGGGTAATCGTACCAGGCCGCCGCGATAAGCGCCATGGCATACCGGGGATCCTCCACCCGGATGACTGTCACGCTGTCCGGCACCTCCACCTCTTTGGAAACCACCAGCACAGCGGCTCCCTGCTCCGCCGCCTGGGCGGCAAACTTATGTCCATCTGTCACGGCACCCGGGATACAGAAAAACAGGCAGCCCGGCGTGATCTTCCGGGAATCGTTCACAATATCCGTCACTTCTGTGTCAATACTGCCCTGTATGCATGTATAGGAAATCCGTTCCAGTAATTGATTCAGCTTCTTCATGGTCATTCCTCCCCGATACTGATATCATTTCATTACATATCATTATAACAGATTGCTCCGTGCTGTGCACTCCCGCAATCTTCCGACAGCATTCGCATATCGCGAAGCATGCGCTCCGCTTTCATGCTCATGCTGCGGGCGTGTCTCAAGTCCTTTCATCCGCTTATGAGCAAGCTCATGCGGATTCATGCCTTTCGACACTGTTATAACAATAGCATACTTCCCCCTTTTTATCAAACAGAAGGTTTTTGTTCTCTCTTCCTTCATTTTATCTTAAGATTTTTTCATTTATTTTTAGAAAACGTCCACACTTTGAACACATTTTCCCAGTATACTATGAGTCAGATAGTTGATTTACACACTCACTATCTCCCCCCTCATAAAAAGGAAACCCCCGGATGCGCTCCGGGGGTTTTCCTTTTCTCAACATCATTCGATGACTGTTCCTGTTTTTCCGAGAAGACCGTCTCTTGCCCGGTCGATGGAGGTGATGATGGCCTTTCTGCCGGGCTTTTTGCTGACGAATTCCACCCCGGCCACGATCTTGGGCTGCATGGTGGCTTCCTCAAACTGTCCGGCCACAATGGCCTTGCGGGCCTCCTCCACGGTCATGTGATCGATGGGTGTTTCGTTTTCCTTTCCATAATTCAGGAATACCTGATCCACGGTGGTGAGGATCATGAGAATGTCCGCGTCGGTCTGCTCTGCCAGACGGCCGCTGGCCAGGTCTTTCTCAATGACGGCACTGGCGCCTTTCAGACGGCTGCCCTGGGCCAGCACGGGGATTCCGCCGCCGCCGCAGGCAATGACGATCTGGTCTGCGTCTGCCAGTGCACGGATGGCGTCGATCTCCACAATGTCTCCGGGCCTGGGCGCTGCCACGACACGCTGATAGCCTTTTCCCGGCACCTCTGTCACATAATTGCCCTTGTCCTCTTCTGCTTCCGCCTCTTCTTTGGTCAGATACCGGCCGATCTTTTTCACCGGGCGATAGAACGCCTCATCGTAAGGATCCACCAGCACCTGGGTGAGCAGCGTAGCCACAGTCTTGTATATCCCCCGGGAGAGCAGCTCTGCCCGGATAGCATTCTGCAGATCGTAGCCGATATAGCCCTGGCTCATGGCAGAGCACACCGACATGGGCGATACTGTGTAATCCTGATGGGCTTTTCCAAATTCATTCATGGCCGTATGGATCATGCCGACCTGCGGCGCATTGCTGTGGGAAATGATCAGCTGGCAGCCCTCTTCTGCCAGATCAGCAATGATTTTTGCGGAGGCACGAACCCCCTCCTGCTGCTGCGGGAGGGTCGTTCCCAGCGCTCTGTGTCCAAGTGCCAGTACAACTCTTTTTTTCTCCATACTTATCCCTCATTTCTCGCGTCTCCCAGTGAAAAGAAACGCGGCATATCTATCTTTATTCTACCTTTAGTATACAAAACAATGCCAGCGGCAACAAGCATTCTCTGCGTATCTTTTCCACGATTATTACAGTTCACTCCCGGCATCATAACGCGTTTTGCAATGCACAGAATTCATCCTTGTTCAGCCTCGCATACACATTTGAACCAAATCTGTAAAAAGCTGTAAAATACAACTATATGGGATGAAAACCATCAGTTCATTTTGTGAATACGTCATTCTCGGGATTTTTACCGGCTGCCCTTCATAATGACATCCCCGACCTTCACTTTGCCCGGCGCCGCTTTTTCCACGGGCCACTCATCCGCGTTGGTGACGATCACCGGCGTCACAGTATCATAGCCTTCCCGCTTCACTGCCTCCAGATCCACACTTAACAAAAGCTGTCCTTTTTTCACCCGGTCGCCGGATGCCACCTGGGACTGAAAATGCTTTCCTTTCAGCTGCACCGTGTCCAGCCCCACATGGAGCAGCAGCTCCGCGCCATTATCGCACAGAAAGGTGATGGCGTGGCAGGTGTCAAACAGGGTGTCCACCGTGCCATCCGCCGGGGCATACATTTCCCCTTTGGTGGGACGGATGGCCACGCCGTCTCCCAGAATGCCCTGGGCAAAGGCTTCGTCGGGAACATCTTTCAGCTCGATCAGTTCCCCTTCCATAGGGCTGCCAATTTCATTTTTCGAGCCTGCACTTTTTCCTGCCACGGTTGATCCGTTCTGCTGTTGGCCTCTCTTTTCTTTTCCAAACAATTTTTCCATGAAGTTCATCGGGATCCTTCTTTCTGTTTTTTCCTCTAGTATGAACAAACACACAGAAATCATTCCCCAATGTTCCTTATATATCGCTTACCGCTGTGCAACTCTCTGTCGCTCCAGCCAATGCATAACAAATGTCATCCACACATTGCGCCCCTCAAAGCGATTTTTCACTGAATAGCATCCACTGTAACACGCAGGCTGTCGGATTTATAATTTCGCAATATCCACCAGTGTCAGATGCTGATGATCGGCATTTTCTAGGCTCTCTACCAGCGCTCTCGCGGTGTCGATGGCCGTCAGGCAGTGGACGCCGGTCTCAATGGCGCTGCGGCGGATGAGGAATGCATCCTTGCCGTGCTGGCCGCCCCGGGCCGGAGTGTCGATGATCAGGTCGATCTCGTGTCCCAGGATCAGATCCATCAGGTTCGGGGATTCCTGGGCGATCTTGCTGGTGCGGATGGCGTGCACGCCTGCGTCTGCCAGCGCTTTCTGGGTGCCCCGGGTGGCAAAGATCCGGTAGCCCAGTTTTTCAAACCGGCGACCGATGTCCACAGCCATTTCCTTATCCTCGTCGTTGACGGTCATAATGATATTTTTGTATTTCGGCAGACGGATGCCCGCGCCGATAAATGCCTTGTACAGCGCTTCCTCGAAGGTTTTCGCAATGCCCAGCACCTCGCCGGTGGATTTCATCTCCGGCCCCAGGCTGATGTCCGCGCCCTGTAATTTTTCAAAGGAGAACACCGGCATTTTCACGGCAACATAATCTGCCTCCGGCTGCAAGCCCGGCGTATAGCCCAGATCCTTCAGCTTTTTGCCGATGATGGCCCGAGTCGCCAGTCCCACGATGGGGATGCCGGTCACCTTGCTGATGTAGGGCACCGTCCGGCTGGAACGGGGGTTCACCTCGATGACGTACACATCGTCCCCACACACGATGAACTGAATGTTGATCATGCCCTTGACGTGCAGCGCTTTGGCCAGCCGCTCCGTGTAAAGCACCACCGTGTCCTTGGCTTTCTGGCTGATGGAGCGGGCGGGGTACACCGAAATGCTGTCGCCGGAATGGATGCCGGCCCGCTCGATGTGCTCCATGATGCCCGGGATGACAATGTCCTCCCCGTCGCAAACGGCGTCCACCTCGATCTCCTTGCCCTGGATGTATTTATCCACCAGGATCGGATGCTCCTGGGCGATCCGGTTGATGATGCCAATGAATTCGTCGATATCCCGGTCGTTGATGGCGATCTGCATGCCCTGGCCGCCCAGCACGTAGGACGGGCGCACAAGCACCGGATAGCCAAGCTGTGCTGCTGCCGCCTTGGCTTCCTCCGCCGTAAATACGGTGTGTCCTGCCGGACGTGGGATCTGGCACTGCTCCAGAATTTCGTCAAACAGCTCCCGGTCCTCTGCCGCATCCACGTCTTCTGCGGCCGTGCCCAGGATCGGCACGCCCATTTCCATCAGCGCTTTTGTCAGCTTGATGGCCGTCTGGCCGCCGAACTGTACCACTGCGCCGTCGGGCTGCTCCAGCCGCACGATGGACTCCACATCCTCCGCCGTCAGCGGCTCAAAATACAGCTTATCCGCGATATCAAAGTCGGTGCTCACCGTTTCCGGGTTATTGTTGACAATGATGGTTTCAAAGCCTTCTTTTGAAAAAGCCCAGGTGCTGTGAACAGAGCAGAAATCGAACTCGATGCCCTGACCGATACGGATGGGGCCGGAGCCCAGCACCAGCACCTTTTTGCGGCCGCTGGTCTTAGCCGCCTCGTTTTCCCCGTCAAAGCAGGAATAATAGTAGGGGGTGGAGGCTGCGAACTCTGCCGCACAAGTATCTACCATTTTATAGGCCGCCACGATGTCGTTTTCCAGACGGAGGGCTTTCACCTCGTCTTCCGTTTTTCCTGTGAGAGAAGCGATCACCTCATCCGGGAACTCCAGCCGTTTGGCCTCCTTTAAGAGCTCCGGTGTCAGCGGTTCTGTCTTTAACGCCTGCTCTATTTCCACCAGAATGGCAATTTTATCGATGAACCACAGATCAATCTTCGTGATGTCATGGATTTCTTCATAAGAAATGCCTTTGCGCAGCGCCTCGGCGATGACCCAGATGCGGCGGTCATCCACCACCGCCAGCTGCCGCAGCAGTTCATCCCGATCCAATCCGGAGAAATCATAGGACAGCAGGCTGTCCACATGCTGCTCCAGAGAGCGGATGGCTTTCATCAGCGCCCCCTCGAAGTTGGTGCAGATGCTCATGACCTCACCGGTGGCTTTCATCTGGGTGCTCAGCGTCCGCTTGGCCGACAGGAATTTGTCGAAGGGCAGACGGGGCATTTTTACCACACAGTAGTCCAGCATGGGCTCAAAGCTGGCAAAGGTCTTTTTCGTGATGGCGTTTGGAATCTCGTCCAGATGATAGCCCAGGGCGATCTTGGCCGCCACCTTGGCGATGGGGTAGCCGGTGGCCTTACTTGCCAGCGCGGAAGAACGGCTGACACGGGGATTCACCTCGATGACGCAGTACTCAAAGCTGGTGGGATGCAGGGCAAACTGTACGTTACAGCCGCCGGTGATGTTCAGCTCGCTGATGATATTCAGCGCCGCGCTTCGCAGCATCTGGTGCTCCTTATCCCCCAGCGTCTGAGAAGGCGCCGTCACGATGCTGTCACCGGTATGTACGCCCACCGGATCCAGATTTTCCATATTACAAACGGTAATGCATGTGCCGTTGGCGTCCCGCATCACCTCATACTCGATTTCCTTCCAGCCCGCAATGCAGCGCTCCACCAGCACCTGGCCCACACGGCTCAGCCGCAGGCCGTTGGCGAGAATCTCTTCCAGCTCCACCGGGTTGTTGGCGATACCGCCGCCGCTGCCGCCCAGCGTATAGGCCGGACGCAGCACCACCGGGTAACCGATCTTTGCCGCAAAGGCAGCGCCCTCTTCCACCGTATACACGATCTGGGACGGGGCACAGGGCTCTCCGATCTTTTCCATGGTTTCCTTGAAAAGCTCCCGGTCCTCCGCCTTGCGGATCGTCTCCGGCGTGGTGCCGATGAGGGAAACGCCGTGGGCCTCCAGAAATCCCGACTCTGCCAGCTCCATGGCCAGGTTCAGCGCCGCCTGGCCGCCCAGGGTGGGAAGCACGCTGTCCGGTTTTTCCTTTAAAATGATCTCTTCTAACACCTTCACCGTCAGCGGCTCGATGTAAACCATATCTGCAATGTCTTTGTCTGTCATGATGGTGGCCGGGTTGGAATTCACCAGCACCACACAAATGCCCTCTTCCTTCAGGGAACGGCAGGCCTGGGTGCCCGCGTAGTCAAACTCCGCCGCCTGGCCGATGATGATCGGGCCTGATCCAATGACAAGTACCTTTTTGATGTTTTTATTTTTCGGCATCTGCGCATCCTCCCATCATTTTCATAAACTCCTCAAACAAATACCCGGAATCGTGGGGGCCTGGGCTGGCCTCCGGATGATACTGCACGGTCATGATGTTCTTCTTATGATAACGAAGCCCCTCGGTGGTACCGTCGTTGACGTTCACAAACCCGATCTGTGCCACCTCCGGATCCACCGTGTCCATATCCACCACGTAGCCGTGGTTCTGGGAGGAAATGTACACCTTGCCGGTTTTCAGATCCTTCACCGGATGGTTGCCGCCCCGGTGACCGTACTTCATCTTATGGGTGTCCGCCCCGGTGGCCAGCGCCATGAGCTGATGGCCGAGACAGATGGCAAAAATCGGCACCTCCGATGCGTACAGCTTCTGGATTTCCGCAATGATGGACGTACACTCCTTCGGGTCTCCCGGGCCGTTGGAAAGCATGATGCCGTCGGGCGCATCCGCCAGAATCTCCTCCGCCGTCGTCAGCGCCGGGTAAACCGTCACCTGACAGCCCAGCTTGTTCAGGCTTTTCACAATATTTTTCTTCGTTCCAAAATCCATCAGCGCCACGTGGAAACCATCCCCCGGCACCGTGTATTTCTGCTGGCAGGTCACCTTCTCCACCACCTTTCCCGTGGTGTAGGCTTTCAGCTTCGGCAGCACCTGGGCAAGGTCAAAATCCGCATTGGTGGTGATCATGCCGTTCATGGTGCCCTTTTCCCGGAGGAGCTTCGTCAGCGCCCGGGTGTCGATGCCGCAGATGCCCGGAATATCGTATTCCTTCAGGAAATCCTGAATGCTCTCCTCGCTGCGGAAGTTGCTGGGCATTCTGGAAAGCTCCCGGACAATAT
This sequence comes from Oscillospiraceae bacterium NTUH-002-81, assembly GCA_032620915.1. NCBI lineage: Bacteria > Bacillati > Bacillota > Clostridia > Eubacteriales > Oscillospiraceae > Oscillospiraceae bacterium NTUH-002-81. The sequence continues at coordinate 2,473,736 of CP136052.1, forward strand.
ATCCGTCCGGCCACGGTCTTTCGGACTCCATATCCTCCCGGCAAATCCCGTAGTTTCCGATCAGAGGATACGTCATCACCACTGCCTGTCCCGCATAGGAGGGATCCGTCAGTACCTCCAGATATCCGGTCATGGACGTGTTAAACACGATCTCGCTGATGACCTCCCGCGTGGAACCAATACTCGTTCCTTCAAAGACTGTCCCGTCTTCCAGAATAAGAAAAGCTTTCATGCAACCACCTTTGTCCTTTCATTGAAATATGTAACCGCTGATGAGCAAGCTCATGCGGGTTCCGGCTTTTCAACCCTGTATCGTATATAAAAAAAGAGAATAACCATCCCGAAGTGAGTTATGCATATGTTACGCATAAATATTCACCTTTGTTCAGAATTATACTCTTTTATACACTGATATGTCAATTTAATTTGCATCATTATTCAATTTTCCTGTATTTTATTGCGTTGTCCCGAAAAGTTCCTAAATTGCTAAAAGTCTACCACAACTGCGCTTGCTTTGCAAGGACTAATTTTGTCAAAACCAGTTCAGCGGTGATTTTCTTCAGGCGGATTTCGTGCTTGCACGAAAAGATGCCTGGGAAAGCACCGATTGAGCGCCATCTCATGAGCAAAAAGTAGCTGCGTCAGCAGCGGAAAGCATGACAATGCAATTTTGCGAATGGCGCGGCTGAGCTGGCGCGACTGAACTGTCACCCCCAAAAACGGCAATGAGCCGGACAGCTTATTTGCTGTCCAGCTCAAACCAAAATTCCACGCCATTATCCCAGTTTTTCACACCAAAAGGCTGATGCAGCGCATCCATGATGGCCTTTACAATGGAAAGACCGATGCCGCTGCCGCCGTACTCCCTGGTTCTGGCTTTGTCTACCTTATAGAATTTGTCCCAAATCCGGTCAATGTCCTCCTCCGGTATCTGTTTTCCGGTGTTGAAAACAGATACCCGCACTTTGGTGTCTTCTTTTCTCACCTTTACCTCAATGACCTTCTCAAAATCCACATGGTTCAGGGCATTGCTGAAATAGTTGGTAAACACTTCCTCGATATCAAACTCGTCCGCCCATACATAGACCGGATCCATCTTGTCCATGCGGACAGTGACCCCCTTCTGCTCCGCTATGAGAACTGATGCGGAAAGAATGCTGTCGATCAGGGCAATGATATCGAACCGCTCCATGACCACCTTCTGGTCACCGAATTCCAACTGGTTCAGCGTCAGCAGTTTCTTTACCATCCGGTTCATTTTCCCGGCCTCATCCATGATGACCTCGCAGTAAAATTCCCGGCTCTGAGCATCGTCGTTGACGCACTCCTGCAGCCCTTCTGCGTAGCCCTGGATGAGAGCAATGGGCGTTTTCAGTTCATGGGAAACGTTGGAAAGAAATTCCTTCCGCATCTCGTCGACCTTTGTTTTCTGCTCAATATCTCTCTGCAGCTCATTGTTGGCTGTCTTCAGTTCCGAGATCGCCTGCTCCAGCTTCTCCGCCATCTCGTTGATGTTATTGCCGAGAATGCCGATCTCATTCTTTTCTTTTCCCTCATACCGGGTCTCAAAATCCAGCTCTGACATTTTTTCTTGAAATGCCTGCCAGCTGCAGGATCGGCTCGGTGATCCGTTTGGAAATAAAGGAAATGATCACAATCCCCACCAGCACCACTGCCACACCGATATAGCCCAGAAACCGATTGGACACCGCCACACTCTCCCGGATGCTCTCGATGGGGCTTCGCAGGATAAAAATATCGCCGTTGTCCAGGCTGCCCCACAGCTCCAGATAGTCATTTTTCAGGAAAACGTCCCGCATCCGGCTCAATGTGTATCGATCCGAGGATTCCAGCGTCTCCCGATCCTTGGAACCGGAGCCGTAAATATTTTCCAGCAAACGGGTGCCCAGAATATTGCTTTCATTCACCGAAGAAATGACGGTGTGATAGCTCTGATCCAGCACGAGAATGGACATATTTCCCTTCGCCAGCGTATTTTGCAGTGTCACCTGAAAATCGTCCGTGTCCATGATATTCTCATTGCCCGCCGCATTCACCAGATCATAGGCCGACACCAGCGCCTGTCGTTTTTTCTGCACGTAATATTTTCCAAATAAAATGTTGTTGGCCAGCCAGCAGGAAAAAATCAGCCCAGCCATGAGGGCGATAAACAAAAGCGCCAGCTGTTTTTTGATGGAATGCTTCATTCTCCCACCTCAAACTTGTAGCCCATGCCCCAGATCGTCCGGATGTACTCTCCCTTGTCGCCCAGCTTGCTGCGCAGCTTTTTCACATGGGTATCGATGGTGCGGGCGTCGCCGAAATAGTCGTAGTTCCACACGTTGTTCAGGATTTTTTTCCCGGGAAAGGGCGATGCCCTGATTCTCCATAAAATAACTGAGCAGTTCAAATTCCTTATAGCTCAGTTCGATCTGCCGACCGTCCACCGTCACCCGGTGCGCCGTCTTGTCCACCTGTATCCCGCCGGCGCTCATCATCTCATCTTCCACCTTGCCGCCGCTGCGCCGCAGGATCGCCTCCACCCGAGCCACCAGGATCTTCGGGCTGAAGGGCTTGGAAATGTACTCATCCACGCCCAGGCTGAACCCGTTGAGCTCATCCCGCTCCTCGCCCTTGGCCGTCAGCATAATGATGGGCACCTGGGAATACTCCCGGATCTCCTTCACCACCTGCCAGCCGTCCATCCGGGGCATCATCACGTCCAGAATGATCAGATCCACATCCTTTTCTTCAAAAAACACGTCCACCGCTTCCACGCCGTCCCCGGCCTCCAGCACCGTATAGCCCTTTTTCACAAGGAAATCCTTCACCAGCTTGCGCATACGGCTCTCATCATCCACAACAAGAATCTTACACGTATCCATCTATCGTTCCTCCCTGTTCTTTTCTGCATGTACCATCACAATTCACACTTTCCGTGCCTGATGCAGCTTTGCAGCTATCATGATTCCATTCAACTCTCGTCATATGCTTTTATATTAACATAATTTCGTTTCTGTGAGACCACTATACCAGATAAATATGTTAAAATTGTGTTTTCCAGTTCAATTATGCATGTGAGAGACGGATTTCGGGCTTGCACGAAAAGCCGGCTCACTGCATGCATAAGTTGAGCGCCATCTCATGAGCAAAAAGCAGCTGCGATAGCAGCGAAAAGCACGGCAGTGCGGTTTTGCGAATGGCGCGGTTGAACTGGAAAATAATTGACAAATAAGAACGCTTTGTTTATGCTTAAAATAAGTTTTTAAATGAGAGGAATACCAAAGATGGCAGGTTTGGATGTTATATGTATAGGTGCGATCAACTATGACTACATGTTTCACTGCAGCGAGGAAGACCTGATTCAAAAGGACGACAATGTGGGCAGCGAGCATTTGAGCAATCCGATCAGTGACGTGGAGAACGATATCACGGAGCTAGTCATGAAAAATAAACAGTACACGACGCAGATCGGCGGCTCTGCTTTCATCACCCTGAAGGTGGCAAAGCACATTTTCCCGGATTTCCGCACGGCTTACGTGGGCGTCTGCGGCACCCCCACCCGGTTTGATCTGCAGTACGGCAAGACAAATCAGCTGACGGAGGAGCTGGCGCATCTGGACGACCGCCAGTGGCTGTTTACCACACAGGACCGGTTCGATGACCCGTACGACAAGGCCATCGCCAAGTCCATTGTCCGGCTGTACAACCACACCCGCAACTGCATCAAGATCGCCCCCTGTGCCAACAATACCCTGCTGGATCGGATCCAGGAGCAGGAGGAGACCACTGGCCTTTCCTTCTCCGGCTATCTGTCCCAGACCCGGTGGATCCATCTGTCCTCCCTGTCAGATTTCGACCAGTTCGAGGCCATCATGCAGTATGTCATCGAGGCCAAGGCCATCAACCCGGCGCTCCGGGTCAGCATCGACCCGGGCTTCGAATATACGTCCCTGCACAGGGATCGGCTGCGCCCGCTGCTCTCCCATGCGGATTACGTTTTCCTGAACAATTCGGAGAAAAAGAATCTGGGCGGCAATGAAAAGGATCTGCGGACGTTATACCGGAATCTGTGTGCGTATTTTGCCGACGCTGCACCGGACTGCACCCTGATCGTGAAGCACGATGACCGGCACGAGCTCATCACCTTCCAGGACGGCCACTGCCGCATCCGCACCACCCGGCACAAGAAACTGTACCATTACCAGCTGAACAACGACACCGGCGCCGGAGATTCCTTCGCAGGCGGCTTCATCAGCGGCATGCTCTGCGACCGGCTGAACAGCGATATCTCCCTGCCCATCCAGATGGGCGTCCTCGCCGCCAAGGGCCGGATGCTCAGTTTTGACTACGAAAATCCGTATATCAATATTCAGAAATTCACGCAGGAATTTTTAGAGCATTTACGATAATCATAAAGAGACTTCACAGACTTGGGAAACATCCTCTCTCCCGATTCTGCGAAGTCTCTTTTTCTTCTATCTGATGCCTTTTTCGGTTCCAGCTATCTTATTCTGACAGAATCTGTCCCTCGGCAGACACGACAGCCACATGCCAGGGCAGGAATTTTCCGCTGGCCTTGATGGCATTCTTTGCCGCCATTTCCAACCCGCCGCAGCAGGGCACTTCCATCCGCACGATGGTGACGCTGCGGATATCGTTTGCTTTGATGATGGCCGTCAGCTTCTCGGTATAATCTCCTTCGTCCAGCTTCGGGCATCCGATGAGGGTGATCCGACCCCGGATGAATTTCTGATGGAAGTTTGCATAAGCGAAAGCCGTACAATCCGCCGCGATGAGAAGGTCTGCCCCCTGGAAATAAGGCGCTGTCAGCGGCACCAGCTTGATCTGGATGGGCCACTGAGAAAGTTCGCCGCCGTCCATGTTCCAGCCACCGTTTCCAGCAGCACTGCCCGGGCCGCCTGCCACAGAACCTGCACTGTCAGCCGCCATACTACTTCCGGGCACAGAACCTGCCACGCTATTTGCTGTAGCAGTGTGCCGGGGATGCAGCATCCGGGACGCAGCACCGGGGCATCCCCCTGCCGTGGGTGTCACCCGTTTATTTTTCAGGCGCTCTTTGATCTCTTCCAGCATATTCTGGCGATTTTTTACCGCTTCCTCATCGAAATCCGCCGCTTCCCGCTGCTCAATGGTGATGGCACCGGTGGGACAGGCCGGCAGGCAGTTGCCCAGACCGTCGCAGTAATCCTCTTTCAGAAGCACCGCCTTGCCATTGATCATGCCGATGGCCCCCTCGTGGCAGGCTGAAGCACAGGCGCCGCATCCATTACATTTATCCGCATCAATTTTTACAATATTTCTAACCATAAAACTTCCTCCTCGTTTCATATTTTTTCATCACAGTTCACCCGTATGCAATCCAACAAATGGTGCCCGTGAACTGCGTTTTGTCATGTATTCCCTTGACTTACAGGACAGATCATAATACAATACAGGAAATTAATCCGTTGTATTTCCAACAAAGGAGATTTTTTATGAAAAAAGAACTACTCACGCCGGAGGACATCCGGCTGCTCTCCCACAATCCGCTGCTGCGCGGTTTTTCTGAAAATGATTGCAAGAAACTGCTGACGGCCCTTCGCGCAGCCGTCCGCTCCTATCCGAAAAATACCGAGATCCTGTCCGCCGGTTCTCCCGCCACCCAGATCGGCATTGTGCTGGAGGGCAGCGCCCAGGTCATTTCCTCCGATGTATTCGGCAACCAGACGATCTTCGGCATGATCGAGCCGCCGGATCTGTTTGCGGAGGCGTTCTGCTGCGCGGGCTCGCCGGCCATCCCGGTGAGCGTGCTGGCCGTCCGCCCCACCCGGGTACTGTTTCTGACCTATCCCGGCACCCCGACACCGAACCAGAGCCCCGCAGATGCTTCCCTGCATATGAAACTGATGGAAAATATGGTGCGTGTCCTGGCCTCCAAAAATCTCATGCTGAACGAAAAGCTCCGTTGCCTGTCCCGGCGCTCCACACGAGAAAAACTGCTGGCCTATCTGTCCTCCCGGGCCAGAGCTGCCAGCAGCCTTACTTTTTCCATTCCCTTTAACCGGCAGGAGCTGGCCGATTATCTCTGCGTGGATCGCAGCGCCATGTCCGCCGAATTGTCCCGCCTCCGCCAGGAAGGTATCCTCGATTTCGACCGCAGCCAGTTTCGCCTGCATGCGGACTGGACGGAGGAATAGGTTTATAGCAAATATCTGTTTACTTTTTTCTTATATTCCCGGTAATCGTCTCCAAATGCCGCATCCAGAAATGGTTCTTCCACCCTTACGATCTGCAGGTGAAACATGAACATCGCAGCAGCAGAAAACACCAAGAGAATCCCGTGAAAAAACATCAGCAGGATCCCAATATACACCATATCAAAACCAAGAAAGGCCGGATTCCTACTCAGCTGATAAATCCCGTCTGTAACAAGCGCCGTCTGCTCTGTTTCTGAGACGCCGGCGCGCCAGCTGTCTTTCATTGTCCGGACCGAAATCACAAACACCACATCTCCCAAAAGCGCCAGCACGATCCCCAAGTATCTGACCCATCCAGGCAGCCCGCTTATATTCCGGTAAATACTCATCAGCTCAACCAGCGGAACCAACAGCGTTGTCACTTTCATCGTCAGTTCGATGGTTCTGGCCTCTCCCGTCTTTCCTTTTCCCATTTGATCTGTCTGTATTCCTTTTCGCCGCTGGGCAAGCATTTTACTGAAATAACAGCCATAAAAGATAGCTAAAATCATCACTGCGGTTAATTGAACTGCCATTTGCGCCCCTCCTTCTCCAAGAGCAGATACCACTCACAAAATTTCATTTTCACAACTGGAAGTTATTTACTTCTACCTTTTCGGTTTCGGAACCGGCAGTTCATCATACATTGCATGAAACAAGCCTGTCAAAAATTCCTTATTATCAACTTCATTTACCAGCAACATCTCTTTTGCTCCCTCATAGGGTAATTCATACGGAGCTGTCGGCATATAACTAATTGCTGATTTTACTGGTTTAACAAGTAATCTATCATCATAGATACCGCCTACAATCTTGCCGCGATAATAAATAATAAATTCTCCCATCATAGCTCGATAAGTAATTTCTTCTAACTCAGATAGCTGTCCTAAAATAAACTCTAAGTATTCCTTGCTTGATGCCATGTTTCCACCTCAAATCCTAATTTATTCTATGCTTTCTCACTCTCATCTTCTTGCCATTCGGACAAGAAGCATCCCTCGCTCACAGAGCTCGGTCAATTCCGATTTGTTCCATTCATTTCAAACCCATCATCCTGCCCTTCGGACAGGAAGTATCCCTCGCTCACAGAACTCGGTCAATCCCGATTTTCCAGTTCTGTAAAATAGAATATTCTTTACACTCTTTAGAATGTTTTCCAGCACTTTTCTTTTAAGAATGTACTAATATCCTCAATAGTTTCACCTTCATAATAGGCAACCAATTTCTTTTTAAACTCTGGAACATGTTCTTCCGGAATTACCAAAAAGCCCTGTCCATGTGCAATAAGAAAATGATTTGCAAATATCACAGAAGCACGCTTGTTTCCATCAATAAATATTTGTGTTTTCATACTATACATGCAGAGATTGATCGCAATATCGATTGCCTCTTTTTCTGACATTAGGATCTCCTGAATGCTTTCTTTTACAAGAGTTTCAACTGGTATTGGTGGTTTATATGAACTGCCTCCGATTGTAACAGGTACTCCCCTTATTCTGCCCCCATCATGAAAAAAACCTTCATTAACTAATTTAGCTATATGACATAACAAATAGTAATCTGACTTTGCCTGTATAACATCTGTGTCCAGAATAAATTCCCATGCATGTTTTAAATTTAATATTTTTTGTATATCACTTGCCGTCATCCCACTGACTGTGCCATTATCTATAATATCTTCTGTTTGTGGAAAAGAGGTTGCAACACCTTCCAATACTGCCTGATCATATATATTGGCTTTCATATTAGCTCTGGCAAAATCCAGATTTTGAGCCACCCTTATGCTTAGATCTGTAGCCTCATATCCTAATTCTGCCAGTCTTTTTTCAATTTTTCTTATATTCTTTTTTAGTGTTCTAAGTTCCTTGGCATTTCTTAATAAAAGCTGATACAAGTCTTCCGAATAAACATCCACATACGTGGAAGTCAGTCGGCTGCCAATACGTTTTCTCATATATAAATATTTGCCACTTGCATTTTCCTTTATTTCCGGATTTCCATCATACGGAATCAGATTCATTCTTGCCTGAAAATCTGCTTTTTCCTGAAGCAACGATTGAATCTCATGAAAGCTATCCATGACTATATTCATCTCCTTTAGGGAACTTTTCTCTTGTAATTCTATCAAAAAGTTCCCTAAGAAGCAACAAAAAATAAAAGCGACATGGTGAACGGATGGAACGATAAGGAGATCAGATACGACGAGAGCAATATTTGCAGAATACAATCCACCCAGAAACAGCATTGATGGATAATACCGGCACAGGCTATATTTTTCCCTGCGAATCAAAAGAATCATGTACATACTGACCATGCTTCTTTGTATGTTTGCCATATTGAATCGCAAATTTAGGGCAGTGATGTAAGCACGCCAGGCACATGACACATTGTTCTTTCATCCATTCGGGTTTGCGGTCTTTGAGCTTAATGGCGGAAATCGGGCAGTTTTTGGCACACAATCCACACCCAACGCAGGTATCCTCCACTGAAAAATGCTTTGTTTTACGCATCGCATCATATTCGATATGGTAGCCTATCTTTGCAAGCGGATAAGGTATCTTATTTTTCATAAAATCCCCTGCGGTAAAATTCTTTATTTGCTTTATCATACCGTCGATTGCAAGCTCTGCATGATCATTGATACGCCGAACTTTTTCTTTATTGCTCAAATCAAAAATCGGCGTCCAGGTATCCGGCATTTTCACGCTGAATTTTGCGGACAAGGGCAAGCCTTTAGGAGCAAGAATATGATCTGCAAATCTCCCGGTTTGTCCCGGAGTTGTTCCATAGGTTGCAATAAAAAACAGATAGTCCGGCTTGTGGCTTACATCTAATCTTTGTAAAAATTCGGTTACGATAACAGGCAATCCCCAGGAGTATGTGGGACTCACGATACCAAGTGTTTTGTATTTCTCATCAAATGAGAACATTTGTTCTTTATAGCAATCTGTAATAGAAACGGCAAGGTCACCTGTCTCGGCTGCAATCCTTCTGGCAACATATTCGCTATTTCCGGTTGCTGAAAAATATAAAATCATCATCTATCTCCTTATCCAAGACCTGCAAATTTCACAAGAAGCGTATGTGGAATCAGCTTTGCAAGCAATCGGTAGCATTTATAAAATGCTCCGGTAGTGTAAACGGCTCTGCCTTTCTTTGCTGCTTTTAAAGATTTCAAAGCAGCAACCTTCGGGTCGATGAAATGTTTCAGGAGCCTGCGGTGCTCTCCCTTGCTGAAAAATACCGGAAAACGCCCGCGCAGGTATTGCTTCGTTTCCTGACCCAAAAGGACATCATCGTTATTCCGAGAAGCACAAACCCGGAACATATCCGGGAGAATTTTGATCTGTTTGATTTTAAACTGACCACAGCTGAAATGGCACAGCTTTCTGCTCTGGATAAAAAAGAGCCGTTGATCGGCAGACCAGAGACACCGGAGCTGGTAGAATTTTCGCTGACATGGTAGAGGGATATATCCCCCCTACCCCCGCACCGGTGAATTTTCCGGCTTGAGCGGGCCATAATAATAAGATGATGTTGCACCGCCGTCGATCAGGAAGGTAGAGCCTGTGATAAATGCTCCCTTGTCGCTCATCAGAAGTTCTGCCACATTTGCCACTTCGTCTGCGGTTCCCGGTCTTCCTGCGGGGCACTTTGCAAACATATTTTTGTAGAAATCTCCGCGCGGACCGTTGAATTCATCCACGGCAAGCGGTGTCACGATGATGCCCGGTGCGATGTCGTTTAATCTTGCGCCGCGCTTGCCCCACGCTACCGACTGTGCCATGACACGCTTCTCATTGCAGCGTTTTGCCATCTGGTATGCGTGAAGGGTATCTCTGATGTTTTCCGGCTGTAAAATCTCAAGATTTAACAGTTCTTCGGTGGGTGTCGTTGCCAGCGCGGCATCTTCCTCTGCGGTAAGCTGCGGCATTCTCCATCCGGACTGGCTGGAAATGGTCACGCCGCAGCCGCCCTCTGCGATCACCTTTCCAACTTCTTCCAGCAAAACAGCCGTGCCGTACAGATCCACTTTTAAGATTGCTTCGATGGGCGCCTGGCTCGGGGAAACACCGGCTCCGTTTACCAGCATTTTGATCTCCCCATATTCCTGTGCTTTTGCAATCAGACTTAAAATGGACGCTCTGGAAGAAAGATTCATCTCCACCGGTTCCACATCAAAACCGGCATTGTTCATGATCTCTGCGATCGCCTTTGCATTCTTTATATTTTTATCGCCCATAACGATTTTTTTGCCGTATCCCACTCTTCTGGCGATTGCCATGGAAATCTGTCCTGCACCAGTTACGATCATTACTTCTTTTTTACGCATAGCTTTCTGCTCCTCCTAAATGAATCTACATTCCTGTTGATGTTCTTTTCCTTTTGATGTCCTTATCATAATGCAATGTCACTTCTCAATCAAATCTTTATTCTTATCATATTGATTAGCTTTACTAATCGTTGTATAATACAGACAGCATGTGAAAAAAGGAGGAATACCGCTTATGCTCTTACGTCAAATGGAATATTTACAGGCTGTTATTGAAAACGGAAATTTCTATCTGGCAGCAGAACAGTGTCATGTCTCACAGTCTGCCATTTCCCAACAGATCAAAAAATTAGAAGACGAACTCGGGGTCAAACTACTGGAAAGACATAACCGTACCTTTTCTCTGACACCGGCCGGCGAGCATTTTTATCGGAAAAGCCTGATCATCTCAGGAGATCTGAAGCATCTTATCCGGGAAACGAAGAAAATTGCGAATAATGATCATGCTGTTTTACGGATCGGATATTATAAAGGATATCATGGAAATGAACTCTCAGAAGCGATCGCTCTGTTTTCTGAAAAATACCCGGCTGTAGACGTGGAAATCACGGTGGGAAGTCATGAAGAACTGTATCATGCGATGGAAAATGACTCGATCGATCTTGCAATCAATGATCAACGGCGTGCGTTTTCCGATGCCTATCGGAATGAAATACTCGCAGAAAGTAACATTTATATTGAGCTTTCTGCCAAAAATCCTCTCAGTAAACTGGACACGCTGGAAACGGATGACCTGAAAAATATGCCCTGCATTCTGGTCATCAACCAGGCAGGGCAACAGGAAGAACAAAATTATTATGAAAATATCATCGGACTGCATGGAGATTTTCTGTTTGCAGATACCATTCAGGAAGCACGCTTAAAAATCATAACCGGTCAAGGTTATCTGCCGGTTGATGTGATCGGGGAACAGGCCTGGTTTGACACCGTTGTCAGCAGAATTCCGCTGTACCGGAATAACCAGCCTGTTCGAAAAATTTACTGTGCTTTCTGGAGAAAAGATAACTCAGGGTATTATATAGAAGACTTTGCTGAAATGCTTCATTCCTGTTTTTTCAGCATCTCTTCCATGGTGTGCCATCCCAGCACCGCACATTTGACCCGGGCGGGCATATGAGAAATATCCTGCAGAGCGATAGCTTCCTCCAGCTCTTCCAGGTCTTCTTCTTTGATGGTGCCCTTGATCATCTGTAAAAACAGATCCGCCAGGTGCAGCGCTTCCTCTTTCTTCTTTCCGATGATCAGCTCCAGCATGATGTCCGCAGACGCCTGGGAAATGGCGCAGCCGCTGCCCACAAAGGAGCCGTCCACGATCTCGTCATTTTCCACCTTTAATTTCAGAAAAATATCGTCGCCGCAGCTGGGGTTGACCCCTTCCAGCACCATGTTGGCGTCCGGCAGGTCATGCTTGTGCATGGGCCGCATGTTGTGATCTGTCAAAATTTCGTTATAAAATGTTCTATTCGCCATATCCCATTCTCCTTCTCACAGAACCGACGCTCTCCACCAGGGCGTCAATCTCTTCCACCGTATTGTAAAAATACAGGCTGGCCCGGGTGGTGGAAGACACGCCCAGATAGTCCATCAGCGGCTGGGCACAGTGATGACCTGCCCGGACATCCACGCCGTCCGCATCCAAAATGGCGCTGATATCGTGGGGATGCACATCATCAATGGTGAACGTCAGGATGCCGCAGTGCTCCTCGGCTTTGTCAGAGCCCAGCACATGCACATGGGGAATGGCCTGCAGCTCTTCCAGTGCCCGGCGGGTCAGCGCCGTCTCGATAGTATGCATTTTTTCAAAACCAATGCTTTCAATATATTGGATGGCCGCCGCCAGTCCTGCTGCACCGGCGGCATTTACCGTGCCCGCCTCAAACTTATGGGGCAGCTCCGCAAACACGGCGCCCTCTCTCGTCACAGAAGAGATCATCTCGCCGCCGGTGAGGAAGGGCGGCATCTGCTCCAGCCATTTTTCTTTTCCATATAAAACACCGATGCCCATGGGCCCCATGAGCTTGTGGCCGGAAAATGCCAGAAAATCGGCATCCAGCTCCTGCACGTCAATGGCCATATGGGGCGCACTCTGGGCCGCGTCGATGACGACCACCGCGCCGCGCGCATGGGCCATCTGGATGATCTTCCGAATGGGATTTTCCCGGCCCATCACGTTAGACACCTGGGCAATGGCCACCAGTTTTGTCTTGTCGGAAAATCCGGCATCCAGCCGTTCCTGGGGGAGGCTGCCATCCATCTCACATTCCAGGAATTTCAGCACCGCACCTGTTTTTCTGGCAACCATCTGCCAGGGCAGCAAATTGCTGTGGTGCTCCATGATGCTCACCAGGATCTCATCCCCAGGCTTTAAAAAGGTCAGGCCATAGCTGTAGGCCACCAGGTTCAGGCTTTCTGTCGTATTTCTTGTAAAAATAATTTCACGCTCGGAAGCGGCATGCAAGAATTTCCGCACAGTCTCTCTGGCATCCTCGTAGGCGTCCGTAGCCGCCATGCTCAGTTCGTACAGCCCTCTGAGCGGGTTGGCATTGCTGTGCTCATAAAACTGCTTCTCCGCTTCCATCACACAGACCGGCCGCTGGGCCGTGGCCGCATTGTCCAGATAAGCGGCCTTTTCTTCCAGCAGCAGCGGGAAATCTTTTCTGTATGGATTTTCTCTGTAATCAGCCATGGAATACCTCCTCCAGGTACTTCTGTACCTGCTGGGACAGTGCTTCGTCTCCCAGTCTTCTGCTCAGGGCGTCGATCCGGGCTCTTGCCACCATTTTGCACGCTTCCTCCCGGCTCATGCCCCGGGAAACGAGATAAAACAGCAGCTCATCGTCCAGCTTGCCGATGGATGCGCCGTGGTTGCCCTCCACATCCTCCTCTGCACAGAGGATCAGCGGGATTGTCCGGTTTACCACGCCTTCATCCATGAGCAGGACGTCCTCCTTCTCGTCGCCGGAAGAGCCTGCGGAACCGTTCCGGAAATCAATGGTGCCCCGGAACAGCTTGGATGCATGATCCCACAGCACACCGGAGGCGGTCATATCACTTCTCGTCTTTTTCCCTTTATGGACAGCCTCATAGTTAAAGTCATAGCTCTGGGTCTCTCTTCCCAGATAGCCGATGTCCGCTGCCATGGAGCTGCCTTTGCCTGCCAGATCTGCCCGACATCCGGCATAGGTTTTCCCGGCTCCCAGAAACAGCTGCAGCGTCTCAAAACGGCCTTCATCCGCGCAGGACACGCCCACATCGTTGAGCTTCTGCTCCTGGCTACTTAACAGCTGCACCTGTACGAGGCGCACTTTGGCGCCTTTTTTCACATCTGCCCGGAACTGCAGGGCCAGCGTACCGCCAGCCTCTTCTTTTACCCCGGTATCGTCCACAAAAACTGTGATCTCACTGTCTTCCTCTGCGGCGATCTCCACCGGCAGGAAAGCACTCTCCCCGGGTTTTCTCTGGATGTGCAGGCGGAGCACCTGCTCTTTCACCCCGGCAGGGACGGTCACCTGTACCGGCTCCATGCTGCCCGCTTTTCGCAGAGCGTCCATATCCGGGCCCATGCCGGTCTCTATTTTTTCAAAACAGGGCAATTCTTCCCCGCGGATGCCTTCCTCAAGCCCCATGGAAAGATCTTTTTCTATGTATGCCTCCCCTGCGGTAACGGCACTGTCCACCCGGCTGTCGTTCATATGCAGCGCATTCCAGGTAAGTGACGGCAGGTGGTTTACTCTCATATTTTCCATTGTCCATTCCTCCTTTTCCTTACCCGATGCTGCCCTTCATTTCCAGCTGGATCAGATTGTTCATTTCCACCGCGTACTCCAGCGGCAGCTCCTTGGATACGTTGTCCGCAAAACCGCTGACGATCATGGCCCGGGCTTCCTCCTCGCTGATGCCGCGGGACATGAGATAAAATACCGCTTCATCGCTGATGCGGCCGATCCGCGCCTCATGACCCACATCGGCATCCGCGGTGCGGATGTCCATGGCCGGGATCGTATCCGACCGGGAAATGGTGTCCAGCATCAGAGACTGACAGGAAACGGCGGAACGGGATTTCTTCGCTTCCCCGGTGACCACCACGGAGCTTCGGAAGGTACTGATACCGCCGTCCTTGGAAATGGAACGGGTATTCATATAGGAAGAGGTTTCCGGTGCCGCGTGCACCACCTTGGCGCCCGTGTCCAGATTCTGACCCTTGCCCGCGAAGGTGATGCCGGTGAATTCCATCCGGGCACCTTTTCCCTTCAGGATACTCATGGGATACAGGTAGGAAACGTGGGAACCAAAGGAGCCGGATACCCATTCAATGGTACCGCCTTCTTCCACCAGCGCCCGCTTGGTGTTCAGGTTGTACATATTTTTCGACCAGTTCTCAATGGTGGAATACCGCAGCTTGGCGTTCTTGCCCACAAACAGCTCCACACAGCCTGCATGCAGGTTGGCGATGTTGTACTTCGGTGCGGAACAGCCCTCGATGAAATGCAGGGATGCGCCCTCATCCACGATGATCAGCGTGTGCTCAAACTGTCCGGCGCCCGGTGCATTTAACCGGAAATAAGACTGCAGCGGAATTTCCACGGAAACACCCGGCGGCACATATACGAACGATCCGCCGGACCAGACAGCCCCGTGCAGGGCGGCAAACTTGTGGTCGGTGGGTTTTACCAGCTTCATGAAATGCTTGCGCACCATGTCGGCGTACTCCCCTTTCAGGGCACTTTCCATATCGGTATACACAACGCCCTGCTCGGCCACCTCCTGGCGCACATTATGGTACACCAGCTCGGAATCGTACTGGGCGCCCACACCGGCCAGGGATTTCCGCTCCGCCTGGGGAATGCCCAGCCGCTCGAACGTATCCTTGATGTCCTGAGGCACCTCCGACCATTTGGCCGTCATCCGGGTGTTGGGACGGACGTAGGTCACAATGTGGCTCATATCCAACCCTTCGATGGACGGGCCCCACTCGGGCACCTTCAGTTCATTGTAAATCTGCAGAGACTGCAGTCGGAAAAGCTCCATCCAGGCCGGATCCTTTTTCTCCTTTGAAATCTGCTGCACGATGTCCGGTGTCAGCCCTTCCTCCAGCTTGAAGGCGTCCTTTTCCTCATCTTTGATATCGTATATGCTTCGGTCTATGTCCTCCACATAAGTCTTTTTCTTCTTTTTCCATGTCGTTGTCCTCCTGCTGCCCTTATCCAAGGAAGGATTCAAAGCCGTGCTCGTTGATCTCATCCACCAGTGATGCGTCGCCGGTGCGGACGATCCGTCCGTCCACCAGTACGTGCGTGTAATCCACATGCAGTGCCTCCAGAATTCTGGTGCTGTGGGTGATGATCAGCAGACCGCCGTCCCGCCGCTTCTGGTACTCTTCCACGCCCTCGGAAACGGTGCGTACCGCATCCACATCCAGGCCGGAATCCGTCTCATCCAGGATGGCCAGTGACGGATTGAGCATGAGCAGCTGCAAAATCTCCGCTTTCTTTTTCTCACCGCCGGAAAATCCCACGTTCAAGTCACGCTCGGCGTAGGAGGGATCCATCTGCAAAAGCTTCATGTTCTTGTTCAGCTCCCGCTGGAACTCCCACAGGCGGATCCGGCTGCTGCTGCGCTGCTCACAGGCGTTGCGGATAAAGCTGCCCAGGGACAGACCGGCCACCTCCATAGGGCTCTGAAAGGAAAGAAACAGGCCATCCTTCGCCCGCTTGTCCGCGCCCTCCTGGCTGATCTCCTTTCCCTGAAAATAAATCTCGCCGCCGGTAATATGATATTTCGGATGTCCCATCAGCGCATAGCCCAGCGTGGATTTGCCCGCCCCGTTGGGCCCCATCAGCACATGGGTCTCTCCTTTATTAATCTTCAAACTCACACCGTGAAGGATCTCCTTCTCCTCCACGTTTACGGATAAATTGTTCACTTCCAGTAATGTATTCGACATAAGTATCCTCCGTTCTGTTTTTTACCCTTTTTAACCTACTATTTTCATAGGCTGAATGTATTGTAACCCCAATTACCCACAAAGTCAATAGGTTGATTCCCGCAGTTCACTCGGATGTTCTTGTGGACAGATTTCATGCTTGCATGAAAATCTGGATACATGAACATCCGAAGAGAGCGCCTTCTCATGAGCAAAAATGAGCTGCGCAGCAGCGGAAAGCATCGCAGATGCGGTTTTGCGAATGGCGCGGGTGAACTGCGGGGCCAGCCATGTGCAAAAACCAGCTGCGCAGCGGCGGAAAGCATCGCAGATGCGGTTTTGCGAATGGCGCTCGTGAACTGCGGGGCCAGCCACAGGTTCCGCCCTTGCACAAGATGAACACATTCGCTATAATATAGAAAAACAGTTCAGCCAGATATTTGCTACGAATGACGCGGCTGAACGGAATTGCCGCTTATGAGCAGAAAAGAAAGAAGGACTCTGATCTTATGATGATATCTACCCGGGGCCGGTACGCCCTGCGCACAATGATAGACCTGGCCGAGCACTATGCCTCCGGCGAATACGTTCCGCTGAAGGAAATCGCCGCCCGGCAGGAAATTTCCGAAAAATATCTGGAGAGCATCGTCCGCCCCATGAACCAGAACGGCCTGCTAGAAGGGGTGAAGGGCAAAGGCGGCGGATATCGTCTGTCCCATCAACCCTCCGAAATCACTGTCGGCACCATTCTCCGGCTGGTGGAGGGTAACCTGATCACCGTCAGCTGCCTGGATGAGGGCCACGACTGCAACCGCCAGGAGGTATGCCGCGCCCTTCCTCTGTGGAGAAAGCTGGATGATCTCGTCTCCGGTTTTCTGGACAGTGTGACACTGGAAGACCTGATGGAAAAAAAATAATTTTTTGATGCAGCATTTTAATATGTCCAGTTGTATAGAAAGCAGAACGGTTCATCCGTTACTGCTTTTTATTTGCGCGAGCAACGAGTCAAAGTCCGTGCTTGCACGAGACCTTGACGACTGCCGCGATAACCATGAGAAACTCGCAAAGCGTGTTTCTTATGGTTCGATTTACAGAAAGGACGATAACTTATGAAAAAAACAACTGCAATGCTTCTTTGCTCCCTGCTCACCCTGTCTCTTGGCACCCTGAACGGATGCGGCGCGAAATCCACAGACAATGCTGCCTCTACAAAAGATGCGAAATCTGCAGACGCTGTCATCTCCACGGAAAATACCGAAGATCAGGCAAATGCAAACAAGACAACTGAACTCTTCAACGACAATGCCCCGGATATCATTTCCACCGACGATCAGACACAGATCCCCAATCCATTCACCGAATGTGACACCCTGGAGGACGCCGAAGCGCTGGCCGGATTTTCCATTTCCGTGCCCGCTTCCATTGACGGCTACACTCAGGAAGCCATCACTGCCATCCCCGACGAAATGATCCATGTCAGCTACGAAAACGGCGACGAAGAAATGTATTTCCGCAAGGGCACGCTCACAGATGATCTCAGCGGCGATTACAACGTCTATGCTTACGAAGACACCATTTCACTGGACGGCCTGAACATCACAGTAAAAGGTGATGCCGATCAGCAGCTGCATGTGGCTTTCTGGTCAGATGAGGAACACTCCTACGCCATCGGCAGCAGTGCTGCTCTGGATGCGGATACTATGGCTGAGTATATTCGGACACTGGCTGAGCTTTCATAAAATAACAGGCGCAAACAACGCGCCTGCACTTATGCGAGCGCACCTTACAGGAGGAATTTTCATGGAGCTATACATGCGAAAGGAATGGACACCTTTCCCTTTTCTGGCAAAATTGATCCGCCCATTGGAAGTCATTTTCCGGTCTGAAACTGGCATTTGGCCACATAGAATGAGCCGTTCCAAAATTTTATGTTCCAAAACTGCATATGATTCAGGAATCATGGCTGGATTAACAAGAATACACCGAGCAGCCACTTCCGCTTTATGGCAAGCGATTGCCAGTTCAAAAGTCATATCCCAGTCACAGGATGCTTCCTGCCCCAAAGCCATATACCGGTCACAGGTTCCTGCCTATCCGAAAGCCATATACCGATCACAGGCTGCTTCCCGCACAGATACTTCGTCCCAATCACAGTCCACAGCCCGCACCGAAACAGCATCTCGTTTGCTGGACAATTATGGCAATCACATTCTGCGGCTGGCTTACACCTATGTGCATAATCTGAGCGACGCCGAAGATATCTTGCAGGACACGCTGGTACAGTATCTGAAAACAACTCCTGTCTTTGAAAACGCCGCCCACGAAAAGGCCTGGCTGCTGCGGACGGCTACCAATCTGAGCAAAAACAGGATCAGATACAACCGGCTGCGCACCACCGACGAGCTCAACGAGGAACTGATCGCAGAGGAACGGGAGGACCTTTCTTTTGTCTGGGAAGCCATTTCTCAGCTGCCGGTGGCCCAACGGGAAATCATCCATCTGTTTTATCAGGAGGGATATTCCGCCGCACAGATCGCCGCCATCGTAGGCCGCAGGGAAAGCACCGTCCGTTCCGACCTGACCCGCGCCCGTAAGCGCCTGAAAACCATTCTGAAGGAGGCGTATGACTTTGCGTAAAACATATCAGGAAATCATGGAGAACATAGAAGTGACCCCCGACATGCGGGAGCGGATTCTGAAAAATATCCAACAGCCGGAAGTCCGGAAAGCTTCCAGCAAATACCGGGGCAAAACATTCCAGCGATGGTATCCGGCGGTAGCCTGTGTCGCCCTGCTTCTGTGCGCGGCGCTGGTACTCCCCCGCCTGTTAAGCCCCGACACCGGAACCAGTCCCGACAGTGCCAGCAGCGATACCGACTTCCCCGGAGAAGAACAGACCACCATCGTCAATGGGATGGTATCTTACGATTCCGCTGCTGCCCTCTCCGCAGCACTGGGCTTTCCGGTGGAAGATCTGGCAGAACTTCCCTTCACCCCGGACACCGTTTCCTATCTGGACTGCTGGGGTGAATATGCAGAAATCACCTATGAAAATGCCGACGCTTCTGTCACCTTCCGAAAAATCCCGGGACAGGAGGATATCTCCGGCGACTATAACGTCTACGATACCGTCACCACACAAACCATCGCAGGCGAAGAAGTCACGCTGAAAGGAGATGCAGACGGCTATTTCCTGGCCGTCTGGTCAGATGATACGTATTCCTATGCCCTCTCCTTCACACCCCAGGTAGAGGAAGAGACTGTGACCGCCATCATCCAGGCCATGTCCGCCAGTGAATAAATATGATTTTCCGGTGACGTATCTGCATATCCAACAGCCTGCAAAAATTGATGTGTAACACAAAAACGCTGTGCAAAACCACTTTTTGGTTTTGTCCAGCGTTTGTTTTTGTCTCATATAAATAAAGCCGCATGTATCCTTTTTAATTTTTCTTACCCTTGGAAGCTTTGATCTTCAAGGTCTTTAGATAAGTTTTCTGCTCCGGCGTGATCCGATAGCTTTCCACCGCCTTCTGGATTGTCTTGTTGTGTGTCCACACGGCAAGATTATGATTCTCTATGTAAGGCAGCGCCGCCTCATAGTGCTTTGCCAGCGCCGTTGCAAAGAACCAGGCAATCATCATGTTGACGTAATATTCTTCCGAACGGATCTGCGCCACCCAGTTCAGATAATCCTCCTGGAACCAGTCGTCCAGAAAATAGGTCATGAGCATCTCAATGCCAAACCGCACGGTGTACGGATGATCGCTGCACATCCAGCCGAGAATCTTTGCCCGGAATTCGCAGGGCTTCATCACAAGCGCTTTTGGCCGGAGCAGATCACAGGTCGCCCAGTTATCCACGTAGGGTAGAAATTCGTCCAATGCCCAGGCGCAGGCATCGAAATTCGGCATCCCCTCCAGCAGCATGCCGTGCAGATTATTTTCCTCATAATATCTGTGCGGCAGCTCCCACAGAAACTCTCCCAGCATGCCGGACACCTCCGGGTCATTGGCCGCCTTTTTCAGCAGCTGCTTTGCGTAAGTCCGCAGTACCGGGGTGCGCACCCCGATGATCGTCTCCGGATCCACATTGGGGATGAGTTTTCTGTGAAACTCCCGGTATTTTTTATCCTGCAGCTTCCATAAGTTCTCTTCGATCTCTTTCATCGTACCTCTCCCGTTTTCTATCTTCAGTTTTTCCTGTTATTTTTTCGCGATCATCTGTAAATGGTGCAATCTCCGGAAAAACATATCCTCATACTGCGGCAGATCCCGGAAAATAACCCTGCCGATCTCCTTTATCTGCGACAGCCCGATCTTTCGCACCGCTTCCTCTGCCGCCTGCCGCTGGGTGCCCCGCCGTCCAAACAATGTCTGGCAGTTGGCGCCGTCCTGCGTATCATAGGCCAAAAACGACTGGTTAAAATCCATCAGCGGATGCAAAGACAAGGGCCGGTTTGTTCTCGTGTCCACCAGAACCCCCCAGTTTCCCCAGTGACGATCCGTATTTCCCACCAGATAATCCATCACATTCATCATATAATATCCATGCCTGTCCAGAGAAAGCACATATTTTTCCACATCTTTGTCATGATTTGCCAGCCAAATGGACAGCGCTTCCATGGACGCGATAGAAATGGCCGGGGAAGTCATATTCTCACTGACGCTCACCTTTTCCCCGTCAAAAGTGCCTTCCTCATACAACACCTGCGCCACATCAAAGCAACGGCAGATTCTGCTGGCCAGTATCTCCCTGGCCACGGCCTCCTGACCGCCATCCTTCAGCAGCTGAAATCCCTGCGCCGTCCGCCGCCACGCTTTCGGGAAACAACCATTGGTGGACAGATCTCTTGCCAGCGCCTGGTTCTGCACACTGTACTGCCTGCCCCGCAGAGAAATATCCAGAAATGTATTTTCCAGATGATTTTCATACAAATTGATCTGCGAAAATGTCACCTTCTCGCCTTTTTTTCTCACCCAGAAAACATCCGTGATGGAAGCACACCGGTAAGTCAGCGCAATGGCCGCCCGCTCCTTATCCGTCACCGCCTGCTGCATACCAATGCTGTTCAGCAGCGCTTTCGCATATGTCCGATCCAACGTCAGCACCCGGCCGGAGCACCAGTAATAAAAATTGGTCAGGTTATTTACCAGCGTGTCAATGTCTCGCTCTTCTTTCAGAAAAAGGTTGTATGGCAGAAAAGACCGGAAATACACGCGGCTTCGGCCAGCCGTATCGACAGATGCCACCCGTCGATCCAGATGCATGATCTCGTACGTAACCGTCTGCCTATGTTCCATGACACCGCCCCTTTCTTCCATATCGCTTTGTATTTTCCAAAATTTTTCAAAAGAAAAACGCCCGGTAAACGGACGTTTCTCTATGGAGTAGACGGGATTTGAACCCGTGTCCAAAAGCCCATTCACTGTTCTTCTACTATTATAGTCCGTTATTTGGCATTCCCTCTCCGGCACGGGAACGAACACCCTTACCGGATCAGTAGCTTCATGATACTCTTACTTACGCAAAGCTTAGTAAATAAGGTTCCCTGCGGTGTTTGATGCCAGGAACCTGGCTGCAGGACACCAGGCACTGACAGCTGCGATTAGGCAGCGATTGCTAAATTATCTTCAGCGTTTGTATTTAGATACATGTTTTACAAGGTCATGTTCCTCGAATAGCTTCACCAGTTGCAGAACCCCTGTCGAAACCAGTACTACCCCGGTACTGTAATGCCGCCTACGGCTGCCTTCGCTGAAGGGTTGTTACTATATTATATGCATCGGATGCCGGGTTGTCAAGGCCTGGAAATCCCAAATTTACGTAACGTAATCACTTGATATTCCGGATCTTGAAATCCCGCTCAGCCTCTCTGCGCATATCCTTCTTCGCGATATCCTGCCGCTTGTCATAGAGCTTTTTACCTCTTGCCAGCCCCATCTCCACTTTCACCAGGCTGCCGGAAAAATACACCTTCAAAGGCACCATGGTATAGCCCTTTTCCTTAATTTTTCCCATAAGCTTGTTGATCTCATATCGATGGAGCAGGAGCTTGCGCACCCGCAGCGGATCTTTATTGAAAATATTGCCTTTCTCATAAGGGCTGATGTTCATTTTGTAAATAAACAATTCGCCTTTGTCCTCCTGAATGTAGGACTCCTTAATGCTGCATTTGCCCATGCGCAAGGATTTTACCTCTGTTCCGTGAAGCACGATGCCCGTTTCATAGGTTTCCTCGATAAAATAATCGTGATAAGCTTTCTTGTTGTTGGCAATGAGCCGTTTTGTTTCTTTTGCCATCTATCTCTCCCCCTGTTCTGCCAGTTCAAAATCAATGGTGCGGGCCAGCTCGTCCGCCCCGGCTACCCGGATGCGTACCTGCTGCCCTAACTTGTATGCCTTGCCGGTGTGCTCTCCCACCAGTTCGTAGGCGTCTTCATGAAAAATATAATAATCGTCGTCCAGACTGTTCACATGTACCAGTCCCTCAATGGTGCTGGGCAGCTCCACATACAGCCCATAGGCCGTCACACCGGAAATCACGCCATCAAAGCACTGGCCGATCCGGGCTGCCATATATTCTGTTTTCTTCTGCTTGTCCGTCTCCCGCTCGGCCTCATCTGCCCGGCGCTCCATCTCGCTGGAATGCTTGGAAACCTCTTCCAGAATTCCCTGATAATGAGCAATCCGGTCGCCATTTAACTTACCACGCAGATTTTCCTTGATGATCCGGTGGATCTGCAGATCCGGATACCGGCGGATGGGTGATGTAAAATGGCAGTAATACTGAGCCGACAGGCCAAAATGCCCGGTACAGAAGGGTGTATATTTCGCCTGCTTCATGGATCGTAAGGTCAGTCGGGAAATCAATGGCTCCTGAGTGGTGCCATCCACCTTGTCCAGCAACTTTTGTAACTCCTTGGGATGAATATCGCCATTGCCCGCATGGATGGAATAACCAAAATTATTGATAAACATACCCAGCGCCCGGATTTTCTCCGGATCCGGCGCATCGTGTGTCCGGTAAACAAAGGGAAGTTCCTGCCAGAAATAATCCTCGGCCACAGTCTCATTGGCGATGAGCATGAAATCCTCAATGATCTTGGTTGCGGTGTTTCTCTCATAAGGATGGATATCCACCGGAATTCCCCTGGTGTCCAGAATGATCTTCGTTTCCGGAAAATCAAAATCAATGGATCCCCGTTTTCGGCGCTTGTTTCTCAAAATGCCGGCCAGCGTTGCCATATGCCGGAACATGGGTACCAGTTTTTCATAGCGGCTGATCTCCGCCGGATCTTCGTCCTCCAGAATCTTTTTCACACTGGTGTACGTCATCCGCTCATCCACCCGCACCACGGTCGCTGCAATCCGATGTTCCACCACCTGTCCCTTGCCATTGATGGTCATGATGCAGCTCAGCGCCAGCCGATCCTCTCCGGCATTCAGCGAACAAATGCCGTTGGACAGCTTGTGGGGCAGCATGGGGATCACCCGATCCACCAGATAAATGCTGGTGCCCCGCTCGTAAGCTTCCCGGTCAAGGGCACTGCCTTCCTGGACATAGTTACTCACATCCGCAATGTGCACGCCCAACGTATACAGACCATTCTCTTCTGTCAAAGACACCGCATCGTCCAGATCCCTGGAATCTTCACCATCAATAGTCACCATCTGCCAGTCCCGCAGATCCAGCCGTCCCGCCATATCTGCACTGCTTACCGCATCCGGTGTCCGCTCTGCCTGATGCATCACCTTCTCCGGAAATACCTCCGGTAGATCATAGGCCCGGATAATGGAAAGAATATCCACACCGGGATCATTGATGTGCCCCAGAATCTCTGTCACCCTGCCCTCCGGGTTCTTGTCCTTTCCGTTGCCATAATCCGTGATCTCCACCATCACCTTATGGCCGGTGACAGCGCCCATGCTGCGCTCCAGCGGGATAAAAATATCCCGGGCGATTTTCAGGTTATCCGGGATCACAAACCCGTAGGTCTTATTTCGTTCAAAGGTGCCCACCATCGTGTGGATGCCGCGCTCCAGCACCCGGATGACCCGGCCCTCCCGGCGCCGTCCGCTCTGGCGGCCGGTGATCTCCACTTCCACCACATCCTGATGCAGGGCATTCTGCGCTGCCCCCTCGGGAATATAAATGTCGTCCGGCTCACCTTCCACCGTCACAAACCCGAAGCCCCGGGTATTGCCTGTATACACACCCTTCACCAGCTTCGGCTCCGCCTTGCTGTATTTTCCACGCTTGGACAGAGAAATCTTTCCTTCCTCCACAAGAAGATCCAGCACCTCCTGCAGTTCTCCCCGCTGCTCCCGGGAAACGCCCAGAAGAATCGCCATCTCCTTCACCTTCATGGGCACATAATGTTCATCATTCACCAGGCGGGTGATCATATCCGCCCGCTGCCGTCTCTGTTCTTCCGTCATTCCAGTTCCTTTCCGTCAAAATATGCAATACAACCAATTTCCTATGAAACAAAAAACACCCTCGCAAGGAGAGTGCTTTTGTATTAGAAAATGTTTAAATTCAGAACCAATGCCAGGATAATGAACAGCGCACCGAGAACGATGGTTGCTTTCACCAGATGCCCTTCCATTGACCGGCCTTTATTGCGGCTCCAGTAGCTGTCCGCTGCTCCGCTCAGGGCACCCAGACCGCCATTCTTGCCTTCCTGAAGTAATACAAGCACTGTTAATGCAATACAGTCTATTACAAACAAAATTGTCAGAATAATTCTTAAAACTTCCACTATTTAACACCTCCTGCGGCTAAACCAGTTTTTAGTTTACCATAGAGGGGAAGTTTTTTCAAGTACTTTTCACTTCAGGGTGCGGACTAGTTTCCAATACTAGTTTCCAAACGGATTCCCAAATCTGGCATTATCCCCCAGCAATTCTTCCAGCCGCAGCAACTGATTATACTTGGCTGTCCGGTCAGAGCGGCATGGCGCACCGGTCTTGATCTGTCCGGCATTGACGGCCAGCGCCAGGTCTGCGATGGTGGTGTCCTCGGTTTCACCGGAGCGATGGGAAATGACAGCCGCGTACCCGGCCCGGTGGGCGGTTTCGATGGCCTCGAAGGTTTCCGTCAGGGTGCCGATCTGGTTCACTTTGATGAGAATGGCGTTGGCCACATGGAGGCGGATGCCTGCCCGAAGCCGGTCAGGATTGGTGACGAACAGATCGTCTCCCACCAGCTGGGTTTTGTCGGAGAGGCGCTCGGTCATGTACTGCCAGCCCTCCCAGTCGTCCTCATCCAGTCCGTCCTCAATGGATACGATGGGAAAACGTTCCAGCAGTTCCTCATAGTAGGCCACCATTTCTCTTGCATCCCGGACGATACGCTCGCCTTTCATTTTGCTTTCTCCGGGAAAAGCATATACCCCGGCGCCCTCATCGTACAGCTCGCTGGCCGCCGCATCCAGGGCAAAGACAATGTCCTCCCCCGGGCGGAAACCGCTTTTTTTCACAGCCTCTGTCATCAGCTCCAGCACCTGCTCGGAGGAAGCCAGATCCGGTGCAAAACCACCCTCATCCCCCACAGCGGTAGACAGTCCCCGTTCTGCCAGCACAGCTTTCAGCTGATGATACACCACGGTACACATGCGCAGCCCCTCATGAAAGCTGTCGGCCCCCACAGGCATGATCATGAATTCCTGCAGATCCACGGTGTTGTCTGCATGCCGACCGCCGTTTAAGATGTTCATCATGGGATTGGGCAGATGAATGGCGTGAAACCCGCCCAGATAGGTGTACAGCGGCACGCCCACAAAGTCCGCGGCTGCCCTGGCACAAGCCATGGAGACACCAAGGATGGCGTTGGCCCCCAGCCGGCTTTTGTTGGGTGTCCCGTCCAGCCGCAGCATCTCCCGGTCAATGGCACACTGTTCTGTCACCGGCAGCCCCCGCAGCACCTCCGCAATGGGCCCGTTCACATTGGCTACCGCCTGCTGCACACCTTTTCCCAGATATCGACGGTCGGATGTGTCACGCAGCTCCAGCGCTTCATGGATACCGGTAGAAGCACCGGAGGGAACCGCTGCCCGGCCAAAGGCACCGGAAACGGTGTGCACTTCCACCTCTACCGTCGGGTTTCCCCGGGAATCCAGAATTTCCCGGGCATGGATTCTTTCAATTTTGCACATAAAAAAACCTCCTGTCTGTCAACATCTGTGTTAGTATGCGACAGACGGGAGATTTTATGTGTTCGAGCGCCTACCTGTAGGGCACAAATTCATATCCCGCGGCCCGGGCATCGTCAATGAACTGCCCCAGTACCTGAGTATTGGTGCTGGATACTGCGTGCAAAAGATAAATAGCGCCGGGATGCAGCCGTTCCTTTAATTTGGCCAGGGCAGCTGTCGCTTCCGGCTGGTTGTCCGGATCCCAGTCCTTATAGGCAAAGCTCCAGAAAACACTTGTATAACCCACATTCTGGACGATAGCCAGCGACTGTTCACTGAATTTGCCCGCCGGATAGCGGAACAGGGACATCTCATAACCGAAATTCTCCTTCACGTAATCGTGCAGATCCAGCAATTCTCTCTCCTGCTGCTCCCGGCTCTGGGACGGCAGTCCCCCGGACGGATGGGTAACGGAATGGTTTCCTACAATGTGGCCCTCATCAATCATCCGTCGGATCAGTTCCGGCTGCTGTTTGACATATGGCATAGTCACAAAAAACACAGCCGGACAGTTTTTCTCTTTCAGCACGTCCAGAATCCGGGAAGTATAGCCGTTCTCATATCCTTCATCGAAGGTCAGGTAAATGCGCTTCGCATCCGACTCATCGGTACGGATGAAATCCGCACTGTATTTTCCATATTTTTCCTGTGCTGTCACCGCTCCCTGTGGTCGGTTCAGACTGTCGAACTGTACGCCCTGTCCCCATCCCTGAAGCGTATTGTCCAGTGCAGAAATATCGCCGGTATATTTTGCCCGGCTGTCTGCGCCGGAACCTGCAGTACTGCTAATGATGCCGTCTGCCGTTCCCGCAGAGGCTGCCATATCTGCCTCCGCACTTCCAGTGCTTCCGGCATTAGTCGCATCGGCACCGGATCCATCCCCGGAAGTACCATCGGCAGAAGTCTGTCCATCTACACTGGCAGTATCACCAGCGCCGGTTTCCTCACCATTTCCTGTCTCATCTTTCGCATCCGGATTGTCCTTCACCTGCGCCTCCACATTGGTGGTATTGCCCGCCTGGGCTGCATTTTCCTCCTGGGCAGTATCCTGGCTTTCACGCTCCTGTGGTGCCCGGGCCATCCGATATCCGTAAAAAATGATCCCCGCACAGAGAATCACAGTCAGGCAGCCGGCCGCCCACAGTCGCCCGCTTCTTTTTGCTCCGTCTTTTTTTCTTCATCACAACTCCTCCTGACATCTTCCGATCTGATATCATATCGTTGAACTGCACCATCATAAAACATTGGCACAATCCTGTCCAATCATACTATACCCTATATTATGGTCTTTATCCTTTCCTTTTTCTGACGGAAATATTAACATCCTATGATCAAAAAGGCTGCAAAGCAGCGAAGAACGCCAAGGCTATGGAAAAGGAGCAGGACATTTTCATCCTGCTCCACATATTTTCATCATTCACGCACAGTGATTACCTGCGCACCAGAAGAGACTTGCCGGTCATCTCCTTGGGCTGCTCCATACCCATCATCTCGATCATGGTCGGAACGATGTCTGCCAGGCAGCCGCCGTCGCGCAGGGTGTAAGCCGGGTCGTAGTTCACAAGCAGGAACGGAACCGGGTTGGTGGTATGCGCGGTGAAAGGTTCGCCGGTCTTCTCGTCGATGAGCTGCTCGCAGTTGCCGTGGTCTGCGCAGATGAACATCTGGCCGTCCACTTTCTTGATGGCCTCAACTGCTCTGCCCACACACTCGTCCACTGCCTCAACCGCTTTCACTGCTGCCTCGATGATGCCGGTGTGGCCGACCATATCCGGGTTTGCAAAGTTCACGATGATCACATCGTATTTTCCACCGGTGATGGCATCCACCAGCTTGTCGCAAACCTCGTAAGCGCTCATCTCCGGTTTCAGGTCGTAGGTGGCAACCTTCGGGGATTTTACAAGGATCCGATCCTCGCCCTCGTTGGGTGTTTCCACGCCGCCGTTGAAGAAGAAGGTGACATGGGCGTATTTCTCGGTCTCAGCGATTCTCGCCTGGGTCATATGATGCGCTGCCAGGTACTCACCGAAGGTGTTGGTCACTTCCACCTTCTTGAAGGCCACGCTCTTGTTGGGGATGGTCACATCATACTCGGTGAAGCAAACGTATTTTACATTGATCCGTTTTTCCCGCGGGAAACCGTCAAACTCATCCGCACAGAAGGCGCGGGTGATCTCTCTTGCACGGTCCGGGCGGAAATTGTAGAAAATGATGGAGTCGTTGTCCTGTACGGTTGCCACCGGCTTGCCGTCTTTCACGATGACGGTGGGTACAACGAACTCATCGGTCACTTCTTTGTCATAGGATGCGGATACGGCGCACAGCGGGCACACTGCGGTCTCGCCCTCACCGGCGGTCATGGCACGGTAAGCTTTCTCCACACGATCCCAGCGGTTGTCACGGTCCATCACGTAGTAACGGCCCATGACGCTGGCAACCTCGCCCACACCGATCTCTTTCATCTTATCCAGCAGCTGCTCGATATAATCCTTGCCGGATGCCGGAGGGGTATCTCTGCCATCCAGGAAGCAGTGTACATATACTTTCTTCAGGCCGTGATCCTTCGCCATCTGCAGCAGGGCATACAGATGGGTGTTGTGGCTGTGTACGCCGCCGTCAGATAAGAGGCCATACAGATGCAGGGCAGAATCATGTGCCTTGCAGTTCTCCACAGCTGCCAGAAGCTCTTCATTCTTGAAGAAATCGCCATCCTGGATCTCTTTTGTGATTCTTGTCAGTTCCTGATATACGATACGGCCTGCGCCCATGTTCAGGTGGCCCACCTCAGAGTTGCCCATCTGGCCCTCCGGCAGTCCCACTGCCAGGCCGCTGGCATAACCCTTTACAAAGGGATACTCTTTTTCCAGGGCATCCATCACCGGGGTCTTGGCCAGAGCAACCGCATTGCCCTCTGTTTTATCACTGAGTCCGTATCCGTCCAAAATCATTAAAACAGTCGGTTTTTTGCTCATATTTTCATCTTCCTTCTTGAAACAACAGTTCAGCCATGCCTGCACTCGCTCAACTTTTCGTGCAAGCACGATTGCTGTTCTCGTTTGTCATGGCTGAACCATTTCATGATTTTACCTGTATTTATTTATCATAGTTTACAATTCTTCCAAAATCGGCTTTCAGAGAAGCGCCGCCTACCAGACCGCCGTCGATATCCGGCTGTGCAAACAGCTCCGGTGCACTTGCAGCGGATACGCTTCCGCCGTACTGGATGCGGATAGCCTGTGCGGTTGCCTCGTCGTAGATCTCGGCGATGCATGCACGGATGGCGCCGCACACTTCCTGCGCCTGCTCTGTGGTAGCCACCTTGCCGGTGCCGATGGCCCAGATGGGCTCATAAGCGATGACTGCGGTAGCCGCCTGCTCTGCCGTTACATCCAGGAATGCAATCTTGATCTGCTGACGGATCCAGTCCAGGGTGATGCCCTGCTCTCTCTGTTTGAGAGACTCTCCGCAGCAGATGATCGGTGTCAGGCCATGCTCGAAGGCTTTCTTCACCTTCTTGTTCACAGTCTCATCTGTCTCGGCAAAATATTCTCTTCTCTCGGAGTGGCCGATGATGACGTATTTCACGCCCACATCGGTGAGCATTGCCGGGGAAATCTCCCCGGTAAATGCGCCGCTCTCTTCGAAATACATATTCTCGGCACCAATCTCAATATTGGTTCCCTTCACTGCCTCAACGGCCAGCATCAGGTCAATGGCCGGAACACAGAATACAACGTCTGCATCCTTCGTCTCCACCAGGGGCTTGAGCTCCTCAATAAGGGAAAGGGCCTCTGACGGAGTCTTGTTCATCTTCCAGTTGCCTGCGATAATCTTTCTTCTTGCCATCTTCATTTCCTCCAATATTGAAAAAACGGTTCTTATTTGTCGTTGGCTGCTGCAACACCGGGAAGCTCTTTGCCCTCCAGGAATTCCAGGGAAGCGCCGCCGCCTGTGGAGATATGGGTCATCTTATCGCCAAATCCCAGGGTGTTGACTGCTGCTGCGGAATCACCACCGCCGATGATGGTTGTGCCGTCGATCTCAGACAGAGCCTTTGCCACAGCGATGGTACCAGCAGCGAAATTCGGCATCTCGAATACGCCCATCGGTCCGTTCCAAACAACGGTCTTGGCATCTTTTACAGCGTCTGCGTACAGCTTCTGGGTCTTCGGTCCGATATCCAGGCCCATCTCATCTGCTGCCAGGCTGCCCTCAACCACACGGTACGGGGAATCGTTGGAAAACTCTTTTGCTGCAACGGTATCTACCGGAAGGAGAAGCTTCACGCCTTTTGCCTTTGCCTTCTCAATCATCTCTTTTGCGTAATCCAGGTAATCATCCTCTACGAGGGATTTGCCGACTTCCTCGCCCTGTGCCTTTGCGAAAGTGAAGCACATGCCGCCGCCGATGATCAGCACATCTACCTTGTCCAGCAGATTGTTGATAACGGAAATTTTGGAGGAAACCTTGGAACCGCCCAGGATTGCCACGAACGGGCGCTCCGGATTGGTCACTGCGTTTCCGAGGAAATCGATCTCTTTCTGCATCAGGTAACCAACAACAGATGTCTTCACATATTTTGTCACACCCACATTGGAGCAGTGTGCACGGTGTGCGGTTCCGAATGCATCATCTACAAATACATCAGCCAGGGATGCCAGCTCTTTGCTGAACTCCTCGCCGTTCTTGGTCTCTTCTTTTCTGTAACGGGTGTTCTCCAGAAGGATCACATCGCCGTCCTTCATGGCTGCAACAGCTGCTTTTGCGTTGGGACCTACCACCTCAGGATCAGCAGCGAATTTTACTTCCTGGCCCAGAAGCTCGGACAGACGCTTTGCTACCGGTGCAAGAGACAGCTCCGGCTTGGGCTCTCCCTTCGGCTTGCCCAGGTGGGAGCAAAGGATCACCTTGCCGCCGTCTGCGATCAGCTTCTTGATGGTGGGCAGTGCAGCAACGAGACGGTTCTCGTCTGTGATCACGCCATCCTTCAGCGGAACGTTGAAGTCACATCTTACCAGGGTACGAAGTCCTTTTACATTAATATCATCAACAGATTTTTTATTCAGCATTTTCTCTTCCTCCTAAATATTTGAAACACTAGAAAAGGGCCCGGCCCTTTAAGACCGGACCCTGACAGGTCTTACTATCTATCTACAACGGATTATGCAAGCTCTGCAAAGTATTTGATTGTACGAACCATCTGGCTTGTGTAGGAGTTCTCGTTGTCGTACCAGGATACTACCTGTACCTCATAGAGGTCATCGGAGATCTTGGAAACCATGGTCTGTGTTGCATCGAACAGAGAACCATAGGTGATGCCTACAATATCAGAAGATACCAGCTGCTCCTCTGTGTATCCGAAGGATGCGGAGGAAGCTGCCTTCATAGCTGCGTTGATGCCTTCCTTTGTTACGTCGCTGCCCTTTACAACTGCGATCAGGATGGTGGTGGAACCTGTCGGAACCGGAACACGCTGTGCGGAACCGATCAGCTTGCCGTTCAGCTCAGGGATAACCAGGCCGATTGCCTTAGCTGCACCTGTGGAGTTGGGAACGATATTCACAGCTGCTGCACGAGCTCTGCGGAAGTCGCCTTTTCTGTGAGGTCCGTCAAGAACCATCTGGTCACCGGTATATGCATGAATGGTAGCCATGATACCGGACTGAATCGGTGCATAATCATTCAGAGCCTTTGCCATAGGAGCCAGGCAGTTGGTTGTGCAGGATGCAGCGGAAATGATCTTGTCATCCGGTGTCAGTGTCTTCTCGTTTACGCTGTAAACGATGGTCGGAAGGTCATTGCCTGCCGGTGCGGAAATAACAACCTTCTTAGCGCCAGCTGTGATATGAGCCTCAGCCTTAGCCTTGGAGGTGTAGAAGCCTGTGCACTCCAGAACTACGTCAACACCGATCTCGCCCCAAGGAAGCTTGGAAGCGTCAGCCTCTTTGTAGATCTTGATCTCTTTGCCGTCAACAACGATAGAGTCCTCTTTTGCCTCTACCTTGTCAGCCAGTGCATATCTTCCCTGAGAAGAATCATATTTTAATAAATGAGCCAGCATCTTCGGATCAGTCAGATCGTTGATTGCAACAACCTCATATCCTTCTGCTCCAAACATCTGTCTGAATGCCAGACGTCCGATACGTCCAAAACCATTGATCGCTACTTTTACTGCCATTTTTATTCCTCCTAAAGTTTTGAATTACTGCTTTTTGCAGCATACTTTAACATTTTCGGATTGCATTTTAAGCCCGTCGCAATCCACTTCTCATTCTACCCAATTTTGATAAAAATTTCAAGTAAATTTCCCATTTTTCCTTATTTTAGCCCTTATTTGGATATTTCGTATAACTATGGACTTTTTCTGATTTTTATTTTATTATTTTTTATGAAAAATTATTCGAGGAGAAATTTACCATGATTGTTACCGACTGTCATCTGCACTGTGCTTTTTCCGGCGACAGCGAGGCGCCCATGGAAGATATGGTACGTCGGGGCATCGCGCTTGGCCTGAAAACCATGTGCTTTACCGATCATCTGGACGTGGATTATCCGGACGAGGACGACGATATCTGCTTCGACCTGGATACCGCTTCTTATTATAGAGAATTTCAGCGGATCAAAGCCCTCTATGAAGGCCGGATCGAGCTGCTCTTTGGCGTGGAATTCGGCCTCCAGGAGCATCTGGTGTCCTATTTTGCCGATTATCAGAAAGCCTGGCCCTTTGATTTCATCATCGGTTCCT
The DNA here is from genome assembly GCA_032620915.1 of Oscillospiraceae bacterium NTUH-002-81. Classification (NCBI taxonomy): domain Bacteria; kingdom Bacillati; phylum Bacillota; class Clostridia; order Eubacteriales; family Oscillospiraceae; species Oscillospiraceae bacterium NTUH-002-81. The sequence continues at coordinate 2,507,175 of CP136052.1, forward strand.
CCCATCTGCTGGACGGCTTCGACCCCTATTACCAGCACCATATGGAGGGACGCACCGATGCGGAAATCTACGGCAGCTATTTCGATGCCATCCTGTCCAACCTGCGGGCCTTTGACGGCTTTCAGGTGTACGGCCATCTGGACTATATCGTTCGCTACGGCCACGGCGGCGCCTCCTCCTATCACTGCAGCGACTATGCTGACATCATCGATGAGATATTAAGGACTGCCATCGAAAAAGGCATCGGCATCGAGCTGAACACCTCCGGCCTGAAATACGGTCTTGGCTTCGCACATCCGCACACGGACATTCTGAAACGTTACCGGGAACTGGGAGGAGAGATCCTTACCATCGGCTCCGACGCCCATAAGCCGGAGCACATTGCCTGGGATTTTGATGTGGTGCCCGACCTGTTAAAAGCCTGCGGCTTTCGCTACTATAGCTTATTCCGGGGAAGGAAGCCGGATTTTATTCCCCTGTGAAAATGAGATCCATTCTTCCGATATTTTGAAAAGTAATTTGAAAAGTTATCAATTTCCCGTTTTTTGAATAAAAAAACATGCTATAATAAAACAAACAACTTCGGATCACTTTCCTTTGCAGACAATGAAGGGGGGATACTTATGGGCAAGAATTGCAAAACCCTTTCCCTTATGCTTGCGATCGTGACAGTTCTCCTGTCCGGGATCTTCCTGTATCGTTATTATATCCAGCAGGCACTCTACAAAGAAAACTCAGCCCATCTGCTTGCCACTTACACGCAGGTCAACCGGACTTTCACCCTGTTTGCCCAGCGCAACTGGAATGTGTTGTCCGACTGGGATGCAAATCTGCAATACATTACAGATTCCGGAAATATAGAAACCGCATGGCGGGAATTTGCAAACCGCAAAAGCAGCTGGCAGTACAGTGATTTCTATATGTTCAACGAAAACTGTGATTATCTCACAGCCAGTGACCGAAAAGGAACTGCTGACAGTATCCGGAATGTATTTCAAAAAATGTACGCATCCGGACAGGCAGTCATCTCTGATTACACAGCCAGCAACGGAAAGCATAAGGTTGTATTTGCAGTTCCGCTAAGTAAATCATTTACACCGGATAACGTAAGCTATACCGGAGTTGCCGTAAGCTATGATGTCAGTACCGTTGAAAACATGATTTCCGATAATGTATACGGAGATAAGAGCAGCTGCTATCTGGTCAATGCCAGAGGCAGTGTCATCCTTTCCCTGGAGTCCCAGTCCACATTTCTGGCAGGGCAGGATAATCTGTTTACCTATTTAAAAAATAACGCTGTTTTTTCTGAGAATACCTTTGCCGTTATGCAGCGCAATCTTGAGCAAACGACCGAAGGAAGTGCCGCATTTCACAGCAACGGCCATTCCTATTATCTGGTTTATCAGCCCGTCGGCATCAACGACTGGAGTATTATCGGCATTGTACAGGCAGATGCTGTGAATTCTGCTGACCAGCGGATCCTGCGCCTTACGCTGGCAATGATCTCTGCCCTGGCCGTCTGTCTTCTTCTCCTGCTTTTGCGACTTGCCACATTACATACCAGTTTGAAACTGCAGCACCAGAAAGCAATGCATGAAGCACTGAAAAAGCAAAAAGAACAGACCGATCAGCTGTTTTGGGGCATGACGCAGCTTGTAGACCGCTATGCGGTGGTGGATCTGGTCAATGCGCGTTATGAATATCATGAGTACATCCGTGATGAGGATCTGTATTCCCACACCGGAGCCTATCAGGAGCTGATCGATGCAATAACCCGAAAATATGTCATATTATCGGATACGGAAAATATGAAGATAAACCAGCTGTTAGACAAAGACTATCTGCAAAAGGTTCTTCGCAAAGGAAACGGTATCCTGAAAATAGAGTATGGCGGACGCACCGAAAACGTCTATATGATCATGAATGTGGTTGCCGTAGAATGGGACGAAAATGACATTCCGCTAAAGGTCATGATGATCGCACAGGATATTGGCAAACGTCATGAACTTGAGAATCTTGCAAACACCGATGGTCTGACAGGATTATTCAATGAACGGTATTTCAGCCGCGTTCTGCATCAGAAGGAGCAGCAAAAGCTCCCCTTTGTCCTCTACTATCTTGATCTGGATCATTTTAAACCGGTCAATGATACTTACGGACACGACACAGGGGACAAACTGTTAAAAGAGGTTGCAAGACGCCTTCAGGAATGTAGCCGCAATAACGATCTTGCCTTCCGCATCGGAGGCGACGAATTTGCCCTGATCATCAGCGCCAACATGCCGGAGCCTCTTTGCAGGCAAACAAAAGACCGGATCATCCGGTCCCTGGTCTGTCCCTATATCATCGACGACAAGACATTAACGATCGGAGCCAGCTGCGGGTATGCCATCTATCCGCTGGAATCCGAAGACACCAGTAAGATCCGTATCCTTGCCGATCAGCGGATGTATGCGGAAAAGGAACAGAACCATCAGAAAACGGAGTCTCCTGCCCGGTAACGGAGACTCCGTTTTCTGCCTTTATGCTTTTTTCTGTAATAATGCCAGCAGATCTTTTTCCGGAAGCGGTCTGGAAAAATAATAACCCTGAATCATATCAACCCCCCAGCGGCTGATCAGTTCTACCTCTTCTTCTGTTTCCACCCCTTCAGAAACGATATGGTAATTCATTCTATGGAAAGTCCCGACAATACTCTGATAGAACATGGCACGCTTTTCATTGCAGCAAATATCAAAAAGAAGCGACCGGTCAAGCTTGATCGTAGAAAACGGAAGTCTCATAACTGTATTCAGATTCGCATATCCGGAGCCGAAATCATCCAGACAAAGCCGGATACCTGCAGCCGAAAACTCATCCACAACCTTTCTGATGCTTACATTGTATTCTGTCGCGACCGTCTCGGTAATCTCAAACTGGATCCAGTTATGGGGAATTTCAAATGCATCCATCATCTGGATAAAATGGCTGCTGCAATCATTTTTCATCAGATCCAAAGCAGACAGATTAACCTTCACATTCAGGAGCTGATCCATCAGCCACCTGTTCTCGCTTAAAAATCTGCAGACACGGCAGAACTGCAGATCCGTAATCTGTTCGATCATATGATTCTTTTCCGCGATCTGAATAAACACATCCGGTGCAATCCAGCCAAGTTGCGGGTGATGCAGGCGGCTCAGTGCTTCCAGCGTAATAAATTGCTTCTCTCTTGTGGAATATACCGGCTGATAGTAAATTTCAAAAAGATTCTCGGTAATTGCTGTGTGTAAAAACTGCTCTACCTTTTTATTATACAGAAATCCATTCAGTGTCTGACGGTCATCCTGTATCACTTCCGTCACACCGCTTTGAGGTGCCAAAGATTCCAGATATTCCGCATACTCCAGTACAAGGCCGCTGTCCCCCAGTTTTTCCGCATTAATGATACCGCTTAAGATCACAGGCATTGTAATATTCTTCTGTTCCACATCTGCTTTCCTGCTCACATCAAACATCTGTTTCAGCTGTGCAAGATAATACTCATATTCTTCCAGGGAACCGGTCAGCACCAGAAAACGTTTTTCCGGTAATGCGGAACACCTTTTTCCCGCATAATTCCGCAAGTCTTCCGGCCGTCAGCTGTAACATATGATCGCCGCCCTGGATCCCTGTAATTTTATTGATATGTTTCAGCCGGTAAAGATACACAGTAATAATATGGAATGCTTTTCCTCCCGCGATCAGCTCATTGCTTTTTCTGGTTAAATAAAAATGATTGTATACTCCGGTAAGGCTGTCCATATTGGCACGGGGATTGTTGATGGTGATAAACAGAGCCAGTATTCCAAGGCTCAGGCCGAATCCGGTTGTCAGGATCGGGTGATATAACAGCTGAATGACGACTCCTCCACCAGATAATACAAGTATCTCCAGCAGTACTTTAATCTTTCGCGCTCCAAGATCTTTTCTCCAGTGCATCGCAAGCATCATGGCAGCCAGCAAATGGCAGATCGTACTGTAATACATCAGCATATACCACGGCCCCTTTACATAGCCTGCTGATACATCAAAATAAAACAGTTTTCCGGTAAACGGATTGGTCAGCACAATTCCCGCAAGCACAAGCGTTGGAAATCCGGACAGCCACATTTTTTTAAGCGAAACGATTTTATGATCATGCAATGTCCGGATATAACAGATCAGGATAAACGGAAGCAATGCCTGAAGCAGATAAAAAACAGTGGTTGCAAGCGTCGCAGCTATTCCAAAATCACTGTTTTCGGATGTAATATAATAATTGCTGATAAGTTCAGCGACCACATCCATACTTCCCAAAATCGCAAAGAAAAGAAATACCTGATTATTCAGATCCTCTGCTCTTTTCTGTCCCAGAAAATACCACAGAACCAACAACAATATAACCATTGCCGCGATCAGAAAATCTATGTTATAAACCATACCTGTCCTCCACTGATTGTCATATTATTTCATGCAACATCCGGTCTGCCTGTGCCTTCCAGTCACTGACAGACTGAAGGACGCCGTCTTCTTTTCTCAGATAGCTGTATCCAAACCTCAACCGGACACGATATCTGCTTTCCGGCTCTTTTTTTCATTTCATTTTTAACAGATGTTTCCCATTCCTGCGGCTGTATCTGCGGATTGGTTATAATGACTGCAAACTCATTCCCCTCAGTCCGATAACAATCCGCCTCCTGCCCTGCAATATCCCCTGCCGTCCGAAGACAGCGTGCAGTTCGGATAACCGCTTCATCTCCCACCTGCATTCCATAACGATCATTGATGTTTTTCAGTCCTTTCATATCTACAAACAAAAGCAGTGCATTTTCAAGTAATATTGCCTCCTCCTGAATCTCCTCCAGACGGTTTTCAAATGCCTTTCTGTTTTTCAGCCCCGTCATCCGGTCTTCCAAAGACATTCTTTCATAAACAGCCTGTTCCAGACGAAACTGAATATCACCGGATACCTTATTCAGCAATCCTCCAAACAGGATAGCGATGAATAACAGAATTCCAAACCGAAATACAGCATCATACCAGTAAATAGAAAATATCCAATACAGAACAAGCGCGAGCAGGCCACTGATCCCTAACACCCCAAACGCCTTCAGGCACAGTTCCAATTCCTGCTCCCGTTCTCTTCGATATTCCTTCCACAAAAGGAGGAGCATCGCCACCACTCCGGTAAATAGCACAAGATGCGTGATAAACAGCATATGGATAAACGGAATGGCAAATACAACATGAAGGATCCCCTGCAAAATGGCATTTCCATACAACAGAAAAACCCATATTTCAGGAACCCACTGCACGTTTTTTTCTTACCGTGTTTTGTACAAAACGCAGCATGGGAACAGACATGAGCATAAACGCATAAAAGGAAATCAAGGTTCCTGCCGCAGTCTGTCTGCCATACATCTGATACATGCCGGAATCCAGTATACACCAGAAATCACATAAAATCAGAAAATATGCCACATTAAGGAATCGTTTCTCCTCAATCTGGCGGTGCCTGATATACAGATATATGATTACAGAAGCAACCCCCAGTCCCAGCATACCCAACATTATCAGAACAGAAAAGAAAGCCTCCTTCACGTGGTTCCTGATAACAGCAGCGAAGCTTCCGATTATGGGTGCCTGTATGTACAGCTGTCCATTTTTCTTGCCTTCATAGATCAGGCATACCGGCTCCTGCCCGGTCTCTTTCGGCAGGAAAACATCCGCCCAGATTTTTCCCTGCATCTGCAGGTTCTTCTGAAATTCCTGATTTCTGTATTGATAAAGAACCTGATCACCCATACAGATTTCCAGATGATGCTCTACCCCTCTTGTTGAAATAACCATCCCCACATCCAATGCGGAAAGCGTATCGTTATAAAGCATGACTTTTCCATCGGTATCTGCCATAACCGTACCAGGAAGCTGCAAATTGATCCGTTCCCCATCCCGGAGCTGATACCATCCACTTCCAAGGGAATAAACCGCACTTCGCTCATCCATTGTTTCCGGCTGATAAAATGCTTTTGCCAAAAGAGCCAGAAGCACCAGAACAATCATTATGCATATCACTTCTGCTCTTTTCCATTTTCCGCCTTTCTCCATAATGAGTCCCCTTTCTGCGGTATCTTCACTTCTTTTTTCTGTAATCCATCCATATGGTTTTATTCCTTTTTCATCCGGTCGAACCGGCTCTGCAGCTTCTGCTTCCTTGCCGCAGTTGCTGCCGGATCCGGCAGAGCCAGTATGCCGTCCCATACCACAACAGTGCCGTCCTGGGGGCGTGTCTTAAAGCACGTCACCGACAGCTCTATATTTGTGCCATCCTCCTGTTCACAGATTACCCTGTTCCCCTCTGTACGGTCTACAATTAATCGCATATGATCACCTGCCCTCTTCTGTTCTTTTGATATCGGTATCCTTTCATCTGTTTTTTGCATTCTCCCGACATTCGGGAAGCATCAGATCCTTCCCTGCACCTTCGCTTCCTGTAAAGCCGCTGCCAGCTATCTGCCTGCAGAAAAGGTCAGGCTTTTCCCGTCACTTGTGGCAACAATGGTGCCCTGTTCATCCGTGCGGAACACCTGAATGCCTCTCTTTTCAAAGGCTTCCAGCGTCTCCTTATGGGGATGTCCGTAGGAATTGTCTTTTCCGCAGGAGATTACCGCATATGTCGGCTGTACCGCATCCAGCATCTGCCCTGTATTTGAAGTGGAGCTGCCATGATGGGCCGCTTTCCACACGTCTCCCTGCAGGTTTTCACCGGAGGCAAGCATGTCTGCTTCCGCCTCTTTTTCTGCATCACCGGTCATAACGAAGCTGGTATCCCCGTAGACCAGCCGTATCCCCACAGACCAGTTATTCAACTCGTCTTTGTAGTCTTTTCCCTCACAGGGTGCGATAATTGTAAATCCCGCATCTCCCAGAGAATAGTCATCCCCCTGATGCGCCGTTGTCACAGAAAGATCCTTCTCTTCCACGGCATCCAGCACATCCTCAAAAGTCTTCGTTGTATGGATCTTATCCGGCAAAATGACTTCTTTTACATTCAGCTGCCGGATCACATCGTCCAGTCCTCCGATATGATCTTCATGCGGATGGGTTCCGATCACATAATCCAGCGTTTCAATGCCCTGTGAACGAATATAGGATACCACTGACGCTCCTGCCTCATTTGTCCCTGCATCAACCAGCATCGCAGCATCTGCGGTCTGGATCAGAATACTGTCTGCCTGTCCTACATCCAGGAAATGGACCTTCAGCTGTCCGTGCACTGCCGGAACAGAACTCTGTGCGCTGTCTTTGCGCAGGAAATCTGCCACCCCCAGCAACAGCATTATGGCTGCTGTTCCCAGCAACCGGCAAAACCACGCCTGTTTTCTTTGCTTTTGTTTTCTTCTCATTCTCCGTCGATCAGACTTCGTCCCGACCGTTCACTTCCTCCCGTCTAATGCCCACCGCTTTTCCTGTCATGCAAAAGAGCTGATTCTTTTTAAATGACCACACCTAAAAAGCACCAGCTCTTTCCCGCTTTCACCGGACTGACATTCCGGATCGATGATTATTTGTTTGCTTCTACAGACAGCACTTCCCCTTCAAACGGATCCACTTCTGATACGGTTCCTGTATAAGTTACCGTTACAGAATCCCCGACCTGTACTTTATCCAGACCTTCCGGTTTGTCTCCGCTGAACGTGAATGCATAGGAAGCGCCCTGGTCATCTGTCACAACAAACATAAAACTCTTAACCTCATCCAAAGTTCCGCTGATTGTGGATGCAGCTTCTGAACTCTCGGTTGACTCCTGCGCGGCAGTACTTTCCTGCGGTGCCTGGCTGCCATTTTGCTTTGATCCGCAGCCTACCATTGCGGTTGCACTGACTGCCATCACCAATATCATCGTTACAATTTTTTTCTTCATAATCATAGAGCCTCCTTATAGCTACTTTTTATATCTTTCTGTTATTAGACTCTGAATTATGCAAAAAAGTTTCAATTTTTAAAAAAATAATTCCAACTCTGAGATTAAGATATCATATTCCCATTCAAAAATCCAGTTCTTTATCCGTTGGAATAAAGGGTCCTACTATGGTACAATCAAAAGAAAAACAATATGCTTCAAAGGAGGTATTTACGAATGGGAATCAATCCTTTAAAACTGATGCAGCTGAAGGACGCCTGGATGCAGTTTAACCGCCGGCACCCGAAGCTGGCGCCGTTTTTCCGGGCCATCCAGGCCAAAGCGTTAAAAGAAGGCACCGTAATTGAGATGAAGGTGACCACTCCCGAGGGAAAATCTCTCGTCGCCAGCATCCGTTTAACGGAAGCAGACATGGAATTGTTCCGCCAGGCAGCTGATTCTGTAAAAAACAACTAGTTTTTCGTTATTTTTTATAAACAAATCCCGTTTTTTGTATTTCTGTTATGCACTTTTCACTTTTTTGTATATTCTAATCCCCTCTTTGTTCCCGTTAGAATAAAATTATCAACAAACACAGGGGGGGGATTTTATGAAATTTGGGAAATTTGTTGTCAAGTTTCACATACCGATTCTGATCGCTGCGCTGGTGCTTCTCATTCCGTCTGTCATCGGCATGCAGGCTACGCGCATCAACTACGATATGCTCAACTATCTGCCTGACGGCATGGACACGGTCACCGGCCAGGATCTTCTGCTGGAAGATTTTGGCAAGGGTGCTTTTTCTTTTATCATTGTGGAAAACATGCAGGGCAAAGATGTCATTTCGCTGAAGGAAAAGATTGCAGCCGTGCCCCATGCGGAGACCGTACTGTGGTATGACAGCTTTTCAGACCTGTCCATCCCCATGCACATGCTGCCCCAAAAGATTTATGACGCCTTCAATGCTGGGGACAGCACCATGCTGGCCGTCTTTTTCGATACATCCACCTCATCGGACGACACCATGGATGCCATCCGGGAAATCCGCTCCCTCACCGGCGAACACTGCTTTGTCTCCGGCATGTCCGCTCTCGTTACGGATTTAAAAGATCTGTGTGAAAAAGAGGAACCCATCTATGTAGGGCTGGCCGTGATCATGGCCTGCGCCGCCATGGTTCTTTTCCTGGACAACTGGATCATCCCTCTGATCTTTCTGGCCAGCATCGGCATGGCTATCCTGCTGAACATGGGCACAAACTATTTTCTCGGGGAGATCTCCTATCTGACAAAGGCTCTGTCCGCGGTGCTGCAGCTGGCTGTCACGATGGACTATTCGATTTTCCTCTGGCACAGCTACAATGAGCACAAGGAAACCCACGCCGACAAAAAGGAGGCCATGGCAGAAGCAGTCAACGCCACCCTGTCCTCCGTGGTGGGCAGCTCTGTCACCACCGTGGCCGGTTTCATCGCCCTGTGCTTCATGAGCTTTACGCTGGGCAAGGATCTGGGCGTCGTCATGGCAAAAGGCGTCCTGCTGGGCGTGGTGGGCTGCGTCACCACCCTGCCGTCCCTGATCCTGGTGTTTGACCGGGTACTGCAGAAAACAAAGCACCGCTCTCTCATCCCGGACGCCGCCAAGCTGGCCCGGGGCGTGACGAAGCATTTCGCATGGCCGCTGGTGATCTTTGCCGTTTTGCTTGTTCCGGCGCTGTTCGGCTACCGCAAAACCAACGAAGCTGTTTACTATGATCTGGGGGCCAGCCTGCCGGATTACATTCCCTACATCATCGCCAACGACCGGCTGCAGGAAAACTTTACGGTCGGCTCCACGCACATGGTGCTCACCGATTCGTCCATGACGGTAAAGGAAACCCAGGACATGATCCATGAGATGGAAGAGATTCCGGGCGTCAAATATGTGCTGGGCACCGATGCGGTACTGGGTCCCCGGATCCCGCGGCATATGCTGCCGGATAAACTGATGGAAACGCTGGAAAGCGAGCACTGGAAGCTGCTGCTCATCAACTCGGAATACAAGACAGCCAGCGACGAGGTCAATGCCCAGCTGGATGCCATTACCGGCGTGCTGAAGCAGTATGATCCCACAGGTATGCTCATCGGAGAAGCACCCTGCACCAAGGATATGATCGAAGTGACCGACGAAGATTTCCGGGTGGTCAACACCATCTCTATTGCTGCCATTTTCATTATCATTGCCCTGGTAACAAAGAGTATTTCCCTGCCGTTTATTCTTGTGGCAGTCATCGAATTTGCCATCTTCATCAACCTGGGACTGCCTTATTATACCAATACCTCCCTGCCCTTCATCGCGCCGATCTGTATCAGTACGATCCAGCTGGGCGCCACCGTGGACTACGCCATTCTCATGACGACCCGGTATAAGCTGGAGCGAAGCAGCGGGCAGAGCAAAACAGATGCCGTGACCATCGCACTGGCAACATCTATCCCATCCGTTATCGTCAGCGCACTGGGGCTGTTTGCCGCCACCTTCGGCGTAGCCATTTATTCGGACATTGATATCATCAGTTCCCTGTGCAATCTGATGGCCCGGGGCGCCATTGTCAGTATGTTCTGTGTTATCTTTATCCTGCCGTCCCTGTTCATGCTGCTGGATGGCCTGATCATCCACACAAGCATCGGATTCCGCCCGGCCTCCGCCACCAAAAAGGAAGCGGCACAACCGGACGGGGAGCAGCCTGTGGAAGGCATTCCTGTCACCATGACAAAAGCACATCATCTGTAACGCCGGACGGCAAAAGATCAGCTGAGGCTACTGCCCCAGCTGATCTTTGTATTTCTCGTATAATTCCATGGCCGCCTCGCTGTCCTCTGCGGAAAAATTTTCCTGGGCATACTGGATCAGCCCGTCGGTGTCTCCGCTCTCCACATAGCTCTTCACATCCTCCAGCGTCTCCTGGTCCGCGTTATCCGCAATGATCTCCTGCAGCTTCTCCTGGTCTGCCTCATCCATATTGCTGTATACCTGGCCAAGCACCGCCGCTGCATCCCCGGTGGCTGTCCCGTCGGAGGATTCCGCCGCCTGCTGGGAAATCTGCTGCAGCACTGCACCTGCCGCCTTCTTCTTCACCGTTTTACCAAGCTGTCCGCCCCAGACCAATACTGCTGCCAGAATGATCAGCAGTACCACGATCAGGGTAAATACGGCCCGAAGGCCTTTGTGTTTTTTCTTTCTTCTGCCCATTCCCTTATCATTCCCTCCTTTTCGGATTCTCTCATTCTAGCACAGAGCTTCCTTTCCCACAACTATCCTGTTCCTTACGATTTCATAAATTTTATCCATTCATTTCTTCTGTTGCTTTTTCGTTTTTATTTATATTTTTCCTGTCTCCCCTATCCCCCCCCCGATATTTTTATTGTTTTTCGACAAATTTCATCTTGTATTTTTATATTTTTTTGGTAATATATAATTAAGAATCAAAGGGAGGCGAATTTATGACAACTGAGCACCTGACCGTGCATCATTTTTTTCAGGCCTGTCTCACTGAGCGCAGCGCAGAACATACACTCGCTCTGACAGATCCTTCCATTTCTGTTATGGGTATCAGCAAAGATACCGCAATACTGGACAGAAACGGGTTCCAGAAAATGCTGGAGCATGAATTTGCCATTCACCCGGAACCGGTTACCTTCCGAATCCATAACTGGAATCAACAGCTCCTGGTTCCCGGCTTGTGGAACTGCTTTTTTATTATAGATATGGCGGCATACAGCAAAGAAAACATCCCGACTGTCATCTCTTCTCTGCCAGTCAGCATCACACTGCGACAGCAGGGAAAGGATTATCGCATATGCAGCATTCATGCCTCCATACCGTCGGACGAGCTGCCGACCATCTCAATCCCGCAGGACATCGCCTCACTGGAAGCTTCCTCCCAGAAGGATATCATCGGTCTGCTCTGCCAGCTCATGCCCGGCGGCATCATCGGTGTCTACCTGAAGAACGGTTTCCCGCTCTATATGGCCAACGATACCGTCCTGTCCTGGCTGGGCTACAGCTACCAGGAATTTCTCGACTGCACCGGCGGCTATGTGGAACGGGTCATCCACCCGGCTGACAGAAATAAGGTATCCGATGCCATTTCCCGGCAGCTGGGCCACAGTTCCTGCTATGAGCTGGACTACCGGCTGCTCAGGAAGGATGGGGACTGTCTGTGGGTCAACGATGTGGGGCGCAAGATCACACTGGACAATGGGAAAAGCATTCTGATCAGTGTCCTCATCGACACATCCAAGGATGTGCGGGATAAGAATATCCTCATGGAGCGCTCTGTCCGGGACGATCTGACCGGTCTGTACAACCGCAGAGGCGGCCAGCAGCTGATCTCCATGCGGCTGCAGGAATTTTCCAGGGCCCGGACAGATGCCCCTTATCTTTTCCTCATTATGGACATCGACAATTTCAAAGCCCTCAATGACATTTACGGTCACCACGAGGGCGATCGGATGCTGCAGTTTGTAGCCAAGCTTTTGCTGAAAACATTCCGCACCTCCGACATTGTGTTCCGTCTGGGCGGTGATGAGTTCATCATCTTCCTGCCCCACTGCCCGGATTCCGGCCCCATCTATTCCAAGATCACCCGGGTCTGCCGGGAATACCGGGAACAGGTCTGCCGGGAGTATCCCCGCAGCCAGTCGTCCCTCTCTCTGGGCGGCATCCAGAGCGGGCGCACATTTTCCTTCGAGCACCTGTATCAGGCTGCGGATAAGGTATTATATGAGGTAAAAAATACCACCAAAGACGCCTTTCATGTCATCACACTTTAAAAAAAGAGGAACCTCCCGTCAGGGAACTGGTTCCTCTTTTTCTGATCTCAGATTCTTTTTTAACCACGCGTTTACGCTGCAGCTTTTGTTTTCTTGGCATCGCCATACTGAATGACGCACACTGCACCCACCAGCACGAGGCCGATAATGTCTGTGATACTTCCCGGAATGAGCAGGGTCAGTCCACCGGCGATACACATGATCCGCTCGATGACTTTCATATTTCGGAAGATGTAACCTCCCAGTCCTGCGGCCATACCGAACATACCGATCAGGGCGGTGATGGTGATCATCACTACCTCATACCACTGGGCATCGATGAAGAGCATCTTCGGATTCAGTGCAAAAATATACGGTACGATGAAGGCACCGATGGCAAGCCTTGTGGCATTGAGCGCCGTCCGCATCGGCGGTGCTTTCGCGATGGCAGAACCCGCATAGGCAGCCAGGGCTACCGGCGGCGTGATATCTGCCACGATACCGAAATAGAATACGAAGAAATGCGCTGCCAGCATGGGGATACCGATCTCCTCATTCATAAGGATCGGCGCACAGGTTGCTGCCATGATACAGTAGTTTGCCGTGGTGGGCACGCCCATACCAAGCACGATACAGCAGATCATCGTCAGGAACAGTGCCACAATGGCTCTTCCGCCGGAAGCGGATACGATGGCACGCAGCAGCTTGGACGCCAGACCTGTGGAGGTGATACAGCCAGCCACAATACCGGCCATGGCGCAGGCAGCGGCTACCGTAATGGTTCCCTTTCCGCCGGCCTCCAGTGCATCGATACATTTTGTAAAATTGATGCGGTTATCCGCATTGATGATACCAACCGCAATGGTGACGAGAATGGCAATGGCTGCCGCACTCTGCATCGTTCTCGTTCCGTTGGATACGAGCACCACCAGAACGATCAGCGGCAGCAGCAGATAAATCTTCTTCACCAGCACGCTGAACTTGGGCAGCTCGTCACGGCTTAAGCCCCGAAGGCCCAGCTTCTTGGCTTCCAGATGCACTGCGATATAAATACCGAGGAAATACAGCACTGCCGGAAGGATGGCCAGAAGAGCGATCTTGGCATAAGGCACACCGGTGTACTCTGCCATCAGGAAGGCTGCGGCACCCATGATGGGCGGCATGATCTGTCCGCCTGTGGAGGCTGCCGCCTCAACGGCACCGGCAAACTCGCCCTTGTATCCGGTCTTCTTCATCATCGGGATCGTCACAGAACCGGTGGTTACCGTATTACCTACGGAAGAACCGGACACCATACCACACAGGGCAGAAGAAATAACCGCCACCTTGGCCGGGCCGCCTGCGGATGCACCAGCTACCGTGTTGGCCAGATCGATGAAGAAGTTGGCGATTCCCGTCCGCTCCAGGAACGCACCGAAAATAATAAATACAACAATGTACTTCTGACACACATTGACCGGCGTGTTCATCAGACCGTTGGTCGTGTAGAACAGGTCATAAATAACTTTACCAAAACGAACATTGGCAAAGGTGTAGATCAGCAGAAGGCCAACCACACACAGGATTGGCACGCCCACACTCCGGCGGCACAGCTCCACCAGCGCCAGAATGCCGATGATGGCGATCGTCAGCATAAACGGATCCTTGGAGAGCTGGTTATAGCTCTTTAACAGGATATCCTGTGCATTGAAAGCAAAATAGAAGAACGGGAATGCCCCCACCACCATGATGATCACATCATACCAGGGAACGCTGTTTGGCTTCACATGATTCTTGCGCATCGGGAAATTCAGATAACCGATGATAATGATCAGGCCGAGGAACAACGTCAGCCGTTTCTCCGGAAGACTCTTGTCAAACAGGGTCAGATACAGGCAGAACAGGGAAAATCCGGCCATGAGCCAGCGGATCACCTGTCTGGGAATGCCCTCCCATACACGGACATTGGATTCCCGGTCATATTTCTTCATGACCGCTTCCACATCCTCCATGGTTCCCGTGGAGGTATCATGTACCTCTTCCGCCGCAGACACATGGCCTGCAGCATCGTTGTCAGCTTTCTTATGTAAAAAACTCATAAGCAGTCTCTCCTTTCCGAACGATAGTAAATGAGCGCCGCAGCGCCCATCCGCTCCGGAGCGATTCGTGGATACAGAAAAATCATGTATCACGAATAAATAAAACCAAAATAAGAAAAGAAGGGGGCCGGTGTCCAGTCCCCCTCTTTATTCACATCAGTGTCACAGAAGGATTTCCGTATCCGGAATTATTTTGTCGGAACCTCAAAGCCCTTCTCCTGGAAATATTTGGCAGCGCCCGGATGATACGGTACTGCGGTTACAGAAGCTGCGAACTCAGGATCCAGTTCACTCTTCTTGTCATGTCCCAGGGTATCAATGCTGTCAAAAATACCGGAAACAACATTGTAAATGTCATCCTCAGCCACATCATCTCTTGCAATGATCACAGCGCCTACTGCAACAGTCGTTGCGTCTTCCTTCATATTATAAGCATCTGCCGGAATCACGTTCTTGCTGTAGTAAGGAGAGGTCTCGATCAGCTTCTCGATGTGCGCGTCATCCAGCTGAACAAGATATACGTCACGGGTAGCAGCCAGGGAAGTTACAGCGGTGGTCGGTGCACCTGCGGTGATGAATGCTGCATCGATCTTGCCGTCCTGCAGAGAATCTACACTGTCACCAAAGGACTGGTAAGTAGGATTGATGTCATCGATGGTCAGGTCATAAGCGCCAAGCATATCTACTGCGTTGAAATAAACACCGGAACCGGAGTCACCAACAGATACGTTCTTGCCCTTCAGGTCAGCAACGGACTTGATCTCGGGATCCAGTGTGACAATCTGTACCTGCTCCATGTAAAGTGCTGCAACGGTAGAGAAGTTGTCTACCTTTGCGCCCTCAAACAGGTTTGTTCCCTGATATGCATAAGACATAACGTCAGACTGTACGAAACCTAACTGTGCATCACCGGCATCCATAGCCTCGATGTTGGCCTTGGAACCCTTACCTACGATAGCAGTTACTGTGGTGTCTGTCAGGTCACTGATCTGTCCTGCCAATACGCTTCCGAATCCATAATAGGTTCCCTGGTCTCCGCCTGTTGTGAAGATCAGCTCCCCACCGGAACTCTTGGATTCATCGGATGTGCTTTCCCCTGTGCTGCTGCCGCCGTCAGAACTGCCGCCGCATGCGGCCAGAGAAGCTGCCATTACAACTGTCAGTAAAACTGCTGTCAGTTTCTTCCATTTTTTCATAAATAATACCTCTCCTTTACTCTCTTTTTCTCTATTTGTGCACAAATGCACTCCATCACTCTATTATAATAGAAAATGAAGCGCACCACAAGTATAAATTTGTTAATACCAGGGGCAAAAAGTCTAAATCCACATGAGCTTGCTCATATGTGGATGAAAGACCTTTTGCCCCGCCCCGATATGAGCATAAAAGTGGGATGTACATCCCACGATATGCGAATATCCGGCAGAATTGTGAGAGTGCGAAGCACGGAACAATTCGTTGGTATTATATGATAAAATCAAGTAAAACTTCAGCCCGGACAGTCATTCGTCCAGGCTGATCACAGATTTATTCTTTTTCCCCGCCGATGATGGTGCCGCCGCCCAGCACATAGCCGTCCTGGTAGATGACCAGCGCCTGTCCCGGTGCCGCTGCCCGCACCGGTTCTTTGAAGGTACAGCGGATGGTGTCCGCATCCTCCATCTCCACGGTACACACATCGCCCCGGTGGTTGTAGCGGATCTTGGCAAAGGCCTCCACCGGCCCGTCAATGCCCGGCTGGGCCATAAAGTTCACATGGTTGGCCCGCACGACCCGACCAAACAGATCCTCGGATTCCCCGATGACCACCTCGTTGGTGTCCGGGCGGATCTCGGTGACGAACACCGGATGGCCCATGGAAAGGTTCAGGCCCTTGCGCTGCCCGATGGTATAGTGGATGATGCCCCGGTGGGTACCCAGGATGTGCCCCTCCCGATCCACAAAATTGCCAGGCTGGCACGGACATCCCGTGCTGCGCTCGATGAAACCGGCGTAATCGTTGTCCGGCACAAAACAGATCTCCTGGCTGTCCGGCTTGTGGGCCACCCGAATACCGGTCTCCTCCGCCATGGCGCGAATCTGATCCTTCGTATAATCGCCCACCGGCATCAGCGTGTGCTTCAGCTGCCCCTGGGTCAGATTATACAGGGCGTAGGTCTGATCCTTGGCAGCCGTCACCGACTGGCGCACCGCCATACGGCCGTTTGGCAGCTGCTCGATCCGGGCATAGTGGCCTGTGGCAATGTAATCCGCCCCGATATCCAGACTGCGCTTTAAGAGCGCCTCCCATTTCACATACCGGTTGCAGGCGATGCACGGATTGGGTGTTCTGCCGCTTACATATTCCGCGGTAAAATAGTCCATGACTTTTTCACGGAATACATCTTTAAAGTTCATCACGTAATAGGGAATGTCCAGCTGCGCCGCCACTCTTCTGGCATCGTCCACCGCGGACAGGCCGCAGCAGCCGCCATTTTCTTCCATGACCGCTTCCTCTTCGTCCTGCCAGATCTGCATCGTCACGCCGATGACCTCATATCCCTGCTGCTTCAGCAGCCAGGCTGCCACGGAGGAATCCACGCCTCCGGACATCCCGACAACGACCTTTTTCGCCATGAATTAATATTCCTCTTCTTCCTCATGCTCGCTGATGTCAGCAACCGGCTTGTCCAGTCCCTCGATCACGATGTTGTGCTTCTGCGCATAATCCCACAGTGCGGCATGGATTGCCTCCTCTGCCAGAAGAGAGCAGTGCACCTTGACCGGCGGAAGGCCATCCAGCGCCTCCATAACTGCCTTGTTCGTTACCTGCAGCGCCTCCTGGATGGATTTGCCCTTTACAAGCTCGGTTGCCATACTGCTGGTTGCCACAGCAGCGCCGCAGCCGAACGTTTTAAACTTACATTCCTGGATGATGCCGTTGTCATCAATATCCAGGTACATTCTCATGATATCTCCGCATTTTGCGTTGCCCACGGTACCCACGCCGCTGGCGTTCTCTATTTCTCCCACATTTCTGGGATGCTGAAAATGGTCCATTACTTTCTCGCTGTACATATGCTATCTCCTCCGGTTTAAACCTGTTTTTTTACAAAATCCTCGTATAACGGGGACATACTTCTTAATTTCTGTACGATCTCTTTCAGACAGTCTACAACATAGTCCATATCTTCCTTGGTGATCTCCTCGTTGAGGGTCAGACGCAGGGAACCATGGGCGATCTCATGGGGCAGGCCGATGGCCATCAGCACATGGGAGGGATCCAGGGAACCTGAGGTACAGGCTGATCCGCTGGAGCCGCAGATTCCCTTCATATCCAGCATGATCAGCAGGGATTCTCCTTCGATGAACTGGAAGCTGAAGTTGGCGTTGTTGGGCAGACGGTCTGTCTTATGGCCGTTCAGTCTTGTGTACGGGATCTCTGCCAGTACCCGGCCGATCAGGTAATCGCGAAGCTCTGCCTCTTTGGCGGTACGCTCTGCCATATTGGCAAATGCACGCTCTACTGCCTTGCCGTAGCCGACGATGCCCGGCACGTTCTCTGTTCCTGCCCGGCGTTTACGCTCCTGTGCGCCGCCATGAATGAAGGAACGGATCTTCACACCCTTGCGGATGTACAGGAAACCGATGCCCTTGGGGCCGTTTAACTTGTGGCCGCTGGAGCTTAACATATCAATGTGGCATTCGTCTACATTGATGGGCAGCTGGCCGTATGCCTGTACGGCATCGGTGTGGAATAAAATGCCGTGCTCATGGGCGATCTCACCGATCTCCCTGATGGGCTGGATGGTGCCGATCTCGTTGTTGGCATACATGACAGAAATCAGGATCGTGGTCGGGCGGATGGCTTTCTTTAACTCATCCAGCTTTACCACGCCGTTCTCATCCACATCCAGGTAAGTTACCTCGAAACCTCTCTTCTCCAGATATTCGCCGGTATGCAGGATGGCATGATGCTCGATCTTTGTGGTGATGATGTGATTTCCCTTGCCGGCATAAGCCTCTGCGGTTGCTTTCAGCGCCCAGTTGTCGGACTCGCTGCCGCCTGCGGTAAAGTAGATCTCGTCAGCCTTGGCTCCCAGAGAAGCTGCGATGGTCTCACGGCTCTTGGCAATGGCTTCTTTGGAATGCGAAGAGAACTCGTATACGCTTGAAGGATTGCCGTAATACTCCGTAAAATACGGAAGCATTGCCTCCACAACCTCCGGGGCGGTCTTTGTTGTCGCCGCATTGTCCAGATAAATCAGTTTTTTCATAATGTGTTCGCTCCTTACTGGCACCTTCCCTGTGCCCCATATTGTTCAATGACTTTCTTATTTTCTTTTACCAGCTGATCCAGCATGATCTCATCCACCGTGCGGTTGATGCTGTCATTGATGCGCTTCCAGACGTACTTCGTCACGCAGATGTCCATCGTATCACATCCGCCGTCGCCGTCCAGCCCCGGACAGGCCACCGCATCCAGACTGCCCTCCAGCGCGCGCAGCACATCCCCTACGGAAATCTGCCCGGCATCCTTCGCCAGACGGTATCCGCCGGACGCGCCTCTGGTGCTCACCACCAGCCCCGCCTTCTTGAGCTTTGCCAACAGCTGTTCCAGATAACTCTCCGAAATATTCTGCCGGTCTGCAATACTCTGTATGGATACTGCTCCCGCATCCTGATACACAGCAAGATCCAGAATTGCACGAAGCCCGTATCTTCCTTTTGTCGAAAGCTTCATTTCGTCATCCCTTCTGTCAATTCCGACTGTTTTACTCGGATTTCCAGTAGTAGAATATCATCCACGGCCAGTTCTGTCAAGGTGATTTTCCTCATATATATGAAAAAAGTTTCGTTTTCAGGAGTTTTGGCACGATATGCAAGCTTCTTTTCCATCCAGCTCCCATCCGGTCATCCGGGGCGCTTTTTTCCTCACTGCCGCCGGGATGCTCACCCGCGTCATGGGGTTCTTCTATAGAATATTCCTCTCCCGGTCCATCGGTGCAGAACAGGTGGGCATTTATCAGATGATTTTTCCGGTGTACGGTGTCCTGTGCGCCGCGTCCTCCTCCGGCATCCAGACAGCCATCTCCCGGCTCACCGCTGCAGAAGCGTCCCGTGGAGCAGACACCAGATTCCTGCGCTGCGGCCTTTTCACTGCCCTGCTTCTGGCTTCTCTTGGAAGTGCGGGGCTTCTGGCCTTCGCCGATCCCCTTGCAGAAACACTGCTGGGAGAGCCCCGGTGTGCACCGCTTCTGCGGGCGCTGGCCTTCTGCGTTCCCTTAAGCAGCATCCACGCCTGCATCAGCGGCTTTTATTATGGGCTCATGCGGGCCGCCGTACCGTCCCTGTCCCTGCTGGCGGAACAGAGTGCCCGGATGCTGTTTATTTTCATGGCCTGGAAAATCAGCCTGCAGGAGGGGATTGCGCTGCCGCTGTCCGCCACCGTGTGGGCGCTGGGGACCGGAGAGCTGGCTGCGGTGCTCTTCTGTGTCACGGCAATGGGGATGAAGACGCCACAAGGAAACCATTCTGATGTCCGATCCGTTCCGGCATTCAGCCACCGTCGTACTTCCCGGTTGCAGGGCCGCTTAAAGCGGAAAGTGCGGACTGTGCAGGATTCCACAGACTGTTCCGCGCCCGGGTTCCGCTCTTATTCTTTACCCGGCACCCTCTCTGTTATGCCCAAACTACTGGTGCTGGCGCTCCCGCTGACCGCCAACCGGCTGTTCATCAGCTTTTTAGCCGCCGGGGAAGCTGCCCTGCTGCCCGCCAGACTGCAATCTTACGGCCACTCCGCGCCCACCGCCCTGATCCTCTACGGTGTCCTTACAGGAATGGCCATGCCCCTGATCCTGTTTCCCACGGCCATCACCAATGCCGTGTCTGTCCTGCTGCTGCCGGCGGTGGCCCGCACCCTGTCCGATGCCAATCCCCGAAAGCTGACCCACACCATCGCCACCGCCATCCAGTACTGCCTGGTGCTGGGCATCTTTTTCTTCGGCGTTTTCTTTCTGTACGGGAATGTTCTGGGAACGGTGTTGTACAAAAACGCCCTGGCCGGAGATTTTCTGCGCACGCTGTCCTTCATCTGTCCGTTCCTGTATCTGAACGCCTCCCTGTCCAGCATCCTGGCCGGGCTGGGGCGCACTGTGACACTGTTCTGGCACAACACGATAAGCCTTCTGCTGCGGCTGTCCTTCGTCCATTTCCTCGTCCCCCGCTATGGCATGCAGGCCTATTTCTGGGGGCTTCTGGCAAGTCTCCTCTGCCAGACCCTGTGCAGCCTTTTCGTATTATATCCGTATCTGGGCTTTTCCTTTCCTGCCGTCCGGTGGATCGTGTTGCCCTCAGGTTTTCTTGTTCTGGCCGCAGGCGCAGGCTTTTTCGCCGCGCCTTTTCTCAACGCCTGGCTGTCCGGTTTTCCGCTGTTTCTGCTGGCCGGAAAAATTGGCGTGACGGCTGTTTTTTATTTCCTGCTCGTTTTTCTTTATCAGGTTCTGCCGTTCCATCATCATGCCCGCCCCGTTCATACCCGGTAATCCATTTTTCAATACACACCGATTTCATCGCAGTCGGATTTACACGGGATATTCCGGGACATCGTTTTTTGTCGACAAGGCAAAAAAAATAGTATATAATAGGTTCCCGAAAGGAGATTGAACCATGGGATTCGAATTCATCAAGAAGCTTCCTACCCCGGCAGAGATCAAACAGCAGTACCCCGTGCCGGAAAAGGTTGCACAGATAAAAAAAGAACGGGACAAACAGATTCAGGACGTATTTACCGGGAATTCCGATAAGTTTCTTGTCATTATCGGCCCCTGCTCCGCAGACAACGAGGAGTCCGTCTGCGACTATATCCGCCGCCTGATCCCCGTACAGGAAAAGGTCAAGGACAAGCTGATCATCATCCCGAGAATTTATACAAACAAACCGCGTACCACCGGTGACGGCTACAAGGGACTGGTACACCAGCCCGACCCGGAGAAGAAGCCAGACCTGCTGGCCGGTCTTATCGCCATGCGCCATCTGCACATCCGTGCCGTGGAGGAAAGCGGCCTGACGGCTGCCGATGAGATGCTTTACCCGGAAAACTGGCAGTATCTGTCGGACATCCTCTCCTACGTGGCCATCGGCGCCCGCTCCGTGGAGGATCAGCAGCACCGTCTCACCGTCAGCGGCTTTGATATCCCCGCCGGTATGAAGAACCCTACCAGCGGTGATCTGTCCGTCATGCTGAACTCCGTCCATGCAGCACAGGGCCACCACACCTTCATTTACCGCGGCTGGGAGGTGAAGACTGCCGGCAACCCGCTGGCACACGTGGTGCTGCGCGGTGCGGTGAACAAGCACGGCTCCTGCATCCCCAACTACCACTACGAGGATCTGCAGCTGCTCATGAACATGTACCGGGAAAAGGATCTGCAGAATCCGGCTGTCATCGTGGATGCCAACCACTCCAATTCCAACAAGAAATACGAGCAGCAGATCCGTATCGTCAAGGAAGTGCTGCACAGCCGCCGTCTGGATCCGGACATTCATCAGCTGGTGAAGGGCGTCATGATCGAGAGCTACATCGTGCCCGGCTGCCAGAAGGTAGGCGAGGGCGTGTACGGCAAGTCCATCACCGACCCGTGCCTGGGCTGGGAGGAATCCGAACAACTCATTTACGAGATCGCCGATCTGTGCTAAAATTTACGGTTAAAAGCTTATGACAAAAGGTGCAATCCCATCGCTGGGACTGCACCTTTTTCACATTCGCCGGAAGCAATCTGTCTATGCATTAGTTCATGTCGTATTCCTGCAATAACTGATCCCGAAATGCCGGATCATCCAGAGCACGCTGCAGATCGTCAATGCGCTGATCCGCCAGAAGACGTTTCGTCAGTTCGTTCTTCTGTTCCGCTGCTTCTGCTCTTTTCTTCTCTTGCTCCGCAATTTGTCGTTCTCTCTCTGCATTTTTTCGTTCCTGCTCTGCAATTTTCCGTTCTCGTTCCGCACTTTCCTGCGTGTCTTTGCGCCCCTGTTCACGGCCCTCCTCATACATCATCTGATCATGCTCAAACCATTTCATATATCGTAATGAAACCTCCCCGTCCCGCTTGACCTGATCCACCATCTGCTGGATGTCTCTCAGATCTTCATTGATCGCATTGTTCTGGTTCGTGTTCTCCATGTAGCTGAGAAGCTGACGCAAACTTTCCGAAATGTTTCCTTTTTTACCCCGGGTGTACAGCACCCAGGTCTCCGCATCGTCTTCATATGGCATTGTCGGTTCTTCCAGGCATCTGTTTTTGATCGTGTATAACGCCCGGTCATAGCCGAAGGGATCATAATCACAGATAAAGATCACATACACCTTTTTCATTTTGCCAAAATGCTCTCCGGCTTTCAGGCTTCTTCTGTCGATCATCGCATGATAAAACCTGGCTCGCTTCGGAAATGCTTTGATCTCCGCCGCTTTATGGTTATGATCCGGTTCCACATCGTAGACCGCTGGAATTTCCTCTCCATTGATCTGCACGCTTCCGTCCTCCTCAATATAGACGTCCAGCCTTGCGCCGCGAAGATCCGTATTCACTCCCACAAACGACTCCTGCGCACGGATTTTCAGATGCGGAAATTTCCGATCAAACAGCGTCTCCAACAATTTCCGGATAAACGCTTCTCCTGTATCCGGATACGCCAGCATGGCGTTAAAAAGGAAATCATCCAACAGGTTCAATTCTTCCAGTTTTCTTCTTTGCATTCGCATGTTCCTCCTACTGATGGCAGAGAAGAATAGAAGATGCACCGTCAAAGCTGCTGCATGCCCGCTCCCACTCTCTCCGCCATATTTTTTGTTTTCGCATATGGGGATTGAGTGACCGAACGGCCAAGAACTTTCCCAGATATGTAATTACAGTGTAGCAAACACCTGTTTTTCTGTCAATGTGCAAACTGCCAAAATCACCAAAGTTCAAAAAAGACCCTGCCCGCCGCCATACAGCCTGACGATTGGCAAAGTCTTTCTCTGTCTGTTACGTTTCCCGATTCACTTATCTTCTCGGATGCGCCTTGGCGTACACCTCCCGCACCCGGTTGGCGTTGAGGTTCACATAGATCTGGGTCGTGGAAATATCGGAATGGCCCATCATCTCCTGTACGGCATGCAGATCCGCGCCGTTCTCCACCAGATGCGCCGCAAAGGAGTGGCGGATGGTGTGGGGCGTGATCTCGGAGGTGATCCCGGCTTTTCTGGCATAGCTCTTGATCAGCTTCCAGAAGCCCTGGCGGCTCATGGGGCTGCCGGAGCAGTTGGTAAACAGCGTATCGCTGTCCTGCCCTTTCAGCAAAATACCTCTGGCAGTGTGCAGATACTGCTCCAGTGCTTTTCTGGCTTTCTGGCCAAAGGGGATGATCCGCTCCCGGTCACCGTCCCTGCACACGATATAAGCCAGCTTCATATTGACATCGGACACCTTCATGGAGATCAGCTCTGATACCCGAATGCCCGTGGCATACAGAAGCTCCAGCATGGCCCGGTCCCGGACGTCCTTGGGGTTCTTCCCCGAAGGCTGTGCCAGCAGGCGGTCAATCTCCTCAATGCTTAAGATCTCCGGCATCTTTTTCTCGATCCGGGGCGATTTCAGCGTCTGGGAAATGTCCTCCTTCAGCACCCCCTGCACGAGCAGATAATGGGAAAATGCCTTGATGGAGGCAATGCTTCTGGACACGGTGGACGGGGCAAATCCGTTCTTCTCCATATAAAGGATGTAGGAATTCAGGTTCGTCGCCGTCATCTGATCCGCCCGGTCTACCCCCCTGCTGCTCCAGATACTGTTCCAGCTTGCGCAGATCTCTCTGATATGAAATTTCCGTATTTGCCGACGTCTTTTTCACGTCATGCAGATAAATCATAAATGACTGCAGTTCCTGTTCCATACGCGCCCCCACATTGTTTACGTGTTACAGCCCACCTGCATGAACCGTAACAATTCTAGCCCTATTATAATGTGGTTTTTCCCGAAAAGCAAATGATAATTTTACCCGGAAACCCGCGATTTTCCGGGCTTTTTTTGTAAAAACGCAACATCTTGCCGATGGTATTTTTGCGAATACAATATCTTGTAAAAAATTTATTACAAATTTTACAAAATTTTTACGAGCATACGGACCAGCAGCGGATTTACCCAGGCTTCCAGCGCCAGTCCCATGAAAAACAGCAGAAAAATCCTAACCAACGCCAGTACCTGACTGCCCGATGCCATTCTCCTGCCCCATGTCCGATCAGTGTAAAGTACCCGAGAAAACCAGCTGCCTGCGCCGGCATTTCCCGGCAGGCCTCTCCGATACACCGCATCCCGCGTCACCCCCATCCCGGTGCCCGTTGTTCCCGCCCCGGTTGCCAGCAGAAAATACGCCGCCACATAGAAAATATACTGAGGCAACAGGCCCAACACACCGAAGGCCAGTCCCTCCGCGCCGAATTTCAGGCCCAGCATGGTAAAATAGGTGCCCGCGCAAAATCCAGCCCAGCAGGAAAAGAGCCGCACCGCCAGGGCGCGCACCACCGTAGCCGACAGGGCACACAACACCAGCGCTCCCATTCCCCGCTCCCGCAGCAAAAAAAAAAAAAGCTGCTCCCGGGAGGGCGCCGCATAGTGGTAGCGCTGCAGATAATAGGCGCTTAAGATGCCCGCATATGCCACATATTTTTTCCCATAACACCAGGAAAACGCCATACCGAGCATCACGCCGGGGATGAACAGGGCACACACCCGGTTTCTCCACAGATCTTTTGCATTTTCCTGTATAATACGCAAAAAGCGGCACCTCCCTTCTGTTCTCTATCTTATGAGAGGGGGGCCGCCGCATACCATGTATTCCGGGGCATTTCCAGTCTGTCGGCACAATCCGCACTGTTCTGTGCACTGCCCGCCAGTTCAGGCCTGATATTTTACTTTATACGCCATAATGGCCGCAATGGTCTTGGCATCCTGGATCTCACCGGAGAAGATTTTCTCACACAACGCATCCACCGTGTACTCGCACACGTTGATGAACTCGTCCTCATCCAGATGCTGATGGGATGGTACCAGATCCTTCGCCACATACACGTCAATGAATTCGTTGCAGTAGGCCACCGCCGTTTTCAGCTGAATGAGCAGCTCCAGATGATCTGAACGGAATCCGGTTTCCTCCTCCAGTTCCCGGGCCGCACAGTCATACGTTTTCTCCTCCAGGCTGTCCCTGCCGCCTGCCGGGATCTCCAGCGTATACCGGTCAATGGCGTTGCGGTACTGGCGCACCATGAGGATTGTGCCCCGCTCCGTCACCGGCACCACCGCCGCTGCCCCCTTGTGCCCGATAAAATCCCATTTTGCCACATGGCCCGACGGGGTTCTGACCGAATCCTGATACAGGTCGATGATGGCGCCCCTGTGGATCAGCTTCCGGTCCAGCCGCTCAAACTCTGTTTTCTCTTCCATATATGTATCCTCACTTTCCCGTCCAAATCTCCTGCTTCCACCGGCAGCTGACGCGAAATCTTCTGCCTATCCTGCGGACAGCTGTTCTTATTTTATGGCCTCGCATTTCTCGTAGCAGGCTTCGTTGGCTTTCAGCACCGCATTGCGGAAGCCATACTCCTCCAGTGCTGCCACACCTGCGATGGTGGTGCCCGCCGGGGAGCATACCATGTCCTTGAGCTCGCCGGGGTGCTTGCCTGTCTGCAGCACCATCTCTGCCGCGCCCTTCACCGTCTGGGCAGCAAATTCATACGCCTTATCCCGGGGCAGGCCGTAGCGCACCGCACTGTCTGCCAGCGCCTCGATAAACATGTATACATAGGCCGGGGAACTGCCGCTGGCGCACACCACCGCACTCATGAGCCGTTCCTCCACGTATTCCATCCGGCCAAAGGACTGGAAAAATGCCCGGATCTCCTGTTCCTCTTCCTCCGTAAACAGCCCACGGTCATAGGTCACGCCGGTCATCCCCTCGCCCAGCAGTGCCGGGGTATTGGGCATGGCCCGCACGATCCGCTTGCCGTCGCCCAGCTTTTTCACAAGAGAATCAATGGTGATGCCCGGTGCAATGGAAATGACGATCTGCTCCGGTTTCACCGCGTATTTGATATTTTTCAGCACCGCATCATAATACTGGGGCTTTACCGCCAGCACCACGATCCGTGACTGGTTCGCACACTCCGCATTGCTCTCCACGAAATCCACGCCAGTCTGTTTTTTCACAGTCTCCATGCGCTCCTGATTCACATCGGTAAACAACAGGTCTTCCGGGCGGTACAGCTTCAGAAGTCCCTGTAAAATCGCAAATCCCATGTTGCCCATTCCGATAAATCCAATCTTCGCCATCACAATTCCTCCTTACATTTTCGCCACATAGTATCCCACTTCCCGTCCCAGCGTCTGGGCAATGCTGATGCTCTGCCCCGGCAGGGAAGTGGTGTATTGCACGCCAAACCGCCTGCCGCTGCAGTTGCCGGTGGCATACAGTCCCGGGATCGGTTCAAAATCCCGGTTCAGCACCTGCTGATGCGCATCGATCTCCAACCCGCTGACCGTCACAAGAATCTTCAGCGACTGTCCGCCGGGGCTGTGGCTGTCTTTCACCGTACCGCTGGCGTAAAAAGGCGGTGTCTCCACCGGCTGCATCAGCCGGGCATCTTTTCCGAAATCATCGTCATGCCCCTGATGGCACAGCTGATTGTACCGTTCGACGGTCTGCAGGAAATTGCTCCGATCCCCTTCATCCGCAAACATCAGCGCCGCCAGCTGCTCCAGCGTGTCCGCACAGTAAAGGGGCCGGCTTTCTCCGGCCCGATCCCGGTCAAGAATGACCTTGTTCTTCTGGCCTCTGGCCTTCTCCAGGGCATCCCGGAACCGCCCATATTCCTGTGCATCTGTATAATCCAGCAGCCCGTGACAGGGCGTCTGGAACGTGATCTGCCGCTCAATCTGATCATCAAAAACCGCCCACAGGTTTCCGTTTGGCTGATACGCCCCGGGAAGTGCCGCCAGAATGTGGGTGCCGAACGCCTCATCCGAATAGCGCCTGCCGTGTCGGTTCACCCGCAGCACAGGAGTCGCGCCGATAAGTCCAAACCCGGGGAAGGAATAATTGCCACCCATGGCCGCATGGCTTCTCGGTTCCAGCCTGCCGCCTGCCCACAGCCCCATGCAGATACCGCTGCCGTCCCATCCATGCCCGGTAAAATCACTGCCTTCCTCTGTCAGATCGGCAGCTTCCGCAAGGAGATACCGGCACATATCCGCATTTCTGCTGTAGTCTCCCGCTGCCAGAATCACGCCCTTCGCCGCCCGGTACAGACAGATGCTGCCGTCGGCGCTCCTGCCATACACACCGGTTACCCGCATATTTTCCGCCTGCTCCAGCTGCAGGGCGCGGGTGGAAAAGAAAAATTCCGCCCCGTGTTCCCGGGCCAGCTGCTGACTGGCTTTGACAGCCCTGGTCTGCAGCGCCATTCCCATGTTAGGCGTTCCCGGCCACGCATGAAAACCATTCAACGTCTCCGGCATATGAGGGCTTGGCGGCATCAGCATCGGATGGATCCCATCCTTTTCCTCCTGGGACAGCGGTGCAATCAACCAGTCAAAGGCTTCCCCGCAATGCATCGCGTAGGTTTTGATCAGTGGAAAAAGAGAACGGTTGCCTGTGCGCAGCTGCCAGTCATTCACAAACGTATCCACATCCACCGGCGGGACGCCATGCGCCCTCTGCCACTGGCTGTTGATATGTCCGATCTCGCCGATGCCCAGCACCCACTGCCTGTCCTCCTCCTGCTGTTCCAGCACGATCACACGGGCACCGGCTTCGGCTGCGGCGCGTGCCGCGCACGTCCCGGCATGCCCGGCTCCCACAACCACGATATCTGCCTCGTAAATACCCTTTATTTGATCCGAAGGGATTTTTTCAGGTCTGACAGCCCACGCTTCCTTCATATGCCTCACTCCGTTCCTTCCGCTGCTTTGTAGGATCCCTTCTCCGGGCTTCCGACGATGGCCCGCAGACGGTTGCCGATCCGTTTATAGACCAGATAAGTCAAAAAAGAGGTGATGCCGGAAGAATGAAGCACATGCTTCCCAGAACGTTCATCACCTCGCCCACGTAACCGGTGTCCGTGCCCTGAAACAGGATCTTTAACAGGATCTTGACCACAATAACCCCGCAGCCGCTGACCGGCCCGAGGAAAAATCCCGCAAACAGCGCCGGAAGCTCAGAAATGTCGAACTTCAGAAAGCCCGGCACAAACGGCAGGGAGATGTTCAGCAGCATCAGCACCGCGGAGATTGCTCCCATCATGCCCACAAATACAGTTTCTTTTACAGATGACGTTTTTTCATAATTTTTTCCCTTTCCGGGATAGTATGAATGCCCAATGGCAACAACAGACCATCGGGCATCTTTGCTCTATCCTCTTTCATCCGGACTATACCGTCGGTTACGGAATTGCACCGTATCGTGCCTTTCGGCTTGCGGACTTTACCGCCGGTGGGGAATCACACCCCGCCTCGAAGATCATCGTATTATTTTTTTCTTCTGATCGCATTATAATATGTTTTTCGCTGATTGTAAAGTGTGCACTCGCCTCTGTCCATTTCCTATCAAATCTGGTAAAATAATGCTGTCAGAGTCAAAAGGTCTAAATCCACATGAGCTCGCTCATCAGTGGATGAAAGACCCTGAGACCCGCCCCGATATGAGCATAAAAGTGAGATGGCCATCTCACGATATGCGAATAACGGGCAGAATTGTGCGCGTGCGAAGCACAGAACAATTCGCAGACATAATATATACAAATGGAGGAACCGGCCATGAATCATGCTTTTTTTGCAATGATGTCACGAATGAAATATATTGAGCGCTGGGCGCTGATGCGCAACAGCAAGCAGGAGACCGTCAGTGAGCACGCCCTGCAGGTGGGGATGATCGCCCATGCCCTTGCCGTCATCAGCATCACCCGGTGCGGCAAAACCGTGGATCCGGAGAAGGCGGCCCTGCTGGGCATGTACCACGACGCTTCTGAGATCATCACGGGAGATATGCCCACCCCGGTGAAATATCACAACCATGAGATCCAGGATGCCTTCCAGGCGCTGGAGGAAAAGGCCAACCAGCAGCTGTTATCCATGCTGCCGGAGGATATGCAGCCTTACTACCGCTCCCTTTTTATCCCCACGGAGGAGGATGCCTATGTGCACCGGCTGGTAAAAGCCGCCGACAAGCTGTCCGCCTACATCAAATGCATTGAGGAGGCCAGCGCCGGCAACAGCGAATTTTTCAGTGCCCAGCAGGCCACACGGGCTTCCCTGGAAGCCATGCAGCTGCCGGAGATTCCGATTTTTATCGAAGAATTCTTAAGCCCTTTTGGGAAAAACCTGGACGAACTGCTGCGGGAATGACTTTCTATTCCTCTATCTTTTCGATGCGAAGCCGATACCGCTGTCTCGGTTTTTCCGGCGTTTCCTTCACCAGATTGGTGTTGCGGAACACGCTTAAAACCAGCCCCATGAGCAGGCACATGGACACGATGCCCCAGCCGGCCCGGGAGAAGAAGGGTAGGTATTTGGGCATGATCAGCATAAATCCCATGTGATACAGAAGATAAATAACCGTCTCACTGAAAAACAGGCAGGCGGTGCCGAAGATCAGAAGGGAACCCAGCTGATTTTTCTGCCGGAACGCAACGACAAACATCCGTGCCAGAAGGAACACCAGCAGAGCCACAATGACCAGTCCGGCCACCAGCCCGTATTTTACCATCACGTACAGAAGCCCCTGATCTGCAAAATTCAGATCTCCTGCCGTCAGATTGCCCGTGGCCCCGGCGCCGAACAGCTGTACCCCGGCCAGCAGTTTTCTGGCATACACGGCCTGGTATCCGGTGCTCTCAGAGAACTGCTCCGGGTGAAAGGCTGCCAAGATGCGCTGCTGACGGTAGCCGCTGGACAGCAGTGCTTTCAGCAGAAAACCGCCAAAGATCACCACCTCGGAACCAAGGAGCACCCCCAGGCATTTTCCCCGGCGCTCCCTAAACCACCCCCGGCACACCGCCCAGACGAGCATACAGAAGAACACTGCCGCCAACTCCAGCACGGAAGTCATGCTGCCGGAGAGAATGGCAAGAAAAACCGCTATGGCTGCAATGCCTTCACAGAGCAGGACGCCGCCAGCGCCCCAGCCCTTCATCCGGTACAAAACACCGGCAAACAGCGGCACGAACAGCATCAGCAGCGGATATACAAAGTACTGTCCATTGCGGAAGCTGCCAAACAGCATGCCCTGAGAAACGATTTCCGCGCCGATGAGCACGGTCAATCCGCCCCACATCCACAGACTGTGCTTTCCAACCACTGTATAATCCACAAAATACGCCGCCACCATCACCCCAATGCCGATCTGTGTCTCTATCAACTGCCGCGTAAACCAGGCGCTGCTGCCGGATACCCCATACTGCACCAGCAGACCAAGCAGCAGAAGCACGACTGTCAATGCCATCAGCTTCCAGTCCGGCTTGGGCCGGTACAGATGATCCAACTCCAGCCCCACGGATACCGGATCGCCCATCTGCCGCACCGCTTCCGCCTCGGCGGCCTCCGGCGTCATGCCATCCCGGATATAAGCCTCTGTCTGATCCTCAATGTGGCCGCAAAGCTCTTCCTCTGCCAGCCGTTTCCCCCGGCGATTGCGGATCTGATCCGTCACCTCCTGCAGATATGCCTTCTTATATTCCTGCAAAACCCACACCTCCCTTTCCCAGCACCTGCTCCACGGCGCCGCTGTACTGCCGCCACTCTTCCTGCTTCTGTGTCAGAAACCGCCGTCCGCTTTTTGTCAGGCTGTAATATTTCCGCAGCTTTCCCGCTGCCGCCTGCTCATAAGAGGTGAGATACCCCTTCTCCTCCAGGCCGTGTAACAGCGGATAGAGTGTCCCCGCTTTTAAGTCAAATACATCGTTGGAACGCAGCCGCAGATTCTCGATCATCTCATAGCCGTACATATCCTTTTCCTCCAGCAGCTTCAGCAGCAGCATGGTCGTGCCGCCGGACAAAAGATTTCTGTCAATCGCCATACTTTCGTCTCCTTTCTCTTTTCATATCCCATTCCGATATTCTTGTTTTGTTCTTCTATGTATATCGAAATATTTTATATATAGATCATCTATGTATAATGATATATCGAATATCTATACATGTCAACACGGAAAATCTTACGTATTTCTTAAACAATGCAAAAGGGAAGCCCCTCGCAGACTTCCCTTCCTTACCATTGGTTTCTCTGTATTTTTTTCGCTTATGCTTCCATCCAGACGGTCTGCAGCAATGCCACTGCCTCCCGGATCTCTTCTTCGGTCAAGTTCGCATATCCCATGAGCACCGTGGCCGATCCGCTGCCCTTCATGGGCCGGATGTAATATTCCGACAGGCCGTACACCTTGATGCCCACCCGGGCAGCCTGGCGGATGGCAGTCTTCTCCGTCATATTTCCGGTGAAACGCACCAGCAGATGAACCCCCGCCCGGTCGCCGGACACCTGGCAGATGGGGGACAGCTTTTTCATTTCCTCCATGAGCACATCCCGCTTACTCTTATAAATGGTGCGCATCCGGTTCAGATGCCGCTCGTAATAGCCGCCCCGCAGAAATTCCTCCAAAATGCGCTGGTCGATGCGGGATACGGTGGAGGAAATAAAGCTGCCGTACTGCTCATAGGCTTCCAGCAGCCGCTCCGGCAGCACCATGTAGCTGACCCGGATGGCCGGGGCGATGGATTTGGACAGGGTACCGATATAGATGACCCGCCCCTTGGTATCATTTCCCTGCAGCGCCGGAATGGGTTTTCCCACATACCGGAATTCACTGTCGTAATCGTCCTCAATGATGTACCGGCTGTCCCCGCCGTCGGCCCACTCCAGCAGCTCCATCCGCCGCTTCATGGGCATGACCACGCCCAGCGGATACTGATGGGAAGGCATCACGTAGGCGATCTGGGCCCGGCTTTCCTGCAACTTCTGCACATCCATGCCGCTTTTGTCCATGTTGACCGTCGTCACGCCGAAGCCCATACTCTCAAAAATCCGGTACGCCTGCTTGTAGGTGGGATTTTCCATGGCCACCAGGTAATCGGTGCCCAGAAACCGGGACAGCAGCATGAGCAGGTAGTCGTTTCCCGCGCCGATGATGACCTGCTCCGGGCTGCATTTGACGCCCCGGGACTGGTAAAGATATTCGCACAGCGCTTCCCGGAAGCTTTCGTCTCCCCGGGGATCCCCCAGCTGAAACATCTCTTTTTTGTCATCGATCAGCGTGTTCCTCGTGATCTTTCTCCACGTATTGAATGGAAAATGGGCAAGATCAATGCCGTTGGGGGAAAAATCATACCGATAGCTCTCGGCTTCCTTCTTCGGTTCCTTCACTGGCTGCGCCTGGCCGGAGGGATTGCTCCGGTACAGGGCGTCGATCTCACATACAAAATAGCCCCGGTACGGCGCGGACTCTATGTAGCCTTCAGACAAAAGCTGCTCATAGGCCAGATCCACCGTACTGCGGCTAACCTGTAAAAAGGACGCCAGTGCCCGGGTAGAAGGCAGCTTCTGCCGCGCTTCTATCTTCCCGCACTGGATGTCTCCCTTGATGTAATTGTAAATCTGCTCATAGAGCGGGGTGCGGCTTGTACCGTCCAGCTCCATCGTCAGTTCGTTCATAAACCATTTCTCTCTGTCTTTGTTTCGGTCTTTACTGATTTCCGACAACGCAGCCGGACATCGCATCGAAACCGATTCTTTTCTATTCTGCTTTCGGCAGCTTGAAGGAGCTCTTCAACGATACGATCCGGTTGAACACCGGCGCCTCGGGGGTGGAATCCTTGGCATCCACACAGAAGAAGCCCTGGCGCACAAACTGGAAGCTGTCGTAAGCTTTGGCATCTTTGATGGCAGGCTCGATGTAGCAGTCTTTCAGCACCGTAAGGGAATTGGGGTTCAGGTTCAGACTGCCGTCCTCGTTGTATACACCTTTTTCCTCATCGATGATGTTCTCGTACAGACGCACCTCTGCCTTCACTGCGTAAGGCGCCGGAACCCAGTGGATCGTTCCCTTGACCTTTCTGCCGGTGAAGCCGGAACCGCTCTTGGTCTCCGGATCGTAGGTGCAATGTACCACGGTCACCTTGCCGTTCTCATCCTTCTCGAAGCCGGTACAGGTGACAAAATATGCCTGCATGAGGCGCACCTCATTGCCCGGGAACAGACGGAAATATTTCTTCGGCGGCTCTTCCATGAAGTCCTCCCGGTCAATGTACAGCTCCCGGCAGAAGGGCACGGTTCTGGTGCCCAGCTCTTCATTTTCCAGGTTGTTGATGACGGTCAGCTCCTCCACCTGTCCCTCCGGATAGTTGTCGATGACCAGCTTGATGGGATCCAGCACAGCCATCATACGGGAGCGGGAAAGCTTCAGATCCTCGCGGATGCAGTACTCCAGCATCGCATAGTCCACAGAGCTCTGGCTCTTGCTGATGCCGCACAACTCCACAAACTTCTTGATGGATTCCGGGGTAAACCCGCGGCGGCGCAGGGCAGCGATGGATACCAGACGGGGATCATCCCAGCCGTCCACGATGCCTTCCTCCACCAGCTTCTTGATGTATCGTTTTCCTGTCACCACGTTGGTCAGGTATAATTTTGCAAACTCGATCTGCTTCGGCGGATGGGGGAACTCACACTCTCTCACCACCCAGTCGTACAGCGGCCGGTGATCCTCGAACTCCAGCGTACAGATGGAATGGGTGATGCCCTCAATGGCATCCTCGATGGGATGCGCAAAATCGTACATCGGGTAGATGCACCATTTGTCCCCGGTGTTGTGATGGGTCATATGTGCCACACGGTAAATGACCGGATCTCTCATGTTAATGTTGGGGGAAGCCATGTCGATCTTCGCCCGCAGCACCTTTGTGCCATCAGCGTACTTGCCGTTCTTCATATTTTCAAACAGCTCCAGGTTCTCCTCCACGGAGCGGTCCCGGTACGGGCTGTTCTTACCGGGCTCCTTCAAGGTGCCCCGGTACTCCCGGATCTCCTCGGCGGACAGGTCGCAGACGAAAGCCTTTCCCTTTTTGATGAGCTTTACCGCATACTCATACATCTGGTCAAAATAATCGGATGCGAAAAACAGACGATCCTCCCAGTCTGCCCCCAGCCACTGGATGTCCTTCTTGATGGAATCCACGAACTCCACCTTCTCCTTGGTGGGATTGGTATCGTCAAAACGCATGTTGAACTTGCCATGGTACTCCTCGGCCAGGCCATAATTCAGAAGAATGGACTTGGCATGTCCGATATGAAGATAGCCGTTGGGCTCCGGCGGAAAACGGGTATGCACGGTGTCATACACGCCCTCTGCCAGATCCTTGTCAATGATCTGCTCTATAAAATTTCTGGAAACTGTTTCTTTTTCCATCATGTTCCTCCTCATTTTTCACTCTGCGATATCATTCCTGTTTTCTGTCATTTCATCTATTCTTTTGCTGAAAAAACAATTCTGCCTTATATCCATACCAAGCTGCCGGATGTCAGACAGCACCTGTGGCCATTCCTGCTTCTGATCCCTATTTCTTCTTGCCCAGCACCTTCACCTGCACAAGGTCTACGATACATCCGCCCAGACCACCGATGATGGCACCGATGAGTGATCCGATAATAGCTCTGGAATATACGGTTCCGACAAAAGCACCGACAGCTGCACCGAAGATCACACCGGACAGCATGGGAGAAATCTTCCGCTTCGTGGAAGTCTCATCCACCACTTCCTCTTTTCTTCTGATACGCTTCTGCCGCGGCTGGCTTCTCTGCATTGTCTTTACATAATTGCTTCTGCCTCTGGAACTTCTCGCAGACTTCTTACTATTGCCCATTTTTTCATCCTCCAATGTATAACGATAATTACTATTATAGGAAAAAAAGAAAAGGAACGCAATCCTTTTCTTTTCCGACCTCTTATTTTCTGTATGCCGTCATCCTGTTATCGTCTTTTACGTGATCTCTTCCATCACATGATAAAGATCCATATCCAGCCCCTTCTTCATCTGCAGGGCTTCCTGGATATCGAAATCCACGATCTTTCCTCCCTGCATGGCCACTACCCGGTTGCCGATGCCATCTTTTAACAGATGTACCGCATAGTTGCCCATCTGACTGGCCATCACGCGATCCCGCAGGGACGGGCTGCCGCCCCGCTGCACATGGCCGAGAATGGAGGAACGGGTGTCAATGCCCGTGAGATTCTGGATATCTCTGGCCATCTTTTCCGTCTCTCCCACGCCCTCGGATACCACAATGATGAAATGGTGCTTGCCGCACTCCATGGCATGGAAGATCCGCGCACAGATCTCGTTGATGTCCATGGGGGTCTCCTCCGTCACAATGGCAACTGCGCCGCAGGCAATGCCGGTATTCAGCGCCATATGTCCGGCATGGCGTCCCATGACCTCCACGACCGTGCAGCGATGATGGGACTGGGACGTATCGTTGAGCCGGTCCACCAGATCCACCACCGTATTCATGGCCGTATCATAGCCAATGGTGGATTCCGTGCAGGCGATATCATTGTCGATGGTGCCCGGAATGCCGATGCAGGGCAGGCCCAGCTCCGACAGATACCTGGCGCCGTTATAGGAGCCGTCTCCGCCGATGACGATCAGGCCGTCTATGCCGGCTTCCACTGCATTTTTGTACGCCTGTTCCCGGTATTTTGCCTCGTAAAATTCCTTACATCTGGCGGTAAACAGGATCGTCCCGCCTTTTTTCAGGATATTGGACACGGACGTAAATTCCATGATCCGGAAATTTTTCTCCAGAAGGCCGTTATATCCCCGGACAACACCCATGGGAATGATATCATTGTGAAGGGCTGTCCGCACCACGCTGCGGATCGCCACATTCATCCCCGGCGCGTCGCCGCCGCTGGTCAGTACACCGATACATTTTTTTCCATCAATCATACGTAGCACCTCATTTTGGTTTATTTTCTTATATTTCCTGTAAAAACCGTTCCACGACAACGGCCACGCCGTCTGCATCGTTGGTCCCGGTAATCTCATCCGCCACATCTTTTACCGCATCCTGGGCATTCCCCATGGCCACGCCCAGACCGGCATAGGCGATCATGGAGCAATCATTGAACCCGTCACCGAAGGCTGCGGTATCATCCGCCCGTTTTCCCAGATAGGTGTTCAGCCGGTCCAGGGACTGGGCCTTGTCGATGCCCTTGGGCACCACCTCCAGGAAATAGGGCTCCGACCGGAAAATACAGCACTCCGCGCCCAGCAGCTCCTTCAGCCGCTGCTCCACCGTCACCATGTGATCCCCGTCGCCCACGATCAGGCATTTCGTCACCGGGAAATCCACATAGGCGCCAAAATCTTCCACCTGTTTCACCGGCATCCGATTCACAAATGCTTCCTTCTGCACATAAACGTCCGCCGGGGTCTCGGTGATGATCTGCTCTCCCTCGTAGGTCAATATGGCAACGCCCTGTTCTTTTGCAAACCGGGCCAGAATGGCCGGCAGCTTTTCCCGCAGTTTTTTCTGATAAATGATGTTCTGCGTTTTGCAGTCGATCATATTGCCGCCGTTGAAGGACAGGATATACCCGCCGTACACGTCCAGCTGTAATTCCTTTGCAATGGGCCATACCCCGTAGGTTGGCCGCCCGGAGGCCAGCACCACCGTGCCGCCCGCTTCCATATAACGGAACAGCGCCTGTCTTGTCCGATCTGTCACCCGTTTTTTCCGAATTGGTCAGTGTCCCGTCCAGATCCAGCACCACTGTCGAATATTTCATTGTTCTCATCCTGCCTGTTGTTCTTTTTTGTCTCTGCGTCTCGTGATGGCATCCACCAGCACCGCGATGGCGCCGTCACCGGTCACGTTGCAGGCCGTTCCGAAGCTGTCCTGGGCCAGGTACAGGGCGATCATAAGAGAACACAGGCTCTCGTCAAAGCCCAGCATCGTGCTTAAAAGTCCCAGCGCCGCCATCACCGCACCGCCCGGCACGCCCGGTGCTGCCACCATGGTCACGCCCAGCATGAGGATGAATGGCAGATAGATACTGAGAAATCCGTGTTCCAGGCCGAAGATCATGCACACCGCCAGGGAACAGCTGGTCAACGTGATGGTGGAACCCGCCAGATGAATGGTAGCACACAGCGGGATCACGAAATCCGCGATTTTATTCTGTACGTTGTTTTTCTTCGTACAATCCAGCGTCACCGGAATGGTAGCTGCGGAAGACTGGGTACCGATGGCCGTCGCATAGGCAGGCAGCATATTTTTGATCAGAGAAAAGGGATTCTTCCCCGCATAGGTGCCCGCCAGAAGATACTGCACAAGGATCATGCAGAGCTGCAGCACGATGACCACAGCAAATACCTTGATAAATACGCCCAGCACCGAGAAAACAGTTCCGGCAAAGGCCATATCCGCAAACACACCGCACACGTAAATGGGCAGCAGCGGAATGATGATCCCGGAAATCACACCGGAGACGATCTTCTGAAACTCATCGAACACCTTTTTTCAGGCCATCGGCTTTGCACACCGCAATGCCTAAGCCCATGACAAAGGAAAACACCAGCGCAGACATGACTTCCATGATGGCCGGCATCTCCACCTTCACATAAGGCGCTGCGGAAATGCTCTCCGCCGTCAGCATGTCGAAGGTATCTTTGCTCAGATTCAGCAGACTGGGAAACAGCGCCGTATCCACGGTATAGGCCACCGTTCCTGCGATGATGGTGGAACAGTAGGCGATGCCTGCCGTCAGTGCCAGCAGCTTTCCCGCGCCGATGCCCAGATCCGCGATGCCCGGCACGATAAAACCGATGATGATCAGCGGGATCATAAAACTCAGAAAATTACCAAAAATATTGTTAAAGGTTGCCAGCAGGCGCACGATGCCCTCCGGCAGGAAGGATCCAATCAGGATACCTGCGGCAATGGCGATGACCAGCCGCGGCAAAAGCCCCAGTTTCTTCTTTTTCACAGTGTTTTTCCTCTTCATTCCTCTTTTTTCGTATACCGTATTTTTGCAGAACCCGATACCTTTGCATACAGTACAAAATTCCTGCAATTTCTACCTTGCTGTATTTTAGTAGTAAAGTTTCCCTTCTTCCAGAAGCGTCAGCTTTCCGTCCTTCGCTTCCACGACAGCCACTTCACAGTTCTCCATGTGCCGCTCTCCCCAGAAACGGCTCACATCCCCGCCAAAGCAAAGCTGATTGAGCATGCCATGAATTGCGCCGCCGTGGGATACCACCAGCACGCACTTGTCCGCATATTCCTGCCGGTGTGCCAGATCATTCAGGAAATCCTGCGTCCGGGCGCACACCTCATAGAACGTCTCGCCGCCCTCCGGCGCTTCATACTGATCCGGATGGTTCAGAAACACATCACAGTACACCGGATCCTTCACCAGATACTTCGGGTTCACGACGCTCAACCCCTCATAGACGCCAAAACACATCTCGATGATCCGTGCATCCTCGTACACCGGAATGTGCCGGTCCCGGATGAGAAGCTCTGCTGTCTGTCTTGTCCGGGTCAGAGGACTGACAAAGGCCGCTGCAAAGGGCACGTCTTTCAGCGCCTCCCCGGTGATCTTCGCTTCCTCGATCCCCGTCTCATTCAGCGGGATGTCCGATCTGCCCTGCAGGCGTCTCGGGCCGTTCCAGTCTGTCTCCCCGTGGCGGACAATATATATCTTCATGTTTGCTTTCTCCTGTTATTTTTTCTGTATACTCTTTCTTATTATAGCCATCATTTCGGTATTGCGCAAGATTTCGATGCTATTTACCGCTGAATCTGCGCCCCAACACCCTTCATGAGCTGTTCTACCTCTGCCGCGCTCACCCGGTTGAAATCTCCGGGAATGCCAAGCTTCAGGCAGGAAGCTGCTGTGGCAAATTCCAGTGCTGCATCCAGATCCTTCTCATAATGGGACAGACCATACACCAGACCGCCGAAGAAGCTGTCGCCGCCGCCGACCCGATCCACGATATCCAGGATCTCATACCGTCTGGACACATGCATGGTTTTTTCCGTCGTACAGGCAGGCAGACCAGCCGTTTCGCTCCGCGCTCATGGATTCCCGCATGGTGTTCACCACCAGCTTCAGGTTCGGATATGCCGCCATCAGCGCTGCATCCAGCTTCTCAAACCGCTGCACCTTCGTGTCTGTCTCTGACAGCTCCACCGGAATGCCCAGTCTTGTGCGGACATCGTCCTCACCGATGCTCAGCACATCCACACAGGTCAGCAGCTGGGACATGGTTTTCTTCACATCGGCGCCCTCATATTTCCACAGGCTGTTCCGGTAGTTGAAATCACAGGACACCGTCAGCCCCATCTCCTTCGCTGTGTGTACCGCCGCCAGGCTCAGCTCCATGGCAGTCCGGCTGATGGCCGGGGTGATGCCGGAAATGTGGAACCAGTCTCTGCCCGCCAGCACAGTCTTCCAGTCTACGGATGCCGGATCTGCCAGGGAAATGGCAGAATATGCCCGATCATACACGACACGGCTGGGGATCTGGTTGGAACCGGCCTCCAGGAAATACAGGCCCATCCGTCCCTCACCCCGCTGAATTTTCCGGGTATCCACCCCAAATTTCCGCAGCTCCCGCACGCAGGCATCCGCGATGGTGTTGTCCGGCAGAATCGTAAAATATTCCACATCCACGCCGTAGTTTGCCAGTGATACGGCCACGTTGGCCTCGCCGCCGCCAAAGGTGGCCTCCAGGCTGCCGCTCTGGAACAGTCTTTCGTGCCAAGGTGCCCGCAGCCGCAGCATAATTTCTCCAAATGTCAGTACTTTCATCGTTTTCTCCCCTTATCTTCCTTCTTTATATATTTATCAATGATTTATTATGAAATTGCTCAGCAGCTTTCCAGAACCTTCAACAGGTAGTTCCACACCCGCTTCACGGACGGGATGTTCAGCGTCTCATCCGGCGTATGGATATCTTTCATGTCCGGCCCCAGGGAAATGCAGTCCAGTCCCGGCAGCTTGGCGGAGATCAGGCCGCACTCCAGCCCTGCGTGAATGGCCTCTACCACCGGCTCCTGGCCGTACATCTCCCGGTAAACCTGCACCATCAGCTCCCGAAGCGCAGAATCCGGCCGGTATGCCCAGCCCGGATAGCCGCCTGCGAAATCCACCGTGCCGCCCACGAACCGGATCATGTAGCCGATCTTATCCGCCAGCAGCTGTTTTTCTGATTCCAGAGAGCTGCGGATGGACAGGACAAACCGCACGCTGTCCTCCTGGGTTTCCACAATGCCCAGGCTGAGAGACGTCTGTA
Organism: Oscillospiraceae bacterium NTUH-002-81; assembly: GCA_032620915.1. Taxonomy (NCBI): domain Bacteria; kingdom Bacillati; phylum Bacillota; class Clostridia; order Eubacteriales; family Oscillospiraceae; species Oscillospiraceae bacterium NTUH-002-81. Next base: position 2,548,298 of record CP136052.1, read on the forward strand.
CCAGCCCCTCGATATCCGGGCTCATGCGCTGCACGCCGTTTGGAAGCGTAAAGAGCAGGAAGATCAGCTTCTCCACTGTCTCATAGGAAAATGCCTGCAGCTCCTGATGTTCCCCCAGCTCCAGTCCGATCCGGATGTCTGGATCACAGCTTCTGAATTCTTCTGTAAGCTCCTCCTGTAACTTCTGCACACAGGCCTCTGCCTCGTTCTTCTGATCTGCCGTCAACACCAGCGTGGCCTCACAGCTCTTGGGAATGGCGTTGTCTGCCTGTCCGCCCGCAATGGATGCCACCGTGAATTCCACACACTCGGCCAGACGATACAGGACGCGGCCCATCATCGTGTTGGCGTTGGCCCTGCCCTTGTCGATCTCCGCACCGGAATGACCGCCCAGCAGGCCACTGACCGTCACCTTACACACCGTTCCCGCTGCTTCCATATATGTCACCGGCAGATGCAGTCTGGCCCGGACGCCGCCTGCACAGCCTACGGTCAGCACACCCTCTGCCTCGGAATCCAGATTGATCATCCAGCGGCTTTTCAGTTCTGAGGCATCCAGCGCCTTGGCACCCAGCAGGCCGATCTCCTCGTCCACGGTGATCACGGCCTCCAGTGCCGGATGTTTGATATGATCCGCCTCCAGGATGGCCAGCATATACGCCACGGCAATGCCATCGTCGCCGCCCAGCGTTGTACCCTGGGCGTTGATGTTGTCTCCATCCACCGCCAGCCGAAGACCGTCCTTCTCAAAATCATGTTCCACACCGGGATGTTTGGCGCATACCATATCCATATGCCCCTGCAGCATCACCGTTGGTTTGTCCTCGTAGCCTTTGGATGCCTCCTTAAAAATCACCACGTTGTTTGTGGTATCCTGAAGATAGCGAAGGCCGTGTTCTCTGGCAAAACCCGCCAGATAGTCACTGATGGCTTTCGTGTTGCCCGATCCGTGGGGGATCTGACAGATCTCCTCAAAATAATGAAATACCCGAAGTGGTTCCAATCCTGCTAAAACGCCCATTGTCTGTTTTCCTCTCTCTTTCTTCCTATATCTTTTTCTTCTGTTTTTTTCATGAAGCCATTGGCCTGCATTCTATCATTTTCAAACCATGTTTATCCTATCGTACCTGACATTTTCCGCTGCACTGGCGCACGTCCAACTTGCCTCTGCTTTACCGGCACGGTTGGTATCTGCCTCAAAGCTTCCAGCGACAACTGCTATGGCCGCCCTGCCGCCATTTTTATCAGTTATTTTCAATCATGATACTACCATATATTTCTTTCACGATTATCCTTCTGCTTCGTCGCCCATGGTCAGAAATTCCATATATGTCTCTATGGCTTCATAATATCTGGCAAGCTCCATGCTCTCATCCGTCTTGTGGCAGAGCGCCGGGCTGCCCGGCCCGAACAGTAAAGTAGGCACCTGTTTTTTTCTTAAAAATACCGATGCATCGGTGAAAAAGTTGATGCCCATATCCTCCGGCACCTTTCCCGTAGCCCGCTCTGCGGCTTTGCGAAGCTGTTTTGCCCGATGATGTCCTCTGGAAATCTCCACCGGGATCCGCTCATTTAAGATCTGCACCTTCACTTCCAGCCCCGGGTAGGAAATCTCCATTACCTGCTTCAGACTGTCGATCTCCTGCAGAAGCTTTTCGTGGCTTACTCCCGGCACAGTACGCACATCCATGATAAAACGCACCTCATCCGGGATCATGTTGTTGGCCACGCCGCCGTGCACCTGGGTGATGGATGCCGTTGCCTGAGACAGCACCGGGTGCTCCATACAGGACACGTATGTCTTGATCTGCTGGCACAGCTCGAAGCCGATCTCCGCCGCATTAATGCCCATCCACGGATAAGCACCGTGACACGTCTTTCCCTTTACTGTCAGCTCCAGCCAGATACAGCCCTTCTGGGCAATGCCCAACTGGCAGTCCGTCGGTTCCCCGATGAGCAGAAAATCCGGATCTCCGAACAGATTCCCTTCCAGAATGGCCGCCGCACCAGCGCCTCCCTTTTCTTCATCACAGGTACCCAAAAACCGCACCGTCTCCCGGGGCTTCACACCCCGCTCTGCCAGCAAGTGCAGCGCAAACGCCATGGCACACAGGCCGCTCTTCATATCGCTGGCGCCCCTGCCGTAAAGCCTGCTGTCCTCTTTGATCACCGGCACCGCCGGATCCGTGGCCCAGGCGCTCACATCCCCGTAGGGCACCGTGTCCATATGTCCGTTCCATACCATGTAATGATCTGTCTCTTCCCCCGGCACCTCCAGGATAAAATTGCCCCGCTTCTCATCGATCTGCTGCACTTTCGCCGGATACCCGGTATCTGAAAAATAGGATTTCAGATAATCTGCCACATCCGCTTCCCGGGATACCCCGTTGACACTGGGAATCGCCATCACCTTCATCAAAAGGGAGAGGGCCCGCTCCCGCTCTTCGGCCGTTAATTTATACATAAAGATTCCTTCTTTCCCGCTAACTCTCAAACTCTGGTTTCCCGCGCTGCCGCGCTCTATTGCCTGCTGACGCAGCCGGAACCTTCGTTAATGGCTTCGCGCCCAATCTCACGAACTCGCACTGTCGTGCTCTATCGCCTGCTACCGCAGGCTGTTCGTTCTATTCCTTCGATTCCAAACTCAGGTTCCCCGCGCTGCCGCGCTTTTACTGCCTGCTACCGCAGGCGGAACCTTCGTTAATGGCTTGTGAAAAACAAATGTCTGCTGACGTAGCCGCTTGTTTTTCCCTGCGCACATTATTATACCATGCTTTATCATAAAAAACCACAGGAGACATCTCACGAATTGTGATCCTGTCCACTGTGGTTTTTATTCATCCGGCGATGCGCATATCGTATCGCGCGAACCTCTTATTTTGTCAGGTAATCAATGATTTCCTTGAACAGCTGATTGTATTTCTCCCACTCGCAGAATTCCGGCGGTGCCCAGTGGGGTGCGAAGTCGGAGGTGAAGACACCGCTTCTGCCTTTGCCATAATCTGCAAAGGCGATGAAGGGATCTCCCTCTACGGTTGCCACCACATCAGCCTCAGGCTTGGCGATGGTCTTGTTGTAACCCAGCACGTTTGGGAATTCCTTGGGCAGTCCGGCCAGTGCCTCATGTTCTTTGACAATCACGGGGATCACACCGTCGCAGTGCTCCATCCGGTCATCCACAGTAAGTACCTCTACCGGAAGAACTTCCTGCACGGCGGTGTCGTGCCATTTGCCTTTGGCGTCTACACCGGAGAAGGTGAGATAGCCGCCTACCATGAGCAGTGCACCGCCATCCAGAACATAGTCGCGGATCACCTTGGTACGGTCGGGCATTTTTTCACTGCGGGCGAAGGTTGCTGTGGGAAGCAGCAGTGTGTTGGCACCGATATCCGACAGCACCACGCAGTCATATTTTTTTCAGTTCCTCTACGGTAAACGGAAAGCCGTCGGTTGCCTCATGGTTGGGCAGGAAGGTGTAATCATAGCCTGCTGCCTCCATAGCCTGGCGGAACCACTTTTCTCCGGTCTCGTAGGTAGAAGTGTAAAACGCGTCAAAGCCTTTTACATGAGTGGTATAACTCATCCAGGATTCTCCTGCCAGAAGTATTTTCTTGCTCATAGTCCAATCTTCCTTTCATATTTTGTTTTTGTGTATTCTGTTTTATTCTGATCCATTTCGTCCTGCACCGGACATTCCTCCATGTCTGCCGTCTGATCTTCCTGCTGTTACTTCTGCGCCCAGGTAAGGATCAGCTGAGCATAGATGAAAATGCAGTCCAGGTAAGCGTCCAGCTCCACATATTCATTGGGAGAATGGCACTGCTCCAGATTACCGGGGCCGAACTGGATGGTAGGGCACCCGGCAATATTTCTCCAGATTCTGGAATCACAGCCTGCAGGGGAACCCACCGTGCGCACCGGTATGCCTTTACTATGCCGGAAAGCTTCCCGAAACGCATTGACAAACATGTGCTCGGTATCCATCTCGAAAGCACCGCCCGCCTGATACATGGTAATCTTCGGCGGATGATCCTTCATCCACGGATCATAAGTTGCCACACCCATAACCGTATCGGTAAATTCCTTTACCACCATGTCATAGGACATCTGCCGGGGCAGATAATGGATGCAAGTCTCAAAGTAACAGTTTCCGGCCACCGTGGAACCGGCGGTTCCGCCATGGATGACGCCAATGTTCAGGTTCGGCGCCGGAAGCAGCGGATGCCGGTAAGTCAGCAGCCAGGTGTGTTCCATCTCCGACAGAGCATTGATGACCTTCATGGCTTTTTCAATGGCGCTGACGCCCAGCCATTTGGCGCCGGAGTGATTGGCTTTTCCCTCAAATTCCACCCGGAAGAACACGAAGCCCATATGGGCCAGGATCAGCTCCCCGCTGGTGCCCTCGCAGTTCACCACGCCGTCTGCGCGGATGCCGTGCATGGCCGCCTGCATGGAACCGTTACCGCCGCCCTCCTCGTCACACACGGAGGTGATGGTCACGTCGCCGAGCAGCTCATATCCCGCATCCTTGAGAAGCTTCACCGCCAGGGTGGAGGCCAGCAGCCCGGCCTTCATATCCGCGGAACCCAGGCCGTACAGTCTGCCGTCTTTGATGGTCGGCTCATGGGGAGGGGTCTTCCAGTCCGCTTCATTGCCTGCGGGCATGGTGTCGATATGGCTGTTGAACATGATGCTCCTGCCGCCATTTCCTTTGAAGGTGGCATATACATTGTACCTGCCATCGTAGTTGTGTCCCAGATTGCCCTCGTTATATTTGCGCAGGCACTCCTGGATCACCGCCTCCTCCATCTGGTCTTCCACGATGGAATCCGCGCCCATATCCGCAAACAGGGCCTTCATATATTCCTGTCCTTCTTTTTCCAGACCACCGGCAATGCCGTGGCCCAGATCATGGGTGTCGATGGCCACCAGATCCGCCAGCTTCTGTATATACTCGTCCCGGTGCTCCACCAGAACCTCCTTCAGATCCCTCATCCCGATTCTCCTTTCCAGACTGCAGAATTATTTTCCACATCAACCGTAATTTCGGATGCCTTCCTCCACGATGTCCCAGAATTTCTCCACATCCACGTCAATGGCCACCTTGGAATTGGGCTTCTTGTCCGATAATCCAAAGAAATCACAGTTGGTCCTGCCGTAGCTCTGCTCACTGCGGTTGTCGATCTCGGTGTACATCTCCTTCACCGTCAGCACCGACGGATCAATCAGGTATGCGCACGTCACGGGATCATGCAGCGGGCCGCCCTCCCAGCCAAACACTTCCTTCTGGGTCTTGTTGAAGAACGCCATCAGGTCTGCAAACAGATGGGCTGCTTTCGTGTCGATGGCACGCATCCGGTCCACGATGGCCGGATAGCAGAGCACCTTTCTCGTCACATCCAGTCCCACCATGACGATGGGCACGCTGGAATGGAATACCACAGAAGCCGCATCCGCATCCGCATAAATGTTAAACTCTGCCGCCGGGGTCACATTTCCCAGCTGATAGCAGCCGCCCATGAGCACGATCTCTCTGATCTTGGAGGTGATCTTCGGCTCCATGCGCATGGCCATGGCAATGTTCGTCAGCGGGCCGGTGGGCACCAGGGTGATATCCCCGTCGGATGCCATCAGCGTCCTGGTCAGGTAATTGACTGCATGCTCCTTCTCGGCACTGCGGTTCAACGGTGCAAATACCGGGCCGTCCAGACCGCTTTCCCCGTGGATCTCCGGGGAAGTCACCCGTTCCCGGATCATGGCCTGGCCGCAGCCCTGGTAAACCGGCACGTCAATGTCCAGATGCTGACATACCCGCAGCGCATTGATGGTCGTCTTCTCCAGCAGCTGGTTGCCGCCCACGGTGGTGATGCCCAGAAGCTCCAGCTTCGGGCTTCTGCCTGCCAGCAGAATGTTCACCGCATCATCGTGTCCGGGATCACAGTCCAGAATCACTTTTCTTCTATCCATTTTCGTTTGTCCTCCTGTTTGTCTCTTCTATATGCCAATCGTTCTCCTGCTAAATTGGTTCGCGCCTACTGGCTCACGCCGGTAAGGGAACTCTTCTTCTTCTTCTCTGCCGCCTGCTTGGAAACCAGGGAAATGACCAGTACCACAATGGTGATCACGTAGGGCATGAGCAGCACGATCTGGGATGGCACACCGTAAGCCTGTACCCGGGCACCCACAGAATCTGCAAAACCAAAGATCAGACAGCCGATGGCTGTAAAGATCGGGTTGGCGTTGCCGAAATACATGGCAGCCACACCCATGAAACCACGGTTGTTCGTCATGCTCTCCCGGAACAGATTGCTGTATCCTAAAGACAGATGGGCCCCTGCCAGACCGCCGATGAGACCGGCGATGAGGATGGCCTGATATTTCATGCCGTTGACATTGATGCCGGCTGTCTGGGCTGCCTGCTCGAACTTACCAACCGCCCGCAGCCGCAGGCCCCATACGGTCTTATAAAAAACAAACCACACGGCGATCACCAGAATGATGACAAACCACTCGGTGATGCTCCAGTCGTTGAAAATGTCGTTGAGCACCGGAATATTTTTCAAAAACGGAATATGTACCTTGGGAATGCCGATGATCTTCGGGTCAGAGAAGGAACCCTGCTGCCCCAGAATGGCATTCAGAAGATACTTGGTCAGGGCCACTGCCAGCAGGTTGACGCCCATACCGATGGCACAGTTGTCCGCCTTGTAGCGGATGTGGCCGATGGCGATGATCCATGCCATGAACATGCCGCTCAGCATTGCTGCCAGCACCCCCAGAATCCAGCTTCCCGTGGTGTAGCTGATGGCAACCGCCATAAATGCGCCCATGAGCATGATGCCCTCTGTTCCGACATTTAAAATGTTGGCCTGCTGGGTGATAGCCGCGCAGAGCGCCGCATAAATAATCGGTGTAGAAGCACGGAAGGTCGCATAAATCAGGGATACATTGATAATATTGGAAAATTTCATATATTACGCCTCCTGTCCTTCCTTATCGGATTTCTCCGATTTTTTCTTTTTCTTACTGCCGTAAAAGGTAAACAGCAGATCCATGGTTGCCACACAGATAAAGGTGGCTGTGATCGTATCAACGATGGACTTAGGTACGCCCGTACTCTGCTGCATACCCATAGCGCCGGCCTTCAGGACAGCCAGGAAGAAGGATACGATGGGGCCGACGGCCACGTTGCTTCTTGCGATCAGAGCTGCCAGCATCCCGTTGGAACCAAGTCCCACTGCAAAGTTGTCCAGATAATATCCATACACGCCCAGTACCTCGATGCAGCCTGCCATGCCGCCCAGGGCACCGGAGATCATCATCGTCTGTACCAGCACCTTCTTGGGCTTCATGCCGGTGTACTCCGCATGTACCGGGTTGGTACCAACGGTGCGCACCTTGTAGCCGAAGGTGGTCTTCTTTAACATCCAGCCGATAAAAATCACCGTCAGGATGGCGATAAACATGCCCGCATTGGCGTTACTCGGTTTTAAAAACTTCGGCAGCGTCACGGTCACCGGCAGGGACTGGCTGTTGGCCACACCCGCACTCATGGGGCCGCTGACGAGATAGGAAGCGATGTACTGTGCCACCGAGTTCATCAGGATGGTGACGCACACCTCATTGACCCCATATTCCGCTTTCAGGAAACCGGGGATAAAGGCCCAGGCCGCACCCACTGCCATGGCACCCAGGAAACAGGTTACCAGCAGGATCGGAGCCGGAAGAAAGGTCCAGTTGATCCCGATATAGGCTGCGGTAATACCACCCAGGAATACCTCGCCCTCAACGCCCACGTTGAACGCACCGCCTTTGGCTGCCACGGCAAATGCTGTGGACGTCAAAAGCAGCGGGGTAAAGCTTGCCAGTGTGGTTCCGAATTTCAGCTTTCCATTGAAAGCCCCCTTGATCAGTGCAGCATAGGCATCCAGCGGATTCTCACTGATCATCAGGATCAGCACCGAACCGATGACCATAGCAAGGAGAATGGTCAGAACCCATTTTCTTATCATTACGATCTTGTTATTCATGAGCATACTCCTCCTTTGTCGTATCACGACCGCCCATCATCAGAAGACCCAGGTTGTCCTCGTTGGCTTCCGATGCATCCATGCGACCGGAAATCTTTCCTTCATACATAACCACGATCCGGTCAGAAAGAGATAAAAGCTCTTCCAGGTCTGCGGAAATCAGAAGCACGCCCAACCCCTTCTCCTTCACATCCTCCAGGATAGTGCGGATAGATTCGATAGCGCCGATATCCACACCTCGGGTGGGCTGGGATGCCACCAAAAGCTTTCCGCCGATGGCAACCTCTCTTGCCACAACGATCTTCTGGGCATTACCGCCGGACAGAGACTGGGTGATCATCTCCGGATCCCGTGGACGGATATCAAACTTCTCCGACAGCTCATTGGCATAATCCGTGATCGCCTTATTGTTCAGAAGGAATCCCCTGGAAAACGGTGCGTCCTCAATCTGTACCGCTACCAGATTCTCCTTGATGCTCATATTCCGGTTCAGGCCTCTCGTATTTCGATCCTCCGGCACATGGGTCAGGCCGCTTTTCCGGATCTTCTTGGGGGAGAGATTGGTGATATCCTGTCCGTCCAGGTATACCTTACCTTTCTCCACCTTACGCAGGCCGGTGATGGCCTCGATAAATTCGCTCTGGCCGTTGCCGTCGATACCGGCGATGCCGACGATCTCCCCGGCACGCACTTCCAGATCAATGCCCCGGATCTTGGAGATCTCCTTTTCTCCCGATGTCCACAGGTTCTCCACCTTCAGCACCACATCGCCTACCTTGGCAGCTTTCCGCTCGATATTCAGGAAAACCTCCCGGCCGATCATCATCTTGGCCAGCTCCTTCGGTGACGTATCCTTCTTATCCACAGTGCCAATGTACTGACCCTGCCGCATGACGCTGATCCGGTCAGAGATCTCCATGACCTCATCCAGCTTATGGGAAATAAACACGATGGACTTGCCGTCCCTGCGCAGATTCTCCAGAATCTCAAACAGCCGTCTGGCCTCCTGGGGTGTCAGCACAGCCGTGGGTTCATCCAGAATGATGATCTCGGCGCCCCGGGTCAGGATCTTGATGATCTCTACACGCTGGGCCTCACCGACGGAAATCTGGTTGATCCGCTTATCCATCTGGATATCCATGCCATACTGGTCAATGTACTGCTGCACTGTCGTCCGGGCTTTATCGAAATCAATGGTCATTCCCTTCTTCGGTTCAAAACCAAGGATGATATTTTCCAGAACGGTCAGTTCATTCACCAGCATAAATTCCTGGTGTACCATCCCGATGCCCTTTTCGATGGCAAGCCTGGGCGTGATCTGAGTCAGTGGTTCTCCTTTTACGATGACTTCTCCGCCATCAAAATCATACATACCGTAAAGCATCTTCATCATGGTGGATTTACCGGCACCATTTTCTCCGATAAGGGAGTGGATCTCTCCCTTTCTGAGCGTAAAATTGCCGTCCTTCACTGCATGAACTTCACCGAAACTCTTCACGATATGGTTCATCTCAACAACATATTCACTCAATCTTCGTTCCCCTCTTTCTCTTACTTGTCGTTTTGGAGACATGTACGGACAGAGCCTGGGATGTTCTGCCCCTGCATCTTTGCAAAACGAAAATGCAGCAGGAAATGCATTTCCCATTATACAAAAGGGGCAGGCCCTCGTGGATAAAACCCAAAGAGCCAGCCCCTCCCTCCTGCTTATCTTACCTGATGCCGTATGGCTTTAGTTCTGCGGTCCGAAACCATCGTAGTTTTCAACAACGATCTCACCGGAAGTGATCTTGTCAGACAGCTCCTGTACCTTGTCCAGGATCTCCTGTGGGAACTGATCGCCCAGTGCCTCTTTGATCACAGCGAAATCTGTTAAGCTTACGCCGCCGTCAGCAACGGTCAGGTATGCGGTAGATCCGCCCTGGAAAGAACCATCCACAACAGACTGCACTGTCATGTAGCAAGCGGTATCTACTCTCTTCACCATGGAAGTCAGCACGGAACCCGGCTGATCGTTATCCTGGTTCAGATCTACGCCGATGGCATAATGTCCTGCATCCTTAGCTGCCTCCAGGATACCAGGGCCAGTACCGGATGCAACGTTCATGACGATATCAGCACCCTGGTCATACTGTGCCAGTGTCAGCTCTTTGCCCTTTAACGGGTCATTCCATGTGCCTGCAAATGCCTGCAGGATCTGGATATCGGGATCGATGTACTTCGCGCCCTGCTCATAACCTACGAAGAAATCATGCAGAACCGGGATATCCATGCCGCCTACCCAGCCGATAATCTTATCGGAGTTCACGCCCTCGATCTCATCGTGTGTGGTAAACATCGCTGCTGCCGCACCTGCCAGGAAGGAGCCCTGGTTCTGTGCGAAGCTGATGGACTGGATGTTGTCACCCTCAACGGTGGTGTCGATAACGGCAAACTTCACATCGGGATAGCTTGCACAGTATTTCTTCATATACTCTTCAAAGTTGGAAGAAGAACAGATGACCAGGTCATATCCGTCCTCACAAACTGCCAGCAGGTTTGCCTCCCACTCATCAGCGGTGGTACCTTCCAGCTCTTTTACTTCTACGCCAAAATCCTTCTGGGCTTTCATCAGTCCCTCATGACAGGAGTCATTGTAGGATTTGTCTCCGAGAAGTCCGGAATAAACGCATGCTACGCGGATTCCGCTTGCATCAGCGGCGCTGTCCGTCTCTGCTGCTGCGTCATCGGTTGTCTCCTCGGCTGCTGCATCGTCCTTTGTGTCAGCTGCTGCGCTGTCACCCTCGGACTTGTTCCCGCATGCTGCAAGGCTGAATACCATGGCAGATGCAAGAAGTACGCTGAGTACTTTCTTTTTCATAATTTCTACCTCTCTTTCTGTTTACAAAAAAATGCCAAAACACCTTTGAAAAAACATGAAATTAATGACCAGTCATTCTCCAAATTTTATCAGGTATCTCAGCACATCTTTGTAAAAATATGTATTTACTACATGTCTAAATTATAGAAACTTCCCTGGAATTTGTCAATACAAAATTATCAAATTCCTTTTCATTTTCACTCGTTTATTATTCATTTTGCACAATTTTTATAATCTTTGCTTATAAGCCTCCTACTACTATTTATGAACATCTTTACCCATGTAACGCATGAAAATCACGTATTTTCCCCGTTTTTCCGGGTGCCTGCGGCATAATTCAGTACCGCCGCAATGCGGTCTCGCGGAGCATTTTTATATGATAGGATGCAATTTCCTATCGTATAAAAAAACGCCGTCCCGGAGGGGAGGATTTTTCTTCTTCCGGGACAGCATTTTCTGATCTGTGAAATCTGTTCTATTTTTTAATGACAATTTTTCTGAAATTCTTCTTGCCGCGCTTGAACACCAGACCGTTCTCAAAAGCATCCGGCTCGTACTCCGTGTGGATGTCGGTCACTTTTTCACCGTCCACGGTCACACCGCCCTGCTCCACCGCACGGCGTGCCTCGGAGCGGGATGCGGTCAGGCCGCTCTTTACGAGAACGCCCAGCACATCCAGTTTGCCGCCCTCGAAATCAGCCTCGGTCAGCTCGGAAGTGGGCATATCAGCCGCATTGCCGCCGCCAAACAGCGCTCTTGCACTCTCCTGGGCTTTGCCTGCCTCTTCCTCGCCATGTACCAGCTTGGTCAGCTCGAAAGCCAGGATCTCCTTTGCCTGGTTCAGCTGGCTGCCTTCCCAGTGATCCATCTCGTCGATCTGCTCCAGCGGCAGGAAAGTCAGCATCCGCAGGCATTTCAACACATCTGCGTCGCCCACGTTTCTCCAGTACTGGTAGAACTCGAAGGGGCTTGTCTTCTTCGGATCCAGCCATACGGCGCCGGACTGGGTTTTGCCCATCTTCTTGCCCTCGGAGTTCAGCAGAAGGGTGATGGTCATGGCGTAAGCGTCCTTGCCCAGCTTCCGGCGGATCAGCTCCGTGCCGCCCAGCATGTTGCTCCACTGGTCATCGCCGCCGAACTGCATATTGCAGCCGTAGCGCTGGAATAACTCATAGAAATCGTAGCTCTGCATGAGCATGTAGTTGAATTCCAGGAAGCTTAAGCCCTTCTCCATTCTCTGCTTGTAGCACTCGGCCGTCAGCATCCGGTTGACGGAGAAATGGGGGCCGATCTCCCGCAGAAAATCAATGTAGTTCAGATCCATCAGCCACTCGGCGTTGTTGACCATCATGGCCTTGTCGTCGGAAAAATCAATGAAACGGCTCATCTGCTCCTTGAAGCAGTTGCAGTTGTGCTGGATCGTCTCCACGGTCATCATCTGCCGCATGTCAGAACGGCCGGAGGGGTCGCCGATCATGCCGGTACCGCCGCCGATGAGGGCAATGGGCTTATTGCCTGCCATCTGCAGACGCTTCATCAGGCACAGGGCCATGAAATGACCTACGTGCAGGCTGTCTGCGGTGGGGTCAAAGCCAATATAAAATACCGCTTTTCCGTTATTTACCAGTTCCTTGATCTCTGCTTCATCTGTGACCTGGGCAATGAGTCCTCTTGCCACAAGCTCGTCATACACTTTCATTTTCTTCTGCTCCTTTTCTCTCTCGAAAATCTTTGTTTTCAGTGACGGTTCTATGGGGGATCCCCCTGACGGCCGCGCTCCCTACGATTGCCATTTTACTGTTCAGCCGCGCCATTCGTAAAACAAAAAAGGGACAGCTGCCGTCCGATTAAGGACGGGAACTATCCCGTGTTACCACCTTATTTCACAGACTGCTCACACAGCCTGCCTCTGCGGGTACGCTTCTGATACCCTGACACTGTAACGTGCATCATCCCGCCGCAGCCTACCAGGTTGTCCGTTCGGTGCGGAGCTCAAGGAGGTATTCCGAATCAGCTTCCCCTGCACCTCTCATCCACCGGTTACTTTCTGTAGCTTTCCCTGATCCGTACTTGTTCCTGTCATTGCTTTTGCATTTATATGGGCATTATAAGGGATGATTTTTTCCCTTGTCAAGCCATTATTCCGTAATAGTTACATAACAGTTCACTCGCATTATTTCATAACAGTTCACTCGCGCCATTCGCATTATTTCAAGTATATGCTCTCCAACAGCGCCGTGCCGGTCTTCGTCTGGAAAACGGTGTCCCGCATATGGAGGATATTTTCTCTGGAATAGCCTGACTCGTCCGCATTTACCAGATAATCCGCCTCCAGAAGGATCTGATAATCCAGACCTTCCACGCCCTCGTAGGTGTGATGATGGCCCACCAGATACGCGATCCGGGCAATCTCCTCTCTCGTCAGCCCTGTATCTGCAAGAAAACTTTCCGTCAGCGCCGGGCCTTCCGCCTCCTGGTATTTCCCGTTGGTGTTGCCGTATTTGTTCCGGCACAGCGGGCAGGCAATATCATGGACGATGGCCGCAATCTCCGTGATCTTCTGCAGCTCCTCCGACAGTCCTTCGCCTTTGCCGATGATACGGGCATAGCTGTGCACCTTCATCAGATGGTTGATGTCCTTGCGATTGCCCGCAGAGTAGTCGATCATTTTCACAAGGATCCGTGATATGGTCATTGTTTCTGTTCTATTTTCCATGAAAGATGCCCCCTTTCCTATATGAAAGAACTTCAGAGTGCCAGCTCCAAGGTTCCGCGGTTCATTGCGGAGAACCACCCGTCAGGCTAGTGCTGTCATTCATCACCGTCTAACCATTTACATCTGTAGTAGCCAACTACAGATGCCAATACGGAGACAAGAAATGCAATGATATATTCCAAGTGAGACACCTCCTTCCTGCTGGAAAGAGTCGACAGCACTTAAAGGGTAACATATTCCATCTCATATTACAATAAAACAGTTGATTTTATATAAAAACCAGCATATAATACAAATAGCTAAAAAATGCAATGAAATGTCCAAGTGGACGTGAAAAAACCTGAAGTGCCAGCTTCAGGTTTTTTCATTGTCTGTCTATGATTATCTATTTTTCTGTTACGCCAGAATTCCCGTGGACTGTAAGAACAGAATAAACATGAGCACCGGTGCAATGTAGCGGATCATTACACTATACATGGCTTTCCTTCTGAAATGCTCGCCGTTGCGCTCCATCTCGCCGATGACATACTGGGGCTTCATGATCCAGCCAATGAGGATAGTGGACAGCAGGGAGATCAGCGGCATCATGACGCTGTTGCTGATGTAATCCATGATATCCAGAAGTTGACCCACAGAGCCGTTGGGCAGCGCAACTTCCACATAGAACACACTGTAGCCCAGCGAAATGATCGCGGATGCTGCCAGATAAATCACCGCCAGTACCAGAACGACTTTCTTCCGGCTGGCATGGAAGATCTCCACGCAGTTGGCCGCAATGGACTCCAGCACGGAGATACAGGAGGTCAGTGTGGCAAAAATCGCCGCCACGAAGAACAGAATGCCCACAATCGTTCCGGCTTTTCCCATGGCCGCAAATACCTTGGGCAGGGAAATGAACATCAGACTGGGGCCTGCGCTCATGCCGTCGGTGCCGGAAAACACATAAACTGCCGGGATGATCATCACACCAGCCAGCAGCGCCACGCCGGTGTCAAACAGTTCGATCTGGTTCACTGCCCGGTTCAGATTCACCTCCGGCTTCACGTAAGAACCATAGGTGATCATGATACCCATGGACACGCTCAGGGAGAAAAACAGCTGACTCATGGCATCCAGCAAAATCTGCAGAAAGCGTTTGACCGTCAGCCCTTCCACATGGGGCGTGATATAGTACAGGAAGCCCTGCATACCGGTGCGCACCTGGCCGGAAGCGTCCGTGCCGCGCAGCGTCAGGGAATAAATGGCGATGACCACCACCAGCACCAGCAAAATGGGCATCATAAACCGGGATACCTTCTCGATACCATCCTCCACGCCGTTGTACACGATCAACGCCGTCACGCCCATAAACAGCAGGGCAAACACCACCGGGGATACCGGAGAGGTGATAAATCCGGTGAAGTAGTTATCCTGGGCAGCCGCCTGGGCCTGTCCCGTCACATACACCACTGCATATTTCGTGATCCAGCCGCCAATCACCGCATAGTAGGTCATGATCAGCACCGGCACCAGGAACGTCAGAATGCCCAGGAATTTCCACCGGGGCCGCATTTCTGTGTACGCGCCGATGGCGCTCTTGTGGGTTTTCCGTCCAATGGCAATGTCTGACGTCAGCAGCGTAAAGCCGAAGGTCAGCACCAGCACCAGATAAATCAGCAGAAACAGTCCGCCGCCATCCTTTGCCGCCAGATAGGGGAACCTCCACAGGTTTCCGACGCCCACCGCACTGCCTGCGGCAGCCAGGACAAATCCGATCTGCCCTGAAAAATGATTTGATTTCTTTTCCATAGTTTCTCTTCTCTCTCTCTTTTTGTACTTGCCAGTTCAGCATAACACACGGTATCCAAACGGTCAACTTTATCGACTTCTCAAAAACTCAGAAAAAAAGAGCCCCACGCTTAGCCTGGAGCCCTGGAATGAACTATTTAACTGATCCGTACCAAACCGTACCACTTTTTCCATAAGTAGACGAAAGGCGAAATCCCCCATTCTATAAGGGATTCCGCCGATCAAAGGCAAGCTGCTGACGGGAATCGGACCCGTGACCTCCGCACTACCAATGCGACGCACTACCGACTGTGCTACAGCAGCATTAACACCGAAAATTATAATACCATAGGGTTCTCTATATGTCAACACTTTTCCAAATTAATTTTGAATTAATTTTCGGTGATTTGTTTGATCTTTTTTTTGATGCGCTGCAGAGCGTTGTCCGTGGCCTTGGAACTCTTGCCCAGGGTGTCTGCGATCTGAGAATAGTTCATTCCACTTAGGTAATAGCGCAGCACCTCCCGCTCGAACCGGCTCAGCTTTTTCTCGATGAGGTCTTCCATGTCCTCCAGGTTTTCCCGGGCAATGAACAGTTCCTCGGGATTGCGGTTCCGCACGTCATTGGCCGCGTAGGAAGCCCGACTGCTGGTCTGTTCCTCATTGTCACTGTCGGAAAGGGAGACGTAGGAATTCAGCGGCTGATGCTTCTGCCGCTGGGATGCCTGCACAGCCGTGTACAGCTGGCGGCTGATGCACAGATCCGCAAAGGTATGAAAGGAAGCGCCCCGCTCCGGGTCAAAGTCACGGATAGCCTTGTAAAGGCCGATCATGCCCTCCTGGATCAGGTCGTCGTTGTCACCCCCGATCAGGTAGAGGGCGCGAGCCTTCTTCCTGACCAGGTTTTTATGTTTTTCCATCAGATAATCCCGGATATCCTCGTGTCCTTCCCGCAGGCGACTGATCAGTTCTTCATCTGACAGTAAGTTATACTGCTCCACCTGTTTTTCCTCCGATGCCTTACTTCTGCACGTTCATCCGCTGGCGGACGATCTCAAATGCCATGACACCGGCTGCCACGGAGGCGTTCAGGGAATCAATGTCTCCCTTCATGGGGATGGATGCCGTAAAATCACATTTCTCCCGGACAAGGCGTCCCACGCCCTCTCCCTCGTTGCCGATGACCAGGCCGATGGGGCCGGTAAGGTTGCACCGATACATCACTTCGCCGTCCATGGCGGCACAGACGAACCAGAGGCCTTCTTTTTTCAGATCCTCGATGGTGGCCGCCAGATTGGTCACTTTGGCCACCGGCGTGTAGTTCAGTGCACCGGCAGAGGTACGGGCCACCGTTGCCGTCAAACCGACCGCTCTGCGCTTGGGAATGATCACCCCGTGGGCACCGGCCAGATTGGCGGTACGGATGATGGCGCCCAGATTATGGGGATCCTCGATGTTGTCCAGCAGGATGATAAAGGGCGGCTCGCCCTTGTCCTTTGCGATCTGCAAAATGTCCTCCACGTTGGCGTACTCATAGGCAGCCGCATAGGCGATGACCCCCTGATGCTTGCCGGTCTCGGACATCTGATCCAGCCGCTCCTTTGCCACGTAGCTGATGATGCAGTCGGTCTTCTTCGCCTCCCGGACGATGGAACGCACCGGCCCGTCCTGGCAGCCATCCTGGATAAACAGCTTATCAATGGTCTTTTTGCTGCGAAATGCCTCCATCACGGCATTCCGGCCTTCGATTGTCAGTTCTTCATATCTCATATTTTTTCCTCAATTTTTATTTTCTGTCATTCCGCGATAAATCCCTGGCTGACAAATCCTGCGTACACCAGGTCGATCAAACGCTTTTGCTCCCCTTTCAGGTACAGATAGCCCATGAGTGCCTCAAACCCCGTCGCCTTCCGGTAATCGGACATGCTGGCATTTTTGGCCATGGTGGGGGATTTGGCGTTGCGGCCCCGGCGGTAAACAGACAGTTCTTCCTCGGTGAGGCTGTCCTTTAACGCCTCGGCCATGGCTGCCTGGGCGGCAGCTTTGACCATGGAACTGGCCTTCCGATGCAGCTTGTCCGGCCGGCTGTTGCCCTGATCCACCAGAAATGTCCGCACCACCAGCTCATAGGCCGCATCCCCGATGTACGCCAGCGTCAGCGGGGAATAGGTCTGGATATCCACCTGGGGCAGGGAAAATTTTTTCTTTCAGATAAATTATGCTCTCGTCCATACGACTCCCTCACGGGTATCCTTCAGCACGATGCCCCGGGCCAGCAGCTCATCCCGGATCTCGTCTGCTCTTGCAAAGTTTTTTCTCCTTGCGGGCAGCCTGCCGCTCGGCAATGAGCTTCTCGATATCCTCATCCAGGATTTCCTCTTTCTTTTCCACAATGATGCCCAGAATATCACAAAGGGTCACCAGTTCTTCCCGCAGTGCGGCAAAAAAGCGCTGGGAATGAGCGTCTGCCGCATGGATATTGGAAAACTTCACCAGCTCGAAGATGGCGCTGATGGCGTCTGCAGTGTTGAAATCGTCGTCCATGGCTTCCTCAAATTTCTGCACATAGGTTTTGGCCTCACGAAGAAGCGCCTCCTCTGCCTCTGTCAGCTCGCCCTCCCCATTTCCGGCCAGACGTTTCAGCAGATCGGCTGCAGTGATGATCCGATCCAGGCCGTTCTTGGATGCCTCCATCAGCTCCGCGCTGAAATTTAACGGGCTGCGGTAGTGGGCGCTGAGCATGAAGAAACGCAGCACCTGCAGGTCATATTTTTCACTGATCTCCCGGACGGTGAAGAAATTGCCCAGGGATTTGCTCATTTTCTTATTGTCGATGTTCAGGAATGCATTGTGCATCCAGTAACGGCTGAATTCCTTACCGTTGCACGCCTCAGACTGAGCGATCTCATTTTCATGATGAGGGAAGATCAGATCCTCGCCGCCGGCATGAATGTCGATCTGGTCGCCCAGATATTTCTTGGACATCTCGGAGCACTCAATGTGCCAGCCGGGACGGCCCTGGCTCCAGGGGGACTCCCAGTAGGGTTCATTTTCCTTCTTCGGTTTCCACAGGACGAAATCCATCTCATCCTCTTTCTGATCCTCCACGGCGATCCGCTTACCAGCCTCCAGATCCTCCAGATTTTTCTTGGAAAGCTTGCCGTAGCCCTTGAATTTCTTCGTGCGGAAATAAACGGTGCCCTCTTTTTCATAGGCATAGCCCTTTTCGATGAGGGTGCTGATCATGTCGATCATGCCCGGGATTTCCTCGGTGGCCAGCGGGTTTTTCGTGGCCGGTTTGATGTTCATGCCTTCCATATCCTTCTTGCACTCCGCAATGTAGCGGGTGGAAATCTCGCTGGCAGACACGCCCTCTTCGTTGGCTTTTTTGATGATCTTGTCATCCACGTCCGTAAAATTGGATACAAAATTCACGTCGTAACCCTTGTACTCCATGTAGCGGCGCACGGTGTCGAAAACAATCATCGGACGGGCATTGCCGATATGGATAAAATTGTACACGGTAGGGCCGCAGACATACATGCGCACCTTGCCGGGCTCCAGCGGCACAAATTCCTCTTTTTTCTGTGACATGGTATTATACAGCTTCATGTTCTTTTCTCTCCTCCAGTTGTTTTTTCAGTTCCTCTATCTCCATTTTCATGACAATATTCTGTTCCCACAGCTCCGCCAGGTCGCGGTACACCGGATCCGGCAGATCCACCTGGTTCATGCTGCTGCGCGGCGTGTTGTCGTTGGCGCTCTTGACGATCCTCCCCGGCACACCCACGACGGTACAGTTGGGCGGCACCTCCTTGAGTACCACAGAACCGGCACCGATCTTGCAGTTATCGCCGATCTTGAAGGAACCCAGGATCTTGGCGCCTGCGCTGACCATCACGTTGTCGCCCAGCGTGGGATGTCGCTTGCCCTGCTCCTTGCCTGTGCCGCCCAGGGTCACGCCCTGATACAGCGTCACGTTGTCACCGATGATGGTTGTCTCGCCGATGATGACGCCGCTGCCGTGGTCGATGAACAGGCCCTTACCGATCTGTGCCCCGGGATGGATCTCAATGCCGGTCTTTCTCGCCGCCCGCTGGGACACCCATCTGGCCCAGAAAAAATGCCCGGCGCAATACAGCTTGTGAGCCACCCGATAGCTTAAAATAACTTTAAAGCTGGGGTACAGAAATACCTCCATATTCGATTTGATGGCCGGGTCACGCTCCCGGATCACCGCGATTTCTTCTTTTACATACTTGATCAGTCCCATACCGACGCCTCCAGTAAAACCTTATAATAAGAAAAAGAACGCCTCCATCTCCAAAAGAGACGAAGGCATTCGTGGTTCCACTCTTATTTCGAAGACCTCTCGGGTCTTCCTCTGACGCGTAACGTGCGCGACCCGTCCCCGGCTAACATACGCTCACCGGAGCAGCTCCCGGATGCACTTCACCTGCCATCCAAACCGGGAATGCTTTCAGCCAGTGACAATCCCTCTCTGATGCCGGACATGCCGGAAACCCGGCACAGGCTACTTTTCCTTTCACAGCCTTTTTCTCTTATATCAAGACTTATTCCATCATATGAAAAAACAACCGATTTGTCAAGGCTTTCCGGATTGTCCGGACGTTTTTCACAATATCAGTGTCCGTGAGGCTTTCGCTCCAGATTTTCTTTTCCCAGACTCCTGTCCTCTTTCAGGAACAGTCCTTCCAGAATCGCCAGCGGGAGCAGCGTGGCCCAGATGGCCTTTCCGGACCAGAGATCACAGAGCACCGTACCGGCCACCACGCCACCGAAAAAACTGAGCAGCATACACACATGCTTACGCCACGCCAGCCGATGGCTTTTATCTTCCCGGTTCATGTGCCGCAGTTCCCTTGCCAGTCCAATGCCTACCTGACGGATATGATTTGTCACAAAGGTTGTGGCCATGGGTGTCCCCTGCGCCTGCCGGAACGTATTGTACTGCATGGAGGCAATGAAATTGATGGCCACCTGAGAAATCTGTACCGGCGCTGACTCCGGCAAAAATCCCAGCCCCACAATAAATGCCATCTCAATGGCCAGCAGCATGCTCTCCCAGCGGATCCGCAAGCGATGCTTCACCGGATTCGGACAGAGCTCCGAGACAAACGCACCCAGCATATAGGCAGAAATCGGGATCAGATAATACCGCGCCTGTTTCCAGTTGGCAGCCCCCACAGCCAGGCCCAACAACACCACATTGGCCGTCTGGGCGTTGCAGAATGTGTTGCCCCGCAGCAGGTAAGTAAACGCACCCCCAAAATCCCGACACCGCAATGAGCGTATAGTAAACCCCGTTTTTCTCACAAAATAAATAGTCTGTGTTGGCAGCCTCTCCCCTTGCCATCATCATTCCCCTCTTCCAAATTTCCAGTTTCTTTAGCTTACACTCTCATCCACCATCAGCGTATCCGATGCCGTGGAGCGCGGCAACTTCTTCTTATGCTTGTCTGGCATTACACGATCTCGTTCAAAAAGACATGTTCATACAGAGAAAGTTTTCTCCACACATCCCGCACCTCCGGCGTCATCCGTTCCAAAAGCGTTGCCGAAGCTGCCGGATCTCCGTCTGGAAATAACAGCTGCACAAACTCATCCACAGAAAGCTGCATCACAGGCACATTTTCTCCACAAAAACGCGCATCTCCAACAACATTTTCACATCTTCCGCCATCGCCGCCAACAACAGCGGTTTCGACGACAGCGGCTCCGATAATAGCAGTTCTGGTGGCTGCAACTCCAACAGCAGCGCATCCGGCAGCAGTGGTTCCAACGACAGAGGCTCCGATAGCAGTAGCTCTGGCAACTGCAGCTCCAATAGCAGCATCCCCGACGCCAGCAGATTTTGGGACATCAGAAATCCTCTCCCAGCGGCTATCCACCTCACTTACCTGCCACAAAAAACACCCGGTATTGTCCGACAGGATCGGATCTTCCAGTTCCAGCACCAGCGCCACTGGACAGATGGCACGAACCCCTGCTGTCAGCACAGACAGATCCAGTGCCCGGGCCATGATCACCGGACGGACAGGTTCCTGTTTCCAATTTTTATTTTCAGGTTCCACTTCAAAATGATCCCAAAGATCCATTCCATACACATACAATGGCCGATGAAATCCCTGAAAGCATTCCGTCAGCGCTTCCCCCTAACTGCTCTGACTTCTCCAGCAACGGCTCCCGGATCTCCACCGCCTCGTCACAGGTATAGGCCACCAGCCCCGCCCGGCGTCCGTCCTGCAGCATCCAGCAAAGATCGCCGTCCTCCGCCCGACATTCCTTTTGCAGAACACGATAATAGTGCGCGTCCCGGACGGTGCGCACCTGAATGTGCCTGCGGGACAGCAGCTGTTTCGCCAATCCTGCGACCTCTTCCATCTCATCTTCTGCCACGGAACATAACTTCCACACAAAGTTTCTGCTTTCAAAAAAATCCACATTTCCCTTTTGATGCGCTGCTTTCGGTTCCTGCAGCAATCCTGTATTCGCAGGGCTGTGATTTTCGGCAAGCATTCCAGGTGCTGCATCAGCCAGCGCTCCCAGTACCCCCGTCATGCTCTGTTGCCGGTAGATAAACCGAAATCCAAAGGGCCGGTAAATGGCCTCCGCCGCAGGCATCAGAAACAAAAAGGGCTGTTTCTTCGCCTGACGATCCTGCATGGCCCGCTTTAGCAGCCGCGCCATCATCCCCTGATGCCGATACCGGCTGTCCGTCGCCACCGCGATCACGTAGGCCGCCTCCACCTGCGCCGCCCCAAGCTGCAGCCGGTAAGGATTCAGCTGAAGCATGGACAGAATCTCTCCATCCCGCTCCAGCACCAGAATCTCATTATCTGCTGTTTTTATATGATAATAATAATCCAGAAACCGTTCGCTGTCCTCCGCGAAAATCCGCTCCCACAGCGCCCGCGTCCGGTTCTTTTCCTCATCTGGCAGGTATCTGATCACTTCCGCCATATCGTTCCCCGCCTTCTCCCGTCATCTACGTCTTGCTATTTCTGGCATCCGCCGCAGCCTCCGCAGGGCGGCATTGCCGCGTCCTCCACATCCACAGAAGAAAAACTGGTCAGCTTCCGAAGGGAACAGATGGCCTGGGAGGAAATGCCCTCCCCGGTTCCGGTAAAGCCCAGCCCCTCTTCCGTGGTAGCTTTCACGTTCACCTGATCCACATCCAGCCCCAGCGTATCCGCAATGTTTTTCCGCATCTGCTCAATGTACGGCGCCATCTTCGGCCGCTGCGCAATGATCGTAGCGTCGATATTTTCCACCACATAAAAATGTTCTTCCAGCAGATTTCCCACATGCTCCAGCAGTTTGATGCTGGAAATGCCTTTATAAGCCGGGTCGGAATCCGGAAAATGTCTTCCGATATCCCCCAGAGCCGCCGCTCCCAGCAGCGCATCCATGATCGCATGCAGCAGCACATCCGCATCCGAATGTCCCAGCAATCCTTTCTCATAGGGAATCTTCACGCCACCGAGGATCAGATCCCGCCCTTCCACAAGCTTGTGCACATCATATCCCAGACCTGCCCGCATAATGTCCTCCTTATTCCACTTCTAAATATTTTCTCACTAATTTTACAACTTCCTCTGCCACTTCAATCTGCTCTGTGGCATCATCTTTACTTGCTATATAAAACGTATCATAGTCGCTCTTATGTCTGATAATCTCAAGTCTTGAGATTTTACGCCCGATATCCTTTGGAAAAATTTCTGTATGCACGTAATTTTTGTTAAAATAACTAAGTGTATCTTTATGCTTTTTAAAAGCAATCGGTTCCTTTGCCAGAACAGCATCTACCGCATGAAAACAAGCATAATATGCCCGGTTATTAGCAGCTTTATATTTCCGGCCGCCAGCAGAATTTTCGCCGTTTCCAGGTCATCTTCTGCCTGTTCGAACTTGTATCGCGCCACATCTTCAAACGTGCCTTCTGAATATGTTTCGGTCAAATAATCACCCCGTCTTTTTCTACATTCCGATAAAACATATCTGCCTTTTTCCAATAATCAAAATGTGTGTTGCTCTGTACCACCGGCATAATATCAGTTCCGTACTCGTCGTTAAAATCATACGTAACATCGCAAATTTTCTTTTTCCAGGGCGCTGACACCTTCTCTGTCTGTGTCAACAAGCACCATCACGTCTATATCGGAATCCGGTCGAAAATCTCCACGGGCATAAGATCCATACAGAATCACCTTTTTTATCCTGTAGTCCGTTGCACTTTCCAGTTCTCCCCGATACACTTTTAACAGCTCTTCTATTTGCTTTGGCATACACACAACACCTTCTTTCCTGCCTGGCTTCTTTGATAACTTTTATTTTATCATACTTCTATTTTCACTTCAATACGCCGCAGCGTCCTTCATCACCGCCGAAAACCGGATATTTTTTTCCGATCTTCTTCTGTGATCCTGCGGATCACTTTACAGGGATTCCCGGCGGCAATGACCCCGTCCGGGATGTCTTTGTTGACCACGCTCCCGGCACCGATGATGGTATTGCTCCCAATGGTGACGCCCGGCAGAACGGACACATTCGCCCCGATCCACACGCTGTCCCCCACAGTGATGGGCAGGGCGATCTCCAGACCCTGATTTCTCTGGGCGCTGTCAATGGCGTGACCGGCTGTGGAGAAGACGCAGTTGGGGGCGATAAACACATTGTCCCCAAAGGTCACCCGGGCACCGTCCAGGATAGTAACGTTATGATTCGTGTAAAAATTTTCCCCGATGGAGATGTTGAAACCATAATCACAGGCAAAAGGAGCTGTGATGACGGGCGTTCCTTTCAGATGTCCTATGATCTGTTGCAATAATTCCTGCTGTCGCTTTACATCCGACGGTCTGCACTGGTTGAATTCATAACACAGATCGGCACATCGGGTGCGGGCCTCCACAATCTCTCTGTCATAATTGGCATCGTATAAATACCCGTTCTGTGCCTTTTCCCATTCTGTCATATATTATCTCCTTTCTTCCGTGTAACAAAAAACACCCATGTGAAATCTCACACGGATGCTTTCTTAGTAGCGAGAGGGGGATTTGAACCCTCGACACCGCGGGTATGAACCGCGTGCTCTAGCCAACTGAGCTATCTCGCCATGGTATTCAATTTTCATTGAAAATGGGACCTACAGGGCTCGAACCTGTGACCCTCTGCTTGTAAGGCAGATGCTCTCCCAGCTGAGCTAAGATCCCGGGGTCTGCTTGGTTGTTTTGTTTCCCTCAACCTGCTTCGCTATTATACTATTATTTCGAAGCAAAAGTCAACCCCTTTTTTGAATTTTTTTAAAATTTTTAATTTTTTAAATTTTTTATTCTATTTCAGATGCGTTCTCACCCAATCTTCGACAGCTTCCGCCAGCGCCCGATGACCGTCCGCTTCCAGATGCACGCTGTCGATCTGGCCTGCCCGGGCAAATTGTGCCGCATCCAGAAAACCGAAGCCATGGATCTCGGCGATCTGCCGATACCAGTCAGCCAGCTCCAGGGACACCTGCCGGGATCGTTCATAGCCGAACAGATCGCCCAGCCGGGAACGGGTAATGTTCTCTCCGATATGCACAGGGGAAATGAGCAGCACCTGCGGATTGCCTTTCATATGAAAACGAAGGTAGTTCGTGATCTTCTCTGCCATAAGCTCCATTTCTCCGGCCACATCCATGGCACAGTACTGGAACTTGCGCTTCAGATCATTGGTACCCAGCATGATGATCAAAAGATCAAAGGGTTTCTGGCTCTCCATGCAGGGTACAAGAGAACGCATGCCATTTTTCTCTCCCTCGCAGGGATCCTCTGTAGCTATCGTTCTGCCGTTCTGTCCTTCCTCAATGATCCTGTATGTTTCTCCCAGTTTCTGCGCCAAAAGTCCCGTCCAGCGGACATCCTCCGGGAACCGCTCAGCGGTCCCCGGATCGTATCCCCAGGTGTTGGAATCTCCGAAGCAGACAATTCTTTTTCTTTCCATATTATTTAAAGTAAGCCACACCGGACTCAAAGATGCGGATATCCTGCTCGCCGTAGATGTTCATTGCCACATGGGAATCCCGGCGCTCCACATGCGCCATCTTTCCAAGGCAGCGGCCATCCGGGCTGGTGATACCCTCGATCGCGCAGTAGGAACCGTTGACGTTCCACTCCTCGTCCATGGTCGGGTTGCCGTTCAGATCCACATACTGGGTTGCCACCTGACCGTTCTCAAACAGCTTCTTCAGCCACTCGTCGTTTGCCACGAAGCGGCCCTCGCCGTGGGAAGCCGGATTGACATATACCTTGCCCAGCTCTGCCTGCGCCAGCCACGGGGATTTGTTGGAAACCACCTTGGTGTATACCATCTTGGATACGTGGCGGCCGATGTTGTTGTAGGTCAGTGTGGGTGCCTCTGCATCCTGTCCCACGATAGCGCCATTAGGCACCAGTCCCAGCTTGATCAGGGCCTGGAAGCCGTTGCAGATACCAAGGCACAGGCCGTCTCTCTCATTTAACAGCTTCATGACCGCTTCCTGGATCTTGGCATTTCGGAATGCGGTTGCAAAGAATTTCGCAGAGCCATCGGGCTCATCACCGGCCGAGAAACCGCCGGGGAACATGATGATCTGGGCCTGCCGGATTTCTTTTTTCAAAGGCATCCACAGACTCCCGGATATCGTTGGCATCCAGGTTGCGGAAGATTCTTGTCACCACGTTGGCACCGGCACGCTCAAAGGCTTTCGTGCTGTCGTACTCACAGTTGGTGCCCGGGAATACCGGAATAAATACGGTGGGTTTTGCTACCTTATGTTTGCAGATGTACACTTCCTTGGCATCATACAGGCCTGTGTTCACCGGTGCGCTGGTGTCCGCCTTGGAACGGGTCTTGAATACCTTTTCCAGGGTTCCTGTCCAGGCATCCATGGCCTCATCCATGGAAATCTTCATGTCGCCGTATACAAAGGCTTCCTCATCGGTCACCTCGCCGATCTCTGCGTAAGCCACGGTGAGCTCGTCGATCTTGTCTTTCGGAACTTCGCACACGATGTTGCCGAAGCCCGGTGCAAACAGTTCTTCCGGTGCGATCTCGCTGTCGATCTTCACACCCTTGCGGTTACCGAAGGCCATGCGGCTCACAGCTGCCACCAGACCATGGGCATCCAGCGCGTAAGCGGCATTCACCCGACCGGCCTGGATGTCTGCCTGTAAGCTTTCATACTGCTTCATCACCTGAGCAAATACCGGCAGATCATAAGCATCTCTGTCTGTTTTTACAAGGATCAGCACATCTCCGCCCTTTTTCAGCTCCGGAGAAATAATATCCTGCTCTTTTGCCACATCCACAGCGAAAGAAACCAGGGTGGGCGGCACATCAATATCGTTGAAGGTGCCGGACATGGAATCCTTACCGCCGATGGACGGCAGGCCGAAGCCGATCTGTGCATGGTAAGCGCCCAGCAGTGCTGCAAAAGGCTGGCTCCAGCGCTTGGGATCCTCGGTCATCCGACGGAAATACTCCTGGAAGGTGAAACGGATCTTGCGGAAATCACCGCCGTTGGCAACGATTTTTGCCACGGATTCCAGCACCGCATAGACAGCGCCGTGGTAAGGGCTCCAGCTGGAAAGGTACGGATCAAAGCCGTAGCTCATCATGGTGACGGTATCGCACTTGCCCTTCAGCACCGGCAGCTTGGCTACCATGGCCTGGGTCTCTGTGGTCTGATATTTGCCGCCGTGGGGCATAAATACGGAAGCGGCACCGATGGAGCCGTCGAACATTTCCACCAGACCCTTCTGGGAGCAAACGTTCAGGTCTTTCAGCGTATCCAGCCATTTGGCGCGGACATCTGTTACCGGTTCCTGTTTTTCAAAGAAGTTGTCCTTTTCGGAAGGCATCTCCACTTCCACGGCCGTCTCCTGATGAGCGCCGTTGGTGTCCAGGAAAGCACGGGAAATGTCTACGATCTTCTTGCCTCTCCACTCCAGCACCAGGCGGGGCTCCTCGGTGACAACGGCCACCGGCACAGCCTCCAGGTTTTCTTCTTTTGCGTAAGCCAGGAACTGGTCAAGATCGGAAGGATCGACTACCACAGCCATACGCTCCTGGGACTCGGAAATGGCGATCTCTGTGCCGTCCAGTCCCTCGTATTTCTTAGGCACCTTGTCCAGGTTCACCACCAGGCCTGCTGCCAGCTCACCGATGGCTACAGACACACCGCCTGCGCCGAAATCGTTGCACTTCTTGATGAGACGGCTGACTTCCTCTCTGCGGAACAGGCGCTGGATCTTCCGCTCGGTCGGCGGATTGCCCTTCTGCACCTCTGCGCCGCACGTCTCAATGGACTCCTCGGTATGTACTTTGGAGGAACCGGTAGCACCGCCGCAGCCGTCACGGCCGGTACGGCCGCCCAGCAGCACGATAATATCGCCGGGATCGGATGTCTCACGGATGACTGCTTTTCTCGGAGCCGCGCCCATGACAGCGCCGATCTCCATTCTCTTTGCCACATAATCGGGATGATAGATCTCTTTTACCAGGCCGGTGGCCAGACCGATCTGGTTGCCGTAGGAGCTGTAGCCGCTGGCTGCACCGCGGACAAGCTTCTTCTGGGGCAGCTTTCCTTTCAGCGTCTCGTCCACGGAACGGGTCGGGTCTGCCGCACCGGTGACACGCATGGCCTGATAAACGTACGTACGGCCGGACAGCGGGTCACGGATGGCGCCGCCCAGACAGGTTGCTGCGCCGCCGAAAGGCTCGATCTCTGTGGGATGGTTGTGGGTCTCATTTTTAAAGTTGATGAGCCACTCCTCGGTCTCGCCGTCGATCTCCACCGGTACCACGATGCTGCAGGCGTTGATCTCGTCAGACTCCTCCTGATCCTGTAATTTTCCTTCTTTTTTCAGCTTTCTCATGGCCATCAGGGCCAGATCCATCAGGCAGACAAATTTATCCTTGCGCTCGCCGAATACCTCTTTTCTGGCATCCAGATACTCATGATACGTCTCCTCAATGGGTTTCTGGAAATAACCGTCGTCAAATTTCACATCCGTCAGCTCGGTAGAAAACGTAGTATGACGGCAGTGGTCGGACCAGTACGTATCCAGCACACGGATCTCCGTCATGGACGGGTCACGTTTTTCCTCCTCCCGGAAATAATTCTGGATGTGTTTGAAATCCTTGAAGGTCATGGCCAGATTCAGGGAAGCATACAGCTCCTCCAGTTCCTGATCCTCCATCTGTGTAAACCCGTCAAAAATCTTCACATCTGCGGGCTCATCAAATACGGTGATGAGCGTATCCGGCTTCTGCAGGCCGGTTTCTCTGGAATCCACCGGGTTGATGCAGTAATTTTTGATCTTTTCAAACTGCTCATCTGTCAGTGTTCCTTCTATTACATAGGTGACCGCTGTCTTGATCACCGGCTGCTCGTCTTCTTTCAGAAACTGTACGCACTGAACAGCAGAATCTGCCCGCTGGTCGAACTGTCCCGGCAGGAATTCCACAGAAAATACATAGGCGCCATCTTCCCCCGGAAAATGCTCCTCATAAAGCACATCCACCGGAAGCTCCGCAAACACGGACGTACACGCTCTCGCAAATGTCTCATCGCTGATATTTTCCACATCGTAGCGGATCAGCTCACGCACACTGGTCACGGTGTCGATGCCGAGATAGCTGCTGATCTCATGCTTCAGTTCCTTCGCCTTTACCGCAAAAGGTGCTTTTTTCTCCACATATACTCTTCTTACGCTGCTCATAGGTACCTCCTCTGACGTATGATTCGTTGATTTTCCTGTTTTTATCATAGCACAACAAGAGTCATTAGTATAATTAATATATCTTATTGTGTTTATTTCTTATTCTAATAAATATCTTCCTTTGCCACACCCTTTTTTCTGCCGGGTCACGATCAGAAAAACGATGCACACAACGGCCAGCACCACCAGCATGCCCGCAAATATCACGCCCATGTGGATGGCAAAATCCGTGAAAAAGCCTTCCGGCAGCATGTTGATGAGCAGATCGGTCTTCGGATCCAGTAGCCACAGGTCATTGTTGAAAAAAACATGGTGAAACTGGGTAAATGCCCGGGTAAAATCCTGACTGGCATAGGCCGCAAACGCCCCCAGCGCCGCCAGAAATACCCCGCCGCCGATGAGATACCCTTTCGACAGCCGCCGGAACGGATGCTCGTCCATACACACAAGCGTTCCCACAATGGCGATCACCAGCAAAAGCAGCAGGCGGCGCAGGCGGATCCCACCCAGAAACAGATCCCGCACATCCGCCATGTGGGACTTCTCCCGGTCATTGAAAAACTCCCGCTCTTTCCCGTCTACCGTTGTCTCCACCACCAGGTCTGCCCGGTAGCCCTTCAGGTAATCCATCATTTCATCGGTCACATAGAGAATATCCGTTATTTCCATTTTCAATGGTTCCTGCACGTTATATTTCCGGTACTCCTTCTCATAAAAGCCCGGTTCATAATATGCCACCAGATCCAGGCTGGAGATCAGCATACACACGATCAGGGCCAGCGCCGATACGATACTCAAAATGCCATATATCTTTTTCATCGAAAGTATCCTCCTACAATTCCCGCAGTTTTTCTGTCAGGCGTATGCCCGTGGGGGTTGCCGCCAGGCCGCCCTCTCCGGTCTCCCGGATAGAAACGTCCATCCGTCGGCCGATGGCCTGCATGGCATCAATGACCTCATCCGGCGGAATCACACTGCGTATCCCCGCCATGGCCATCTCCGAGGCTGCCGCCGCCCCCACTGCGCCGATGACGTTTCGCTTCACACAGGGCACCTCCACCAGTCCCGCCACCGGGTCACAGGCCAGTCCCAGCAGATTTTTCAACGCCATGGCCGCTGCATGGGTGATGGCTCCGGGATCACCGCCCCGCAAATAGGTCAGTGCCCCTGCCGCCATGGCAGAAGCGGAACCGATCTCTGCCTGACAGCCGCCCTCCGCACCGGAAATAGACGCCCGGGAAGCAATGACCTCCCCGATCCCGGCTGCCACATAAAGCGCTTCCACCATCCGTTCTTGTTTTTCTTCGTAAAGATCCTGCCAGGTCAGCAGCACTGCCGGAAGCACGCCGCAGGAACCGGCTGTGGGCGCCGCCACGATCCGGCCCATACAGGCGTTGTTTTCACCCATTTTCAGCGCCCGTGTCATGACCTGATCCATAAAGCTGCCGCAGATCCCCTGACCCCGGTCCACAAGCTGCTCCAGCTTGTCCCCGTCCGTTCCCACAAATCCGCTGGCCGATTTCCGCTTCCGGTCATATGCGGCATCCGAGGCACGCATGGCCGCATACATCTGCTGCATTTTTCCAAAGGATTCCTCCCGGGATACCTGCCGCTCCTCCATATCCTCCTCCAGAATTGCCCAGAAGAATCCATGGCCGTCTGCGCCTGCCTGTTTTACGATCTGTTCCAGTGCATCAAAACTCATCTTTCTCTTCCTCCAGACTCAGATAGGTCACCTTCATGATCCCTTCCAGATGCCGTAGCCACCGCACGGATTCCTCCGGAATCTCCTGGTCACATTCCAGCACCATCACCGCGTTGCCGCCCCGGGCGTCCCGGTACAGCTGCATGGTGGCGATGTTCACCGCCTTGTGGGCCAGCATGGACGTCACCTCTGTCACATGCCCCGGCTGATCCAGATTGTGCACGATGAGCGTCGGATAATCGCCGCAGAAATTCGTCTCGATGCCGTCGATCTTACAGACCTGGATCCGGCCGCCGCCCAGAGAAGCAGCTTCTATCTCCAGCGTATTGCCGTCGGTGCCGGTGAGGATGAGCTGCGCCGTATTGGGATGGGCGTCCTTACACTTGGCCTCCCCGAAGGAAACCTCCATGCCCGCCTTTTCGGCCAGCTCCATGCTGTCCGGGATGCGCATATCGTCCGGCTTCATGCCAAGAAGCCCGGCAATGATGGCCCGGTCCGTGCCATGGCCCTTCCCCGTTGCCAGAAAAGACCCATACAGCAGGATCTGTGCTTTCTTCACCGGCTCCCCCAGCAGTCTTCTGGAAATATATCCGATACGCACCGCCCCGGCCGTGTGGGAGCTGGACGGCCCCACCATCACCGGCCCCACAATGTCAAAAAGGTTCATACGCTGTCCTCCTTCAAAGTCTGTCATACTTCTTTGCCTATCATACCATATTCCCGTTTTTTTGAAAACACATGCGAGTAAACTGTAATAAAAAAAGCACTTGCAAAATCTAACGATTACGATACAATAGAAATGATATGTTTTTGACCATATATTATTTGAAATAAGAAGAAAGGCTGCAAATATGATAAGTACAAGCAACGTTACCCTGCGCGTAGGCAAAAAAGCGCTTTTTGAAGATGTTAATATCAAGTTCACGGAAGGCAACTGCTATGGCCTCATCGGTGCAAACGGTGCCGGAAAATCCACATTTTTACGGATCCTGTCCGGTCAGCTGGAGCCCACAAGCGGCGAAGTCATCATCACGCCCGGTCAGCGGCTTTCCTTTTTACAGCAGGACCATTTCAAATATGACCAGTATTCCGTTATGGATACCGTTATCATGGGAAATGCCCGTCTGTATGAGATCATGAAAGAAAAAGAAGCCATCTACATGAAGGAGGATTTCAGCGACGAGGACGGCATCCGTGCCAGTGAGCTGGAGGGCGAATTCGCCGACATGAACGGCTGGGAAGCAGAGTCTGACGCTGCCACCCTGTTAAACGGCCTCGGTGTGGACACCGAGCTTCATTACAATCAGATGGCCGATATGCCCGGCAACCTGAAAGTGAAGGTGCTGCTGGCCCAGGCGCTGTTCGGCAACCCGGACATCCTTCTGCTGGATGAGCCTACCAACCACCTAGATCTGGACGCCATCGCCTGGCTGGAAGAGTTCCTCATCAACTTTGAGAACACGGTCATTGTCGTTTCCCACGACCGTTACTTCCTGAACAAGGTTTGTACCCAGATCGCCGATATCGACTATGCCAAGATCCAGCTTTACGCCGGCAACTACGACTTCTGGTACGAGTCCAGCCAGCTGATGATCAAGCAGATGAAGGAAGCCAACAAGAAGAAGGAAGAGAAGATCAAGGAGCTGCAGGAGTTCATCTCCCGGTTCAGCGCCAATGCTTCCAAGTCCAAACAGGCAACCTCCCGTAAAAAAGCCCTGGAGAAAATCCAGCTGGATGAGATCAAACCTTCCAGCCGGAAATATCCTTACATTGATTTCCGTCCCAACCGCGAGATCGGCAACGAAGTGCTGACTGTCGAGAACTTAAGTAAGACCATTGACGGCGTGAAAGTGCTGGATAACATTTCCTTTATCATGGGCCACGACGACAAGATTGCTTTCGTCGGCAGCAACGAGTTTGCCAAGACAACGCTGTTCCGCATTCTGGCCGGAGAGCTGGAGCCGGATGAGGGCACATACAAATGGGGCGTGACTACCAGCCAGTGCTATTTCCCCAAGGATAACTCCCACGAGTTCAACAACGACGATACCATCGTTGACTGGCTGACCCAGTACTCCGAGATCAAGGATGCCACCTATGTCCGCGGCTTTCTGGGCCGTATGCTTTTCGCCGGAGAAGACGGCGTGAAGAAGGTAAAGGTACTCTCCGGTGGCGAGAAAGTGCGCTGTATGCTCAGCAAACTCATGATCTCCGGTGCCAACTGCCTGCTCCTCGACGAGCCCACCGACCATCTGGACATGGAGTCCATCACTGCCTTGAACAACGGCCTCATCAAGTTCCCGGGCGTGCTGCTGTTCTCCTCCCGTGACCACCAGATCGTCCAGACCACCGCAAACCGGATCATCGAGATCCTGCCCAACGGCCGCATCATCGACAAGATCACCACATACGACGAGTATCTGGAAAGCGACGAGATGGCAAGGAAGAGAACGACCTACACCGTTGAAAATACCGACGATGTGGAGCCGGAGGAAAACGACGAAGAAGCTTAAACCATTGCATAGAAAAACAGCGGCAAGATACCCATTCCGGTTCTTACCGCTGTTTCATTTTTTATAAATACACTTGCGAAAAACAAATGGCTGCTCACACAGCCGCTTGTTTTTTCCCTGCGCGCATTACCTTAATAGTTCTCTGCATGTACCTCAAAGTAGCTCTGGGGATGTGCACATACCGGGCAAACCTCCGGTGCAGCTGTGCCAACCACGATATGTCCGCAGTTGCGGCACTCCCATACCTTCACTTCGCTCTTGGCAAATACTTCCTTCATCTCCACATTGTGCAGCAGTGCGCGATACCGCTCCTCGTGATGCTTCTCGATCTCGCCTACCATGCGGAACTTATTCGCCAGCTCCGGGAAACCTTCTGCCTCTGCGGTCCTGGCAAAATCATCATACATATCTGTCCACTCATAGTTCTCACCCTCTGCGGCGTGAAGCAGATTCTGTGCGGTATCCCCGATGCCCTGCAGCTCCTTGAACCACATCTTCGCATGCTCCTTCTCGTTGTCTGCGGTCTTCTGGAACAGGGCGGAAATCTGCTCATATCCCTCTTTCTTCGCTACGGAAGCAAAGAATGTATATTTGTTTCTTGCCTCAGATTCTCCTGAAAAAGCTGCTCTTAAATTCTTCTCTGTCTGTGTTCCTGCATATTTGTTTGCCATAAGTCATTCCATCCTTTCTCTCGTTTCCTA
Source organism: Oscillospiraceae bacterium NTUH-002-81 (assembly GCA_032620915.1). NCBI lineage: Bacteria > Bacillati > Bacillota > Clostridia > Eubacteriales > Oscillospiraceae > Oscillospiraceae bacterium NTUH-002-81. Next base: position 2,582,353 of record CP136052.1, read on the forward strand.
TATTCTTTGCAGTTTATCTTAAATTATTATCAGTAATAGTTCCTGTTATTATAATATAGTATCTAAAAGAGAATGTCAACTGGTTTTTCATTTATATTGCAAAAAAATCAGCGGCATGCGATAATCAACTCAAAAGGAGGGGATTTCTCATGCCGCTGCGTGCGTTTTCTATTTTACAGATTGTTTCATTTCTGATTCTGATGATTGTCTGCCGGTTGTTTTCCATTCCGGTGTATGTGGAATGCGCCTTTCTGCTGGCGATCCCCGGATTACAGCTGCTCTTTGCCGGACAGCACCCGGATTATTTTGTGCGCACCGATTACCGGTTGGTTCGCGTCAACCGCCTGGCCGAGCAGAAGACCATTATTCCGGATTCTGTCCCCCTTGTACGGGAGGATGGTTCTGTCAATGTGCCGCAGCTTATTTTCCAGCTGGGACAGATGCTCCCCATCATCTTCGTGTTCCTGTTCTATCTGGGACTGCATCGGGACACCACTTTTGTCATTTTTCTTGTTTTGATCTGGAACTGCGTGGCCGGAATTGCAGTGATCTTTCAGGCGAGGAAAAATTTTAAATAAATAAAATACAACTGTTTTTAAAGTTCTTCTGCTTTGAATGTCGTATATCCTTCATAATAATAGCTGTGATCAATGCCTTTCCTATACATCTCCCGGCTGTGGATTTCATCTGTCAGGGCATTCTTCAGCAGGTATTTGATTTCGATATCTCGGATGGGGCTGCGTTCCATTGCCAGCAGATAGTCTTCCTTATCCACCCGGCTCCAGTCAACCACCCGGCCAATCTCTGCTTTGAATAAATGATCCAGCCAGATCCGCATACTGCGTCCATTCCCTTCCCGAAAAGGATGGGCAATGTTCATTTCCACGTATTTCTCTACGATTTCATCAAAATTGGCCTGCGGCATCTGATCAATATTGACCAGTGCGGCCTCCAGATACATCAGCGGTGCAAACCGAAAGTTCCCTTTGGCAAGATTGACTGTCCGAATCTTCCCTGCGAAATCATAAATCTCTGAAAATAAATATCGATGAATCGCCTGCAAGGTAGAAAATCTTCCTGCCGGAAGTGCATCCAACATTCCCTGTTCGAATAATTCTATTGCCTTTTTCTTACTGATCCGCTCTTCCGCTCTGGCAAGCTCTGCAGAAGTTGTCAGTCCCAGTTTATTTTCCAGCATCTGTATTTTCACCTCCCCCGTCTATTGCTTACGCTACATTTAATTTCGAAACCAGATCAATATATTCTTTTATCTCCCATTCTTCCCACCTCACTGATTTTTATTATACTATATTATCGCCCACGAACCCAACAGCATTTCAAAATATTTCTTCCAAACGAATGATACTTTCAAATCAACAGTTTATCCTTTTTTCGTTGTCAAAATTCATCCTCTCCTGTAAAATAAAATCAGACAAAAACGATTTTCTTTCTGGAAAGGAGGCACCCATCATGACCCTTTATTTTCTCTTTCTCCTGATCACCGGAGGCATTTCTGCTGCCATCATCCACATCTGCAAGCTTCCGGCTTCCCCGGATGCGTTCGCAATGGTGGTTGTTCCGCTGCACACCCTGTTCTGCATGATGAAAGGCAAAGGGCCGGAAGAAGCGGAGGCCATGGTTTTCATCCTCCGTTCTTACAAGGTCTCCTTTTTCCTGACCTGGCTGATCGGTGCCATCGTACCACTGATCCAGTACCTGACACAGCCGGAGAGCGGCCAGAACTGGGGATTTATACTGCCGTTTTTCATCTGGACATTTTTTGGTTCCTTTTTTGCACAGTCTTATAGGCGGAAACACGTTGCAAAAAACCAAGCTTGTCCTTACCATTCTTTCAAACAGATTGATTCTATTTTAATGGGAGCATTTTATGCATAAACTCAAGTTTTTTCTTACGATCCTTCTGATGATCGCCTTACAATATTACACGGTATTCCCGTCCACCCTGTCTTTTACAGCGCATTTTCTGTATACCCTGCTGCTCATCGGCATGTATACACTTCTTGTTTTCCTATGTGTAAAAACAGAGACCCGGCCAATGGTCAACCGACTGGCCTGGATCTCTGTCATTTTACTTGCTGCTTCCATGCTCTACCGGGCATTCACCTGGTAGAATACATCGTCACTGGTCTGTACCTTTCCTTCCACCCATTTGTGGTAATATTCCCGGACTTCCCGCATATCCAGCTGATAGCGCGTGGGTTCTTTTCTCCAGGCATGCTCCATGTATGCCCGCACCTCTCCGTAAAGACCATCTACGTCTATTTTCGTCAGCTTTCGGTCACGCATGACGATCTCCCCGTTGATGATCACATCTTTCACAAAACGGCCCTGGGCACGATGGATAAAGAGGCTTCGGATATCTGCATCCGGCGCTGTCCAGGGATCTTCCGTCATGTGATGGGTGTCCACAACAATCAGGTCGGCCAGCTGGCCCTTCTGCAATTTGCCCAGTTTCCCATCTAACCCTACCGTGCGGGCGGCGTTGGTTGTACCCATGGCAAGAACCTGAAATGGAGTCAGCGCCGGAGTATGGGCCATGTCATAGTCCGGTACCCGATGAAGCGCATAGATCATCCGCAGTTCTTCCAGCACATCCTCATCATCTGCCAGCTGCTTTTCATCGATGCCCAGCGCCACGTTGACGCCATGCTGCAGCATGTACCACACCGGTGCAATGCCGTTTCGCATGAGCAGGTTGCAGCTGGGATGGTGGGTAACGGAAGCATGGGCCTCACCCAGCAGCTCCATATCACTTTCTGTTAAGTATACCGCATGCCCCAGCACCAGATGCTCGTCCACAATGCCGCAGTCCTTCATATGTGCCAGCAGGCTTTTGCCATATTTTCGCTCCCCATATTCCCGCTGGTAAGGCGTCTGGAGGGTGTGGATATGCATGGGCAGACCGCCGTATTCCTCAGACAGGCGGCGCAGTTTCTCGTAAAAAGCGTCGGTGCAGCCATGGGCCCAGGTGGGGCCGAGGATGATGTTGGTCATGTCGCTGTGCAAACTGTTCCGCATTTCCCGAAAGGCTTCCACAAAATAATCCTGGGCCGCGGTTTTATCAAAAAACACCATATCATGTACCGTTTTCTGCAAATGCGGCGGCAGTGTCTCATAAAAGGCTTCATCATCGTTTGCCAGCGCATTTACGTCCTTGATGCCCGGCGCATAGGCACAGCGGATGCCGGTTTTTCCATAGTTTTCCACGGTGGTTTTCGCCCGGTCAACCACGTTCTCATCAAATAAAGGCAGATTGTCGATCATGTTCATCATGGTGCTGCCGTTTCGGATATGGCGCACCGCCATGAGCTGGGCATTCAGATCTGCCGGAAGATCCACCGCCCCCATCCAGGAGAAAATGCAGTTTTCCAGATAATCAAAGGGGATGCCTTTCTGAATATAGGAGAGCCCCCGGCCATGGGTGTGGGCGTCAATGATGCCAGGCATTACCAGATCCTTCTCCCCGCCCAGCTCTTCCGCCTGGGGGAAACGCTGTTTCAAGTCGCTATAGCTTCCCACCTCCGCGATCTTTTCCCCATCCACCAGAACGGCACCGTCTGTCAGGATGCCGTCTTTCTCATTGGTTACGTCTGCAAATAGGTATTTCCCTCGAATTAATTTCATGGCTGTCTCCGTTTCTTCTATATTATATCATTATATAGTAAGACCCCTCCCTATCAATATCCTGACAGAAGGGGCCACTCGTTATTCTTGTTTTATATCACGAACCCGCGATGCCTCTTAAACTCAGGTTCCCGCGCTATCGCGCTCTACTGCCTGCTATCGCAGGCGGAACCTTCGTTGATGGCTTGTGAAAAACAAATGTCTGCTATCGCAGCCGCTTGTTTTTCCCTGCGCTCATTATATAGTACCACCCAGCAGATGGCCGGAAAGCATATCATTCTGCGCAAGGGCCGCCTGATGGCAGTTGGCGGTGAACAGCTCGATGATCGTCGTCACCACCTGATAGCACAGGTTTACGATGTATCGGCAGTCTTCCTCGATGGAATGCTTCATCTGCAGGTACTCATCGTGGGTCTTCTGGATGAACGCATACAGCTGTTCCAGGGAAGCAAGCTTCATCGGTGCTTTCTGCTCGGCTCTTGCTCTGCCGTCCAGCAGGTACTGCCGCAGGTAAAGCTTCATCTCGCCCTCGTATACGCAGTGATCTTTCAGGTTGCCGGGGTAGATCGTGTTGTGGGGGAAGGTAAAATAGTCCGCCAGATAATGGATCACCTCACCCAGGTGGCGCATGAACGCCCGCTGGTTATTCTCATAAAGCTCCAGATTCTCCACCAGTGCACGGATGTCCTGTTTCACTTTCAGAAAGGTTCCGTTAAACTCGTGCTTTGTGCTCAGAAAGGAAGGCTTGCAGTCCGGCAAAATACTTCCAAGATAAAATGCCTTTCTGTGGTCTGCCAGCTTCTGCTCTTCCATGTTTCTGACAATGTACTGTGCCAGAGAAATATGTGATTTTTTTCTCAACGTATGATCCTCCCGATCCATCTTCGCCATGGCGCTGCCTGTGCAAAACACCTGGCATACTTTCTATGATTCTGCTGTCTCGTCATCCGGAAGCTCATATGGCGTTACCTGATATACATAGTAGTTCAGCCAGTTCGTATACAGGTTGTTGGCATGGGCTCTCCACCGGAGCAGCGGTTTTACTTCCGAGTCACCATTTTGATAATAGTTCTTAGGAAGTTGAATGTCAAGACCTTTTTCCAGGTCGCGGTGATATTCCTGATCCAGGGTAATCCGGTCATATTCCGGATGTCCCATGACAAAAATCTGCTTACCGTCCCCAGCCATGGCCAGGAAAAGCCCGGCCTCGTCGGATTCTGCCAGCACGGTCAGTGCCTCGCACGCCCGGACATCCTCCATCCGCACCTCCGTGTGGCGGGAATGAGGGGCCAGGAATACATCGTCAAATCCCCGCACCAGCGGCACCTTCCGGTTGTACACCTTATGCCAGAACAGACCGAACATCTTCTGGGGCAGCTGATATTTGGGAATGCCGTAGTGATAGTACAGACCGGCCTGGGCCGCCCAGCACAGATGCATGGTGGAAGTGACATGGGTCTTCGTCCACTCCATGATCCTCGTGATCTCTTCCCAGTAGTCCACTTCCTCATATTCCATCTGCTCCACCGGGGCACCAGTGATGATCATGCCGTCGAATTTTTTCTTACGGATCTCATCAAAGGTGACATAAAATTTATTCAGATGGCTCATAGACGTATTCTTGGATTCATGACTGCTGACCGTCACGAACGTGATATCCACCTGCAGCGGGGTGTTGGACAGGGAACGCAGCAGCTGCAGCTCCGTGTCTTCCTTGATGGGCATCAGATTCAGAATCGCAATCTGAAGCGGTCGGATGTCCTGGTGCATGGCCCGGTGCTCATCCATGACAAATATATTTTCTTCTTCCAGTATTTCTTTTACGGGCAGGTCTCCCTGAACTCTGATTGGCATAAAAACTCTCCACCTGTCTTTTCTAAACGTTTATGTTCGCTATTATAGCACCCTTTTGTAAAATCGACAAGAAATTTACATTAAAGGTGCAACAATCCGAAGCAGGCTGCCCACCAGCTTTTTGTACCAGGCCAGATTCCGGCAGCCCGCCAGCGTCACCCGCTGACAGCTTTTCAGCGTCTGGGAAAAATCTTCCTCCACTTCCTTGACAACCTTATTTCTATAAAAGAAAACGCCGCATTCAAAATGCAGATACAGGCTGCGGAAGTCCAGATTGATGGTACCCACCGCCGCTTTTTTATCATCGGTGACAAAGCTCTTGGCGTGCACAAATCCCGGCGTGTACTCGTAGATTTCCACGCCCGCCCGGATCAGCTCCTCGTAATACGTCTTGGCCAGCCAGAACGCGTACCACTTGTCCGGAATGTGGGGCATGATGATCTTCACGTCCAGTCCCTTTTTCCCGGCGTGCTGCAGGGAATCCAGCATCTCGTGATCCAGGATCAGATACGGCGTCATGATGTGCACATAGCGGGTGGCCGTATGGATCATGTTCAGGTACACTTCCTCACCCACCCGCTCGTCATCCAGCGGGCTGTCGGAGTAGGGCAGCACGTAACCGTCGGACTGCAGAGCGATTTTTTTCAGATCCTTTACAATATAATTTTCGAAGGAATCCAAATATTTTTCCGTGATATCCCACACCTGCAAAAACATCAACGTAAAGCTCATGACCGCATCGCCGTGGATCATCACCGCCGTATCCTTCCAGTGGCCGAAACGCACCTTCTGGTTGATGTACTCGTCGGCCAGATTGATGCCGCCGGTGAACGCCACCTTGCCGTCCACGATGAGGATTTTCCGGTGATCCCGGTTGTTCTGGCTGGTGGAAAGCACGGGCTTCAACGGCATGAACACCTTGCACTGGATGCCCCGTTTTTCCATTTCCTTCGGATAATCATGGGGCAGCAGTGAAAAACAGCAGGTGCCGTCGTACATAAGCCGCACCTCCACGCCCTCCTTCACCTTCCGCTCCAGGATTTCCAAAATAGCATCCCACATGACACCGGGTGCCAGGATAAAATATTCCAGGAAAATAAATTTTTCCGCTTTTTCCAGCTGGATCTTCATTTCCTCGAAAGCGTCATCTCCCAGGGGAAAATATTTCGCCTCTGTATTCCGATAAATGGGAAATCCCGCATACTCGCTCATATAGGTAGAAAACCGGGCGGTCAGGGGGCTGACCTCCACCAGATCCCGCTTCACGTCCGGATCCTGCTTCAACAGGCTTCTCGTCTCCCGGATGATGCTGCCCAGCCGTTGATTGGTCATTTTCGTGCCAATCTGCATCTTGACAAATATGTACAGCAGCACACCGAACACCGGCGCCGCCGCAATGATGACAAGCCACATGATCCGAAACGACGGCTCTGCCCTCTCATTCACCACCCAGATAATCGCCAGCACGCCGAACACCGTCATGGCAAAATTAAAGACGCCCCGGTAATCCTGGAGCCATCTGGCCGAGGCCACCAGCACCAGCAGCTGCAGCAGCAGCATGATCACCAGGATCATCGTCCGTCCAAACACGAACCGCAGCAGCTTGCGCTTTCCTCTGTGTTCCATGGGAGGTACCCCCTCCCTTCTTCTCTTCATTCGCAGATCTCTCATACTTATCCTTCTCCTATCAGCTCCAGAAACGCTTCTTCGGATAAAATCGGCACGCCCAGCTCCTTTGCCTTCTTATTCTTGGAAGAGGAAGACTGGGTATCGTTGTTGATCAGGTAATCGGTCTTGGACGTTACCGAGCCGGTGGCCTTGCCTCCCAGAGACTCGATCTTCGCCTTCAGTTCATTCCGGTTGGCGAAATGGTGCACACTGCCGGTGATAACAAAGGTCTTCCCTGCCAGCACCTGCTCCTGCTGTTCTGTCGCCTCTTCCTCCAGCGTCAGCTCCGCCAGCAGGTGATCCAGCCGTTCCATCTGCCCAGCATCCGCAAAAAAGCTGCGGATGGAGCCTGCGATGACGCCGCCGATGCCCGGCACACCGCTTAAGACTTCCTCGTCCGCGTTTTTCAGCGCTTCCAGATCGTTGCCAAAGGCCCGGCACAGCAGCTTCGCGTTGGACAGCCCCACATTTTCAATGCCCAGGCTGTAGATCACCCGGGCCAGTGTCGTGTGTCTGGCGCGATCCACACTTTCCATCAGGTTGTTGTAGGATTTTTCACCAAATCCTTCCATATTTATAATATCTTCCCGGTGCCGATCCAGGTGGAACAGGTCGGCCGCCTCGTGGATAAATCCCCTGCCGATGAATTTTTCCAGCGTTGCCTCGGAAAGGCCGTCGATGTTCAGCGCATCCCGGCTGGCCATCAGGGCAAACAGCTTGATCTTCTTGGCCTGGCAGGCCGGGTTCGTGCAGTAAAGCACCTCCACATCGTTGGCCTGGCGGATCACCGTCTCACCGCCGCACACCGGACAGACCTTCGGGATCTCCAGGGTACCGCTTCTCGTCAGATTTTCCGCGATCTGGGGAATGATCATGTTGGCCTTGTATACTTCCAGCTCATCCCCGATGCCCAGCTCCAGGCTTTTCACGATGCTCACATTGTGAACGGACGCCCGGGAAACACTGGTGCCCTCCAGCTGTACCGGCTCAAAGATCGCCACCGGATTGATCAGTCCCGTTCGGGATGCACTCCACTCCATCTCCAGCAGGTGGGTTTTCTCTGTCTCATCCTGCCATTTGAAAGCGATGGAATTCCGTGGGAACTTGGCCGTGCGCCCCAGGGAATCCCCGTAGGCGATATCGTCATACAGAAGCACCAGACCGTCCGACGGGAAATCGTTATCCTGGATTTTCCCGGCAAACCGCTGTACCGTCTCCTGCATATTTTCTGCGGTCACCACCTGGTATTCCACCACCTCAAAGCCCTGCTCCTTCAGCCAGAGGAACTGCTTTTCCCGGGAATTTTCAAAATCCACACCGTCCGCCTTCACAAGAGAAAAGGCGAAAAAATTCACATTCCGCTCGGCCGTGATCTGGCTGTTCAGCTGCCGCACAGAACCGCTGCACAGATTCCGCGGGTTCTTATATTTGGCATCCACATCCGGGATGGCCTCATTGATTTTTTCAAAATCCGAGTAGCGGATCACCGCCTCGCCCCGGAGGATCAGCTCGCCTTCATAGGAGATATGCAGCGGGATGTTGCAAAATACCCGGGCATTGCCCGTGATGACCTCTCCCACTTCCCCGTTTCCCCGGGTAACGGCCTTAAAAAGGGCCCCATCCCGGTAAGTAAGCACGATGGTCAGGCCATCCAGCTTCCAGGACAGCAGGCTTCTGTGTTCTCCTGCAAAAGCCGCCAGCTCTTCCACACTTTTCGTCTTGTCCAGAGACAGCATGGGCTGCTCATGACGTTCCTTAGGAAGTTCTGACACCACCTCATATCCCACATTGACCGTGGGGCTTCCCGCCAGCACCGTGCCGGTCTCCTTCTCCAGCACCGTCAGCTCATCGTACAGGCTGTCGTATTCATAATTGCTCATCAGCTCCCGGCTCTCCTGATAATATGCCCGGGAAGCTGCCCGAAGCCTCGTCACAAGTTCCTTCATCCGTTCCATTTTCTGATCTGCCATCTATTTTAACTCCTGTTCTGGCTGGCACCTGATCTGCCTGCTCCCTGTTTTTCTGTATCTGCTGCGGTCAGCCGCTCCAGCTCCGCGATCTCCTCCGCCGTCAGATACCTGTATGCCCCCCACGGGCAGATCGCCCAGCGTAACATTCATCACCCGCACCCGATGCAGCCGCTTTACCCGGTAGCCGAAATACTCACACATCCGGCGGATCTGCCGGTTCAGCCCCTGGGTCAGTACGATCTGAAAAGACTTCTCCCCGGTTTTCCAGATCCGGCACCTGCGCGTCACCGTGTCCAGGATGGGCACCCCGGCGGCCATCCCTTCCAGAAATGCCTCCGTCACCGGCCTGTCTACCGTTACCTGATATTCTTTCTCATGATGATTCCTGGCCCGCATCATCCGGTTGTTGATCTCCCCGTCGTTGGTCATAAGGATCAGTCCGGTGGAATCCTTGTCCAGCCGCCCCAGATAGGTGATCTTCTTCGGAAAATGCAGAAAATCGATCAAATTGTCTTTCTCTCTGGGATCTGCCGTGCATACAATCCCTTTCGGTTTGTGCACTGCCAGAAAAATCCGTTCCTCTTCCCTGGAAATCAGCTGTCCATCCACTTCCACCCGCTGCCCGGGATGAATGCGTGTACCCACAGCTGCCACGATGCCGTCCACCCGCACCCGGCCTTCCTCGATGCGCCGGTCGGCCTCCCGCCGGGAACACACCCCCGCCTCGCTGATAAATTTGTTCAGTCTGATTTCCTCCATGAAAGTATCCCCAATCTTATCACAATTACTTTTATTCTACACCAAATCTCCGGCGGTGGATACCTTTTTTTACCTATGAAAGTTTCTTGTTTTTCTGCCCAAATGTATATATAATAGTGTCAAACATGATACCCTCAGTATCATCAGACACCTACGGAGGAAACGAATGGCCAGAAACGGAGACGACAATTCCATACCAAGCACAGAAGTCATTGCCGATGAAACAGCATACCGGCGATACGTGGACGGGGAAGAGCGTGCTGCCAACCTTCTCGTGGAAAAATACAGCGATGCGCTGACCTTCTACATCAACGGCTATATCCGGGACATGCACGAGGCGGAAGACCTGATGATCGAAGCTTTTGCCCGGATTTTTGCAAAAGAACGCCCGCTGAGCAGTGAAGGCAGCTTCAAGGCATATCTTTACAAGACCGCAAGGCATCTGGCCCTGCGCCACGCAAGAAAACACCGGCTTCTCTCGCTTCGACTGGAAGATCTGGATTTCGAACCGTCGGACACCGTGATGGCAGACACTGCGCTGATCCAAAATGAGCGCAACCGTCAGCTGTATGCAGCCCTGGGAAAGATCAACGCCCGGTACCGGGAAGCGCTGTATCTCGTCTATTTTGAAGGAATGAGCTACCGTGGTGCCGGAGCCATCATGGGCAAAAGTGAACAGCAGATCACGAATCTGATCCACCGGGGCAAGCAGAGCCTGAAAAACATGTTAGAGCAGGAGGGATTTTCCTATGCGGACAAATGAGGAGCGCATCCGTCTCATCCATGAGCGGACGGCAGAAATCAGAAAAGAACAAAAAAACAGACGCCGACAGCTGCGAACCGCAGTCTGCATGGCAGCCTGTCTGCTTCTTGTGGTCGGCATCGGCATCCTGATGCCAGGCTTCATACACGGTGCGGCCGCCGGAACTGTCAGCCACACTGCCGGGACAGCAAGTCTCGTAGCAAGTCATGCCGCACTGGGCTATATTCTCATGGGTCTGCTCTCCTTTCTGCTGGGGGTGAGTGTCACGATCCTGCTCTACCGCCTGCGCAGGCACAATGACCGCAAAAAACAGGAGGACAGGGAAGATGAACTTTGAAGTCATTGATAATTGTTTTCAGATCCTCGTTCTCTGGTGCGCGGCACTGACCGCCACCGGTCTTTCCATCCGGTATCGGGAACGCCGTTTTCTGATCCTCGCCCTGGCTTACGCCTGCTTTTCCATGGGAACCCTTTACTGGGTGCTGTATCTGGCCATCCTCGGTATGTTCCCCCAGGTCTTCTACGTGGCAGAGATTTCCTGGCTGGCCGCTTATTTCTTCTATCTGTCGCTGCAGGTGCTCCGGTCAGAACATCTGTCCATCCATTTCGCCCCGCTGCCGGCACTGCTCGGCTGTCTGGTCGCCGTGGCAGCTGTGATCAACAACATCTTCGGCCCGTCACCGCTGATGCTGGCTTTATTTGCTGTCACCGCTGGTGCCATCGCATACCTGTCCCTGTTTCGCCTGCAGCACCGGCTGCCCTTCCGTCAGACCGACGCGGTTCTGTTTCTCTGCGTCGTTTTGCAGGTGGCTCTGTATGCCGTCTCTTCTTTTTTCAGTGATTACACCCATTTTAACCTGTATTTCGCAGTGGACATTACCCTGACCTGCGCCTTTGTCGCCCTGCTGCCCCTGACATTCCGGGAGGTGAAACCGTCATGACCTATATTGAAAACATTTTCATCTGTCTTGCCATCCCCCTGCTGCTGTCCGTGTTTTTCACAAAAGGCCGCACCCGCCGTTTTGCCCTGTTCACCGTGATCGGCATGGCCGTCTGCCTGCTGGCCGCCTACGTGAGCAGCTTTTTCATGGGCTATTATGGTTGTGACGCCACCCTGACCGCCATCGAAATCGCACCGGTCTGCGAGGAAATCATGAAGCTTCTGCCCCTGCTGTTCTATTTTCTCATCTTTGAGCCGGAGCCGAAGGAGCTGCCCGGCATGGCCATTGCCATCGCTGTGGGCTTCGCCACCTTCGAAAATGTCTGCTACCTGACAGAAAACGGTGCGGAAGACTTTCACTTTCTCCTCATCCGCGGCATTTCCGCCGGTGCGCTGCATATCCTCTGCGGCATCCTCACGGGATTTGGCATTTCCTACGTGTTCCGCCGCCGCTGGCTGGCACTGACCGGTGCTGTGGGAATCCTGGGCACCTGCGTGGGCTTTCACGCCATTTACAACCTGCTCATCACTGCGGGTGGCCCCTGGTGGATGGCGGCCTGCCTGTTTCCCTCCCTGCTCATCGCCTGCCTCTTTGTGCTGAAACAGCTCTTGCCGAAACTAAAGTTTACAATTCCTTTATAAAAATATGGATAAATTCTGCTTTGGGGTGAAAGGATTTTTATTTTCAGGGCTTTTATAAAGTGTCGGGCGTATTCGCTCTTCCATCATCCGTCAAAAAGGAGGCCCTGATGATGACCACCAGAACCGAAATCCACATACAGGAAATCTGCCGCAGAGCCCGGCAATACCGGCAGCAGTACGAACGCCGCATGCTTTCCATCCTGTCCGTATGCAGCCTGTTTTTGCTGGCCTGCATCACCACTCTCCTGAAAAAGGTACAGACACCGGGTATCTTTGCTGCAGCCAACGCCTATGGCGCCGTGCTGCTGCGAAACGACGTAAGCCCCTATATCGTCGTGGGTGTGGCCGCATTTGCGGCGGGCGTGATGTGCACCATTTTTTGTATGCGATGCAGAGAGAAATAAAGTCCCGGAGAAACAGATCTCCGGGACTTTCCTATATGCTCATTTTAGAAGTCACTCAATGTCTTCCACTCCACTAAGTTCGCACTAGCAGATACCCTGAGCCAGCATAGCATTGGCAACTTTCTCAAAGCCGGCGATGTTGGCACCTACTACGTAGTTGCCCTCGAAGCCGTAACGCTTTGCAGCGTCATCCAGGTTGTGGAAGATGTTTACCATGATGTCATGCAGCTTTGCATCTACCTCTTCAAAGGTCCAGCTCAGACGCTCGCTGTTCTGGGACATCTCCAGTGCGGATGTTGCAACACCGCCTGCGTTGGATGCTTTACCAGGTGCGAACAGAACCTTGTTCTCCTGCAGGTACTGAGTTGCCTCGATGGTGGTAGGCATGTTTGCGCCCTCTGCAACTGCGATACAGCCGTTGGCAACAAGCTGTTTTGCATCATCCAGGAGCAGCTCGTTCTGGGTTGCGCAAGGAAGAGCGATGTCACACTTCACGCTCCAAACACCTCTGCCCTCATGGTACTCGCTGTTCGGACGATAGTTCTTGTACTCGGTCAGTCTTGCACGTTTTACTTCCTTGATCTCCTTGATTGCTGCCAGGTCGATGCCCTCTGCATCGTAAATCCAGCCTGTGGAATCAGACATGGTGACAACCTTTGCGCCCATCTGCTGTGCTTTCTCTGCTGCGTAAATTGCTACATTTCCTGCACCGGAGATAACGACTGTCTTGCCTGCGATGTCAATGTTATTGCAGGAGAGCATTTCTTTTGTGAAATACAGAAGACCATAGCCGGTAGCCTCTGTACGTGCCAGAGATCCGCCGTAGGTCAGGCCTTTTCCTGTCAGAACACCCTCATATACGCCTTTGATTCTCTTGTACTGACCGAACAGATAACCGATCTCTCTTGCGCCGGTTCCGATGTCACCAGCCGGTACGTCTGTGTCTGCGCCGATATATTTGCAGAGCTCTGTCATAAAGCTCTGGCAGAATGCCATAACCTCGCGGTCAGATTTTCCCTTGGGATCGAAATCGGAGCCGCCCTTGCCGCCACCGATCGGCAGGCCTGTCAGGGAGTTTTTGAATACCTGCTCAAAGCCCAGGAATTTGATGATACCAAGGTTTACGGAAGGATGAAGTCTTAAGCCTCCCTTGTAAGGTCCGATGGCGCTGTTGAACTGTACACGGTATCCGGTATTTACCTGTACCTGTCCCTTGTCATCTACCCACGGAACACGGAATTTCAGCTGTCTCTCCGGATTAACGATTCTCTCCAGCAGAGCTTCTCTGCGGAATTTCTCCTCATTTGCATCCACTACCGGACGAAGGGACTCCAGAACCTCTTTCACTGCCTGATGGAACTCCGGCTCTGCGGGATTCTGTTTGATTACCTGCTCAATTACCTCATCAACGTATGACATTTCTTTCTCCTCCTTAAATACTCCACCTTCCGGGGTCTTTTCCTATTGTTTGTCATGAAAAAAGCTGTAAAGCTATAAAACAAAAAATGCGCCAAAATCAAGCATGGGATATCTCACTCCCATACTGAATTCGACGCCTTTGTCTGTGCATTATTATACTACCGGGTTATTACAATTTCAAGAAAAATCTACTTAAATTTTATTATTTCAGTTCACTCGTCTGTTCCTGCAGGCAAATTTTATGCTCGCATAAAAATTTGTTTGCGGGAATAGACGAAGGGAGCGCCATCTAATGAGCAAAAATGAGCTGCAACGCAGCGGAGAGCATCGCAGATGCGGTTTTGCGAATGGCGCGGGTGAACTGAATGCCTGTTATCCATGCTTGCACGAAAATCTGGCTGCAAAAATATTCGAAGGGAGCGCCGTCTAATGAGCAAAAATGAGCTGCAACGCAGCGGAGAGCATCGCAGATGCGGTTTTGCGAATGGCGCAGGTGAACTGCGTCTACTCTTCAACATAAGCCTTCAATCTGCAGATGGCTTTTTTCTCAAACCCGGTCAATTCCTCCGCCAGCTCCATGCTCATTTTCCCGCAGGCAGTCTGGTCACGCATCATCTGCTTCATCGCCAGCATTTTTCCGGCGCTGTCCTGGATCATCAGCCGTGCAATGTGTTCCGTGCTGATATTGGTCAGCGTGTTAAGCTGCAGATTTCCCCACTGGGCAGCCTGCTCCATGAGACCGTCCCCCTTTGGACGGAATCCGTTTTCGTACAGGCGGCTGGACGCCCGCTCCTCGATCTTGGAATATTCATAGGCCAGCCGGTTCAGATCCAGCGCCAGATCATCGTCATACACCTTCGCGATCACTGCATGCACCGCATCCACGCCCGCCTTGCTGCTCCTGTATACCTCATTTAATAAACTTCTGTCCGCTTCCGTCAGCATACATCTTCTCCTTTCCCGCTCCCGTCCACCGTGCTTCGCACCATTTTTGAGAGGCATAGAATTCTCCACAGTTTTCTGCTTATAGCATGCCCCACCCGCAGAAAACAAAACGTACATATCCATGATATTTTCATCAACCATCTGCCATGGCACTGGGGACGTCTCCGTTCCACTCCGATCGGCGCTCTGCACCCTTCCGGAGGTTTTTGTATGATAGAATGCCTGCGACATAATTCAGTACCGCCGCTTTGCACCATCGCGGAGCGTTTTTTTATATAATAGGACGAACTTTCCTATCATACAAAAAAAGGAACCCTGTCTCCAGAGTTCCCCTTTCATTGCATATTTATTCCTGTTTTCTTTTATTTGCCAACACACTCGCTGTTCACATAACCGGTCTTGCCGTCGTATTTGATCTTGATTCTGCCGCTGGAAAGCTTCTCCAGCACCTCAATCTGCGTTCCCTCGTACAGGGTAGCGATCAGCTCGCTGCTGGTGTCCTCACCGGAACGCATCTTGGCAGTCTCCACGATCCGTGCACTGCCGGAATCCGGCGCCTCGGATGCGTTTGCCGCTGCTGCCGTTACCTCGTCCGGATTGGTCGTCAGAAATTCACTCTTCACATATGCCGTTGCATTGTTGTAAGAGATCTGACTCCAGCCGTTCTCATCCTCGGAAATACGCACAGCACTGTCACCTCTGGCGATCTGGCCCACGCGATCGGAATTCTCATCCGCCTGGCTGCGCACATTGACCGTCTCTTTGGCATATACCGTCTCCTGGCCGGCGGAAGTGTCCTCCGCAGGCTGTTCTGCCTCTGCTTCTCCCCCTGTCTGCTGCTCTTCCTCAGAAGAAGCTTCCTCACTGCTCTCCTCGGCAGATGTGGACGCAGACTGGATGGTGGATGCCAGATTGCTCAGCTTCTCATCCTGTGCCAGTGCTGCGCTGTAGGCATCTTCCACCTGACTTACCAGCGCCTGCACATCAGCGCTCGCGTTCAGTTCGCTGATGGCACTCTCGGTATCGGCATCCCATGTGCCATTGTTGATATAAAGGCTGCCGTCCTCTGCCGTACACACATAGAGCATGTTCAGGGAAGGCGCCATCGTGTCCACATTCTGGAACTTGATATCATAGCACACATATACAACATAAGAATTCTCTGCCGGGCCCCGCTTCGTATAGCAGGTAATATTGTTATAGCTCTCGATATGCTGGGACATCTTCGTGACAGAATCTGCCTCCTCATCGTCAAGCTCGCTCACCGTCGCACGCAGCGCATCCACATCGCCGTTGGCTCTAGCATCAAAGTAGGACTGTACCAGCGTGTTGACCTCCGGGTATGCATCCTGCTGCAGGTCATTGGGCTCCTCCTGGGGCTGTTCCTGATCCTGCGCTGCCACCACCTGGTCTGTATTTTCCTGTGTATCTTCTTTCTTCTCTTTACCGGTACACTGTACCAGAATGACAATTATCAGTATAAGCAAAATCCCTGATATGATATAGCGAATATTATCAAGGATGAAGTTCTTGATACTGTCCATAAAAAAACGATTCCTCCTTACAACCCGAATCAGGGTATGAAAAAAGCGCATCCGGAGGGATTCGAACCCCCGACACGTGGTACCGGAAACCACTGCTCTATCCCCTGAGCTACGGATGCACATCTTCACTAACAAAGGATATCATACTATAAAATTCCATTTTAGGCAATGCCTAATTTTAAAAAAATTTTCACATCGTAAGTTTACCCAGATTTTTCCGGTAAATATACACATGATCAGACAAAATTTCTTCCGGCGCCACCCCTGTTTGATTGACGCATCGGATCATTTCTGTCATTTCCTGTGCACTCCATACATCCTCTGCGGAAACAAGCAGCAGTTCATGCACACTGCTTGGGATCACGAATACATCTCCCGGGAACTTCCGGACACACTGCTCCAGCAGGCCTTCGTACAAAATGGCAGCAGCACCATAGAACCCCCTGGTGTTCGTCAGCACATACAGCGGCATATCTTCCCGGGCACGCGCCAACGCCACCGCCCGGCGCTCTTCTTCCTTCAGATGGCGGTACGCTTCTGTCTTCTCCATCTGTTCCAGCAATGCCTGCATCGGGTGCAGCCAGTATGGCAGCAGTCTGGGCGTATTTTTCATGGCCGCCTCATAGACTGCTTCCTCCGTCACGCCCCACATATGCAGATGTGTATTCTCCACCCGCATGCTCAGCATCCCCATCGATGCTTCCGAAAACAGCACATAATAAATGATCTCCAGATCCAGAAAACCTCTGTGGGGCGCCCGTTTCAGCAGTTCCCCGTTTCGTTCCCTGCTGACCAGCCGTGCACAGATCCGGTTCTTCAGCTGTGAAAAATCCTGCAGCAGATCGGGGTTGACCTGCAGCTGCTGGTTCCTGTCCTCACAGGCACAGATCACATCGTTCACCAGCATGCCCGGAGAAGCCCCTTTCTCATACTGCTGATAGTAATCCCACAGAACAGGGGCAGGCCCTGCCGGTGCCCCCAATGGCGTATCAATAGACAGACTGTCCCGCACCAGGGAATTGTTGTGCAGCAGCGGATGTACAGTCACTTTTCTGCCGGTCACCGTCTCCACGCTCTCCTTCATGTACACTTTAAACTGTTCATAATCCATACAAAATCCTCCTTACCCCTTCTGCCGCGCACACTTTAATCTTTTTCATAATCTTGCAATTACTGTCATCTGTTTCGGACAACATCATCAACTTCCAATAACGCCACCTGATCCCAATAATGTCACTCGATCCCAATAACGTCTCTCGATCCCAATAACGTCTCTCGATCCCAATAACGTCTTTCAATCACAATAACGTCACCCGATTCCAATAACGTCACCCGATCACAATAACGTCACCCGATCACAATAACGTCACCCGATCACAATAACGTCACCCGATCACAATAACGTCACCCGATCCTGATGTCACTACCTTCCTCCAACAGTATCACCCTCTCACACATTGCGCTGGCAGAAAGCTTCAAATAAATAAAATAAATCAGTGGTTTTCACGGCACGACCGTGCCAGAAAATACAGAACATCCTGTGGATGTTAAAATAGAATGAATAAAGATAGATTTATCATACTCCCATAAAAGATGAATCGCAAGAAAACCCCTTCGACATTTTTCGATCATCCCCCATCCCTGCCGCAGGCGCCATTCATAGGGCTGCACATGCTGCATACTGCGCCCTCCGCCGCTTCACGGGTGGATCTTCATCCAGCCCCGAAAACAGCCGCTTCAAAAACCCGGCCTGAACAGATACAAAAAGAAGCCCCGTACATACGGGACTTCCCTTCATTTTTCCGTTATCAGCGATTATGCTCTGGACAGATACTCACCGGTTCTGGTGTCGATCTTGATCTTCTCGCCCTGCTCAACGAACAGCGGTACATATACGGTAGCACCGGTCTCAACAACAGCCGGTTTGCTTGCGCCTGTAGCAGTGTCTCCCTTGAAGCCAGGCTCTGTTTCGGTGATCTCCAGCTCTACGAAGAGCGGCGGCTCAACAGCGAATACGTTGCCGTTGTGTGCACACATTTTTACCATCTCGTTCTCTTTGACGAACTTCAGTGCATCACCGATCTGATCTGCACTCAGGCCGATCTGCTCGTAGGTGTTCACATCCATGAAGTAATATAAATCACCATCATTGTATAAATACTGCATGTCATTGCGGTCGATACGTGCCGGCGGGAACTTCTCAGTCGGGCGGAAGGTCTTCTCAACCACGCCGCCGTTCTTGATGTTTTTCAGCTTTGTACGAACGAAAGCTGCGCCCTTACCGGGTTTTACATGCTGAAACTCAATAATCTGGTATATATTATTGTCCATTTCGATTGTCATACCATTTCTAAAATCACCTGCTGATACCATAAAGATATTCCTCCTTGAATTATGTGCTTACACTGGAATGCCAGCTACACTCCACATCTTATAATATACTATAATAAAATCCCTGCTTTTTCAACCATTTTTTCGCTGTCCGCCCAAAAACGTTCCCTTTTTCCCGCGTCATTCACAGATTTCAGCAGCCAATTTTTCCCACACACACGAAATCTGTCTGCAAAAAGATACGGGGAACCTTTCCTCTTAAATCTCGATCAGTTCTTTCGGGGAGGATGCGAAATTCTCATATCCGTTTTCCGTCACAGCTGTCAGATCCTCGATCCGCACACCGCCCACGCCCGGAAGATAAATGCCCGGTTCCACAGTCACGGTCATGCCCGGCTGTAGGATTTCATTGCCTGCCGGGGAAAGTCTGGGCTCCTCATGAATAAACAGGCCCACGCTGTGCCCCAGTCCATGTCCGAAATAGTCTCCATATCCGGCTTTGCCGATGATATCCCGGGCGATCCTGTCGATCTCGGCCCCGGTTTTGCCCGGCTGCACCGCTGCCAGGGACGTCAGCTGCGCTTCCAGCACAATATTGTAAATTTCTTTCTGTTTTTCACTGGCTTTGCCCACCACCACGGTACGGGTCATATCCGAACAGTAGCCGTTGTATTTGCAGCCGTAATCCATGGTGACAAAATCCCCGGCCTCAATCTTTTTCGCAGACGGCGCCGCATGAGGCATGGCGGAATGATAACCGGAAGCCACGATGGTGTCAAAGGACAGCGCCTCCGCGCCGCAGCGCTTCATATACCCTTCCAGCTCCGCAGCCACTTCCAGCTCCGTGATGCCGGGTTTTAACACGGTGAGGATATGAGAAAATGCCAGATCCCCGATGTGCTCTGCCTGGGCGATGCACCGCAGCTCCTCTGCCGTCTTGATTTTCCGAAGATTGTTTAACGCCTCACCCAGGGGAAGCCAGGTCACCGGCGGCAGTTCCTTCTGTAATTCCACTGCGTCGGAATAGATCATCACCCGATCCTCAAAGCCGATGCTTTTTACCCCGTCCTCGGACACCATTTTCGCCAGGCTCACCGGGTAACCGGCCTGCCGGTTGATCTCCAGCACTTCAAAATCCGTGCTCTCCTCCTGTGCCTGAGTCGTATACCGGGAATCCGTCAGGATCACCCGGCGCGCCCGGCTCACGTACAGGTAGCCTGTCGCTCCCGAAAATCCGCTGAGATAGCGCATATTACATCCGTCTGAAACAATGACTGCCTCCGCCTGCTGTTCTTCCATACAGCGATACAGCCGCTCAATTCTGTCTGTCATAGTCAAACCCCTTCCTTTTTCTTTTTTCCGCTCATAGGCCCACAGAACGATCCGTTCCAGATACCGTTTCAGCACGATCTGGATCTCCTCCTTCGGATCGATGGGCTTGACGAGAATGGTGCGAATGCCCGCCCGGTTCGCCCCCCACACATCGGTAAACAGCTGATCGCCGATGAAGATCGTCGTCTTCTCGTCCGTGTGCATGATCTCACAGGCTTTCCGGTAATTGCCTGTGGACGGCTTGTGGGCATTGTAAATATAAGAAACGCCGATGTCCTCGTTGAACATCTTCACCCGCCCTTCCTTATTATTGGAAAGCAGACAGCAGGAAAATCCCAGCTCCTTTAATTTTGCGAACAAAGCCTTCGCCCGCGCGTCTGCCGGGGCGCCGTGGGGCACCAGCGTATTGTCGATATCAAAAATGATCCCGCGGTAGCCCTGTGCATAGAGCGCCCCGAAATCGATCCCATAGGTGGAATCCACGTATTCCCCGGGATAAAAGCATGCAAACATCCTCTTTCCTCCTGCGTTTTTCTGCTGTTTATTGTAGCAAGGAACCTGTGAAAAAAGCAAGGTGCCTGCTTGACTTTCCCGGTCAAAGCAGGCACAATAAAGATAAAAATATACTTGCTAGGAGTTGATTTTTCATGGAAAAATTGCGTAGCTGGGTAGCCGCCCACACCGACACCGTCACCGCTGCCCTGCAGCTTACCATCAGCCTCACCGCCGTTTTGCTGGCCATCCGTTCCCAGTTATCTGTTATCAAGAAAGCGGCAGCGGCGCTGCAGAGAAAGTAGGTATTTTCTCATCCCTATTTTTCATCAGAGACTGGTTTTCTCCGCAAAATCCTTCATCATTTCACTGATCTTGATCTGCTGCGGACAGACAGCCTCACAGGCACGGCACCCGATGCAGGCTGACGGCTTCTTGTCATCCTCCAGCGCCCCCAGCGCCATAGGGGCAATGAATCCACCTCCGCTGTATGTGTGCTCATTATAAAGAGAGATCAGCCAGGGAATATCCAGTTCTTTGGGACAATGGGAAGTACAGTACCGGCAGGAGGTACAGGGAAGCGTATTTCCTGCTGTCATTTTCCCGGCAATTTCCATCAGCGCCTTCATTTCTGCCTCATTCAAAGGCGCCTGTTTTTCAAACATCGCGATGTTTTCCTGCATCTGCCGGAAATCAGACATGCCGGAGAGCGTTACCGTCACCCCCGGAACGGACTGTAGGAAACGGAATGCCCACTCTGTCATAGATACGCCCGGGCGCAGACTGTGAAGCTTTTCTTCATATTCCGGTGACAACTTGCACAGACTTCCGCCGCGCAGCGGTTCCATGACCCAGATGGGAATGTTCCATGCATTCAGCACCCTGCATTTTGCTTTTGCATCCTGGAAGTCATAGTCCAGCCAGTTCAGCTGAATCTGGCAGAATTCCATGTCCTTCCCATACGCATCCAGAAAACGCTGCATGGTTTCCAGATTGCCATGAACGGAAAATCCCAGATGACGGATGCGTCCATTTTTCTTCTGTTCCATCAGATACTCGAAAATACCATATTTCGGATCCAGATACTGTTCAATATTCATCTCGCACACATTGTGAAACAGATAAAAATCAAAGTAATCCACCCGGCAGCGTTCCAGCTGCTCTTCAAAAATTTCCTTCACTTTTCCCATATTGCTCAGATCATATCCGGGAAATTTGGTTGCAAGATAGAAGTTCTCTCTCGGATACGCCGACAGCACCTCGCCCATCACCCGCTCTGAATTTCCATCATGGTATCCCCAGGCAGTGTCATAATAATTCACGCCCTTCTCCATGGCAAGGGCAACCATTCTCTTCACTTCCGGAACGTTGATATCCGCATACGCATCCCCCTGCGGCAGACGCATACATCCCATTCCCAGTGCAGAAAGCTTTAATTCCTGAAATGTCTCATAAATCATATGCTTATCCTCCTTCATCTAACATCCGAAATATGCTGCGATCTCACGCATGCGCTCTGTCTGTTTTACCTGGAAGGGACATCGGCTGTCGCAGTGTCCGCAGGCGATACAGTCGGACGCCCTTTTCTCCAGTGTCTCATAATGCTCTGTTGCCAGAATATCTCCCTGCACAGACAGATCATAATATTTGTTGATCAGGCCGATATCCATCCCTGCCGGACAGGGATGGCAATGTCTGCAGTACACGCACTTGCCCACCGCGTCATCCGGGGTAAAGGAACCAATGATGGAATAATCCCGTTCCTCCGGGGTGGCATCCAGATAGGCCAGCGCATCCTTCAGCTGTGGGATATTCCCCGGCCCGCCAAGAACCGTCAGCACCGCAGGCTTATCCAGCGCATACTGGATACACTGGGGTACGGTCAGCGCCTGATGAAACGGCGACTGTCTGGCATCCAGCAGCTGTCCGGCATTGAAAGGCTTCATGACAGAGATACCCACGCCCTCCTGCTCGCACCGGCGGTACAGACGCTGTCTTTCGCTGCCGCTTCCGATGGCAAAATCTCCCTGCCCGTAATCGTACATGGGATTGATGGAAAACATGAGCATATCCAGAATGCCCATATCCAGCACCAGATTGGCCAGCTCCGGCGCATGGGTGGAAAGACCAATGTGGCGCACAACACCCTGCTCCTTCATCTGCAGCAGATAATCCAGCACGCCATTTCGTTCATAAATCTCCAGATCTCTCTTCTCATCCAGACAATGGATAAAACCAAAATCAATATAATCTGTTTTCAGCATTTTCAACTGCCAGTCCACGGAGCGCTTCACCGCCTCCAGGCTGGTCGTCCATCCATATTCCCCGGAAGTGTAGTCCGCCCCGAAATGTACCTGCAGCAGCGCTTTGTCCCGCTGTCCCTGCAAGGCCTTTCCGTAGGCCGGAAAAATAGCGGAATGGCCGCCTGCCATGTCAAAGAAATTGACGCCCTGTTCCAGGGCAACCTGTACCGTTTGGATAATATCTTTTTCTTTCTGTTCTCCCACCACGGAAGAACCCATGCCGATCACACTGATCTGCTCCTCTCCATGAGGTAATTTTCGATATTCCATTTGTTCTCTCCCCGTTTCTCTTCGACTATTTCCAAACTTTTTCAGTCATAAATATATCTAACACTGTTCCTGTATGTCTGCTTCTTCATAGAGCACCCGTTCCAGAAAAAGCCCCTGGGCAGGCGCCGTAAACCCGGCTGCCGCACGCTGCTTTTTCTCCAGAATGGCCGGGATATCCTCCGCCCGTTTGCGCCCGTCTCCCACTTCCAGCAGCGTCCCCGTCAGGATCCTTACCATATTATATAGAAAACCGTCGCCCTCATACCGGATCAGCAGCAGATTGCCCTGCTGCTCCATGCGGATGGCCCGGATCGTGCGCACTTTGGATTTGCCAGGCGTCCGGTCGATGGTAAAGGAAGAAAAATCGTTGGTGCCCTCCAGATACCGGGCCGCCCGCTCCATGGCCGCCAGATCCAGCGGTGCCGTATAGTGACAGGCATATTTTCTCCGAAATACGTCCATCTTTTCCCCCGTATCGATCTGATACCGGTAAATTTTCCCCACAGCGCTGTACCGGCTGTGGAAATCTGCCGCCACCGGGCGGATAGCCAGAAGCCGGATGTCCTCCGGGAGGGTGCCATTCATCAGCTGCCGGAATGCAGCTCCGTCCAAAATGGGCTTCTTTGTAAAAAAATGAGCGGTCATGGCTTCCGCGTGTACTCCCGCATCTGTCCTGCCGCTCCCGATGAGACGCACCGGTTCCCGCAAAATAGCGGCGCATGTCCGCTCCAGCGTTCCCTGTATCGTCTGATCCGTGGAATTCTGCCGCTGCCAGCCCTGATAGGACGTGCCATCAAAGGCCAGCGTCAGCCGATAATTGTGATTCATGCCTTACTCCTCGTCAAAAGCCATGGCCGCATCCAGCAGCTCCTTCGTGTACGCTTCCTTCGGATGATCATAGATGTCGTCGATGTCTCCCTGCTCCACGATCCGTCCCTTCTGCATGACCAGCACCCGAGAGCATAGTTGATAGACCACATTCAGGTCATGAGAAATGAACAGGATGGACAGGCCAAACTCCTGCTTTAATTTCAGCAGAAGATCCAGGATCTGCGCCTGTACCGTCACGTCCAGGGCAGATACCGGCTCATCCGCAATGATAAACTTTGCTCCGGAGATCAATGCTGCCGCAATACTGATGCGCTGCCGCTGACCGCCGGAAAGTTCCCGCGGATAACGTTTCCGATATTCTGTGGAAAGCCCTACTGCCTCCAGCATTTCGCATACTTTTTTCTGCCGTTCTTCCTTTGTATAGCCACCTGCCAGACGCAGCGGTTCTTCCAGGATCCATCCCACCCGTTTTACCGGATTTAAGGATCCAAAGGGATCCTGAAAAACAACCTGAGGGCGCTTCGTGTAATGCTTCACCGTGCCGTCGTAGCTGTTCAGCATGCCCAGGATCACCTTGCACAGGCTGGACTTGCCGCAGCCGCTCTCTCCCACCAGACCCAGGATCTCATTTTCTTCTATATAAAAGCTCAGATCGTGAAGCACCACCTTCTTCTCCTTTGGAGAAAACGGTGTCTTCTTCACCATATACCAGGCATTGAGCCCTTCTACCTCCAGTACTCTGTCTGCCATCAGGAGATCCTCCTCTTCTTCCGCGTGGGAATGGCTGCAATGAGATTCTTCGTGTAATCCTCTTTCGGTGCCCGGAAAATCTCTTCGATGGTTCCCTCTTCCACGATCCGGCCGTCCTTCATGACGATAGCCCGGCTGCAGATCTCTTTCACCACCCGCAGGTTGTGGGAAATGAACAGAATGGTCATGCCTGTCGTCTCATTGAGCCGTTTCAGCAGCCGGATGATCTGTGCCTGAATGGTCACATCCAGCGCCGTGGTGGCCTCGTCCGCAATGAGCAGCTTCGGATTACAGATGATGGCCGATGCGATCATGACACGCTGGCGCATACCGCCGGACAGCTCATGGGGATAACTGTTGTATAATTCCTCCGCATTGGGAAGCTCCACATCCTTCATGGCCTGGATGGCTCTCGCCTTCCGCTCCGCTGCCGACAGCTCCTTCTGGTGAATGAACAGGCTTTCCTCCACCTGAGGGCCAATTTTCATCACCGGATTGAGGGAAGTCATGGGCTCCTGAAACACGATGCTCATATCCTGCCCCTGCAGCCCCCGCATCTCCTCCGCCGTAAGGGAAAACAGTTCTTTCCCGTCAAAGGTGACGCTGCCGCTGTCAATCACCTGATCACGCTTGCGCAGTCCCATGATACAGTGTACCACCATACTTTTTCCGGATCCGGACTCTCCCACAATCCCTAAAATTTCTCCCTGCTGCACACCAAATGACACATGCTCGACCACCTGCTGTCTTTCCCCGTTCTCACAGAAAGAAAGCGTAAGATCCTTTACATTCAGAAGTTCCATTGTTTTTCCCTTCCCTGGTTATTTCTTCACAGATTTTGCACGCAGGCCTTCGCTGATCAGCGCAAATCCCAGTACGATACAGATAATGGTAATACCCGGAAAAACCGCATACCACGGATCCAGATACAGATACGCCTGGGCATCATAGAGCATCCGGCCAAGGCTGGTCTCCGGAGGCTGTACGCCCAACCCCAGATAGCTCATGCTGGCCTCCGCCAGCACTGCATTGTTAAAGCCGATGGCTGCCGCCGTCAGCATACTCACAAAGCTGTTCGGCAAAATGTGTACAAACATGATCCGCAGTGGTCCTGCCCCCATGATCCTTGCGCTCCACACGAAGTCCTGCTGCTTCAGGCGAATGAATTCGCTGCGCACAATCCGGGCAAAGCTGGGAATGAAAACAATTCCTAAAGCAAGAATAATGTTTCTTTTGCCAGATCCCAGTAGACTGATCAACACCAGCGCCAGCAACACACTGGGAAACGATAAAATGACGTCGTTGATCCGCATGATCACATTGTCCAGTGCCCCGCCAACGTATCCGGTGACTGCACCGATGACAGTTCCGATGGCTGCACCGATGAAAACCGTGCAGACCGCCACGAAACAGGTTGTCCATGCGCCGCTCATGATCCGGCTGAAAATATCTCTGCCGAAGTTGTCCGTTCCCATTATATGCGCCATGGTAGGCGCCTGATTTTTCAACATCGCATTCATGGCCGTGGGATCATAGGGCGTCCAGAATTGCCCGATCACTGCCAGAAGCAGTATGCCGCCACCCAGAATACAACCGATGAGCAAACTCCAGTTTTTCTTTTTCTTCATCTTACGTTCCTCCTAGGCTCCCATGCGCACCCGCGGATCGATGAGCTGATACACAACATCCACCAGGAAATTGATGATCACCACCAATGCCGTCACATAGGTGACAATGGCCTGCACCACCGGATAATCCCGGTCTGAGATGGCTGTGATCAGCAGTCTGCCTACCCCCGGCACGGAAAATACCTGCTCCACAATGATGCTGCCCGCCAGGATCTCCGCGATGATCAGCGCCATAAAAGTAACCACCGGGATGAATGCATTCTTCAACACATGCCGGTACAACACGGCACGGTCATTGTTGCCCCGGCTGTAAGCCGTCCGCACATAATCCTGTCCCATCTCGCTCAGGACAGAATTGCGCAGGAACTTTACGACCATGGCGATCTTCGGCAGGGCCACGGCAATAGCCGGAAAGATCAGATATCTGACACAGCCGGAAAAGCTTTCATCCAGCTGCACGAATTTGCCCGGCTGAAACCATTTCAGCACCAGGCCAAATATATAAGTAAGGATGATCCCGAGAAAAAACGACGGGATCGCCATTGTTATCTGCGTAATGATATTGATGGCCGCATCCGGGAATTTCCCCGAAAAGCGAGCCGAAAGGATCCCCAACGGGATTGATACGATCAGAATCAGTAAAAAGGACATGGCGGCCAGCAGAACCGTGACCGCAAGGCGGGAAGTCAGAAGACTTGCCACCGTTGTATTATCGTACTTGTAGGACATACCAAAGTCTCCGCGCACGACACCGGAGATCCATTGGATGTAACGGGTTGTCACCGGCTGATCCAGCCCCAGTTCATGCTCCAGGGCCGCCACCTGCTCCGGTGTGGCGTCTGTTCCCAGCCGCGTCAGCGACGCATTGCCCGGAATGACAGAAAAAGCCGCGAAGGTAACCGCTGAAATACACAACAATGTGATAATGAGAGTAATAAATCTTTTTCCAACGTATTTCATAGTTACCTCCACGGTCTTTTTAAATTTCTTCTTTTTTCCTGATATTACTTATAATATACACAGGACATATCCTGTGCGGCGATCGGATAGAACTGATAGCCTGCCAGCTTGCTGTTCACAGCAACAAAGTCGGCCGGATCCTCGATGAATACATTGACAGCATCCTCTGCCAGTACCATCTCTGCCTCTTTGTACAGATTGGCCTTCTCGGTATCATCCACCGTTGCTTTGGCCTGTGTAAACAGTTCATCAAATTTGTCGCTCTTGTAATTCATAAAGTTCTTGGCATCTGTGCTCACATACTTGGTCAGCCAGTCACTGGGAGCCAGCTTACCGTCCACACCGATAACGGTTGCCTCATATTTTCTGCCCTGATAGCATTCAGACAGCCAGGTGCTCCACTCTACCAGATCCAGCTTTGCATCAATCCCTACTGCCTTCAGATTCTCTACAATGATCTCAGCGGTGCTCACATGCTGACTGTAAGAGCTGGGAACCATGATAGACAGTTCAAATCCATCTGCATAGCCAGCTTCGGTCAGCAGCTCCTTGGCCTTCTCCGGATCATAGCTGTAAAGGCCTTCCGTATCTGCGTTGTAGTATCTCTCCAGCGCCGGCAGCATATGGGTACCAATGAGATGGCTGGCGCCACCGAACAGGAAGTCATTGATGGATGCACGGTCAACAGCGTAATTCAGTGCCTGGCGGACAAGCGGGTTGGACAGTGGTTCATAATCATTGTTCAGATACAGCGCATGTACCAGATTCATGCTGCCGTCCACAATGGTAAAGTCATCACTGAGAACACTCACCTGATCGGCCGTCAGATAGTTCAGGATATCCAGGGTGCCTGCCTGCAGCTCTGTGAACGCAGTCTCCACATCTGCCACAAACTTAAAGGTCACCTGATCCAGATAAGCCGGCGTACCCCAGTATCCGTCATATCTCTCCAAAACAATATTCTGTCCCGGTGTGTAAGATACAAACTTGAAGGGGCCAGTTCCGACAGGGGTTCCTGCCGGATCCTCATTGGATGCCGGAATGATTCCCAGAGTCAGTTCAGAGATAAACTCCGAATTTGCCTCCTTCAGATGAACCTCCACTGTCTTGTCATCCGGGGTTACCACCTCGTCTACAATAGAAAAAGCGGAGGAATCGCCCTGTTCCTCCGCATAACGTTCGATAGAATACTTAATGTCATCCACGGTAACCGCACTGCCATCATGGAAGGTCACACCATCTCTGAGTGTAAAGGTATATACCTTTGCATCATCGGAAATCGTGTAATCACTTGCCACTGCCGGGGCCAGTTCACCGGCCGGCGTTGCTTTTACCAGTCCTTCATAAAGGTTGAATACAACATTTCTAGTTCCTGCGTCCGTTACTGCATGGGGGTCAAGACTAACCAGGTCCTGTGTCATACCGACTACGACACTTCCACCCTGTGTTGGTTCACCTGCCGCAGAATCCTCCGACTTCTCTTCCGTCGTGTCTTCTGCTGTTTCCTGAGAATTATTAGCAGCATCTTTGTCTGCGTTCTTGTCGCCTCCGCATGCGCAGAGTGCAATAGATACAGCGAGTACCATTACTCCTGAGAGAATCCTTTTCACGGATTTCTTTTTCATAATTGAATACCTCATTCTTCTAATATTCTCTCATTATTAGATTGTCCCCATCATTATACTACAGATCGCCAAAAATGCAAGAAAAAACCGCCCGGAAAGCCTGCAAAATACACCAAAAAGCGAAGATGAACGAATCACCCTCGCTTCATAAACAGTATTCCTCCAATGATCGCCGCTGCCACCGCGTAGGCAAAAAACGGAGCAACGGAAGCGCCGCTGCAAAAACCGATCACCCGCAGCACCACCGGAGCCAACGCCGCCCCCAGGTTGCAGCCCACCAGCACTTCCGAAGTGGCCGTATTCACCAGTGCCAGCGGCAGCCGGTCAGAAACGGTATTGAAGATGCACGTCAGCACCACTGTGTAGAAAAATCCGCAGAGAACGGCCCCTGTCACCACCAGCGCCAGATTGCCCGCCAGCGCGATGAGCAGCAGCCCCAGTCCCACCAGCAGCATACTGATGGCCGTCAGTTTTTCCCGGAACAGCTTCTGCAGCCGCCCGAAACTTAAGCCTGAAAAAATGCCCATGGCCAGCATGACGCTTAAGATCACACTGGCACCGGATTCCGTGGTAAACTGTTTTTCCAGCACCAGCGTGGGAATGCGCATGGTGTTAGAAACGTTGATACAGATCACCGTAAATCCCAGCAGCGCGTAGGGCAGGGTGAAAAGAAACTCTCTCCCGGAAAAAGATTTCTGTCTGATCTCTGTCTCTTCTGCGTGGGAAATCCCGGCAGGTGCCTTCACCGGCACAAACAGCAGGTACAGCACCAGAATACCAAAACCCAGGGCGTACACCCAGAACGCGGCGTTCCAGCGGATTTTTAACAGCTGCCCCGCAGCCAGCGTCATCAGCGCATTGCCCAGCACCTCGGCAGAGCCTCGGTATCCCAGAAGGGCGGATTTTTCCTGCCCCTGATATCGCTCACTGATGATACTGATGGCCCGGGCGTTGATCATCCCAATTCCTGTCCCCAGCAGGATCCGGGAACCGAAGATGAGCCAGTAGCTGCTGGTAAACACCGGTGCAATGCCGCCCAGCGTCAGCAGTAACAGGCCGGTGACAATGGCCATCCGCTCCCTGAGCAGCCGGGCCAGCCACGCATTCAGGATGATCATCGCCGTCACCGCAAAGGACGGTACCGAGATCAGAAGCTCCACCTGATCCCGCCGGTAGCCGTCAAAAAATCCCAGCATCTGCGGCAGTACCGTGGATACCGCATAGGCCGAAGTCAGCATCAGCGACAGGGACAATACCGCCAGTTTCTCTGTTGTTTGTTTTCCGTTCATCTATTTTATCTTCTCTCTTTGTTTCTCACTTTTACTATTTCTATCAATGATTACTATTTACAGATGTACCTCACATTGACTTTCCTTCTTCCCCAAAACCGCTATATCAGGTGCGCATTTGCTTTCGCTGATCCATACTGTTCTGGATATGCGCAGAATTCAGTCATCCGCTCTGTTTTTCCAAACATCCGCTTTACTCTGCGCGAACGGCCCACCGCATCTTGGTGGAACGGGCTCTGGGATTCTGCACGCACTCCTGGGCCGAGGGCCGGATCACATCCTTCGCATAGGCGGAATAGACGCCCGCCCGGTAGCCCTCCTTCAACGCCTGCTTCACCAGTCGATCCTCCCCGGAATGGAAGGTGAGGATGGCCGCCCTGCCGCCCGGCTTCAGCACCGTGGGCAGCTTTTCCATAAATTCATACAGCACCTCAAACTCATGGTTCACGTCGATGCGCAGCGCCTGGAACGTGCGCTGGCACGTCTTTTTCACTGCCTCCTTCCGCTCCTTTTCCGGCAGGAAGGACAGCGTCTGTTCAATAACTGCCCGCAGCTTCTCCGTGGTGTCGATGCGGTGCCCTTTCCGGATCTGGCCGGTGATGGCCGCCGCCAACTCCTCACAGTAGGGCTCGTCAGAATTTTCATAGAGCATTCCGGCCAGCTCCTCCCGGGAAATGGTATCCAGCCGCTCTGCCGCGCTGACGCCCGCCTCCTGGTTCAGCCGCAGATCCAACGGCCCGTCCACCTTGAAGGAAAAGCCCCGCTTCGGATTGTCGATCTGCATGGAGGACACGCCCAGGTCTGCCAGCAGGAAATCAAAGCCCCCGGCCTCTCTGGCGATCTCATCCACGGTACAGAAATTCTGCAGGCGGATGGTCAGCATATCCTCACCGAACCCCAGGTCTTCCAGCCGTTTTTTCGTCCGGGCAGACTCTTCCGGGTCCACGTCCGTGGCATACATATGTCCCTGTCCTTTCAGGCATTCCAGCATGGCCTTCGTGTGGCCACCATAGCCGAGCGTGGCATCAAATCCGGTCTGCCCCGGCTGTATATTGAGAAAATCCAGGATCTCCTTTACCATAATGGAAATGTGCATGCCCGCCGGGGTATTGCCCTTGCTGATCACATGGGCCACCGTGTCCTGATATTTTTCCGGCTGCAGTTCCTTATATTTTTCCTCAAATTTCTTCGGATATTTTCCTTTATAGCGCACCCGCCGTTTGTGCTCCGGCTGTGTTCCCTGTTCCATGCAGTGTTTCCTCCTGTCATTCATGACGCACTTTGCGCACGCTTCTGTCTTTGTTCCCCGTCATGTTACTTCTTTGCATTCTAACACAGACGGGATGGTTTTTCCATCCTTTTCCTATCATTCCGCACCATCCATTCTGCATCAACATTCCATCCGTCGGTGTAATTTGGCCCGTTTGCTGACCGTCCAGACAGAAAAACCCCTGACA
Organism: Oscillospiraceae bacterium NTUH-002-81; assembly: GCA_032620915.1. Taxonomy (NCBI): domain Bacteria; kingdom Bacillati; phylum Bacillota; class Clostridia; order Eubacteriales; family Oscillospiraceae; species Oscillospiraceae bacterium NTUH-002-81. The sequence goes on from CP136052.1 coordinate 2,614,174, forward strand.
GGAAACCTTAATATGTTCCGCTATAGCAACCAGTGAATGAAAACACGGAAAGCTATGTAGGGAAGATATCATTTATTTCCTGCCAGGGGCTATTTTATTGCACTCTTACTTTGTCAAAATTACGGGCGAAGTCCCATGCCGCCTTCCAGCGTGATGGTCTCACCATTCATGTACTTGAAGTCCGGGGATGCCAGCTGTACGCATACGCGGCCGATCTCCTTCTCCGCATCGCCGTAATGACCTGCCGGCGGCATCTTCACGTTTGCCTTGAAGGCTTCCGGATAAGCCTTCTCAAAGCCTTCCAGCTGGGTTGTCCATGCCAGCGGGCAGATGACGTTCACGTTGATGTTGTCGCGGCCCCACTCGGTGGCTGCCACCCGGGACAGGCCACGGATGCCTTCCTTGGCTGCTGCGTAAGCGCACTGTCCGTAGTTGCCGAACAGGCCTGCACCAGAACCGAAGTTGATGACGGTGCCCTCTGTCTCTTTCAGGTACGGGTAGCATGCCTGCATATAATAACAGGTTGCATAGAGACCGGAGTACAGAGCCAGATCAAACTGCTCCTGGGTGTGATCCACCAGCGTCACGCCGGATGCGGATGCCTGGGCATTGTTGATGAGGACATCGATTCTTCCGAAAGCGTCCATGGCCTGCTTCACCACGTTTGCTACCACTGCTGCATTGTCTGCGCCTGCGCTGACATCCGCCTGCACAGCCAGCACCTTCACGCCGTACAGCCGCTCCAGCTCCTCCTTGGCATCTGTCAGCTTCTGTACGTTTCTTCCGGTCAGCACCAGGTTCGCGCCCTCCTTGGCATAAGCAGTTGCAATGCCGTATCCGATGGAACCGCATCTGCCATCGCTTAAGGCTGCCCGTCCTCCTCCGGTAATGATCGCTGTCTTACCTGTTAAAAATCCCATACTCCTGATCTCCTCTCTATCACATATCTTGATGTTGTAAATCATATAACACATCTATAGTAACAGATTGTGAAAGAATAATCAATGTTTTTCGTCAGGTTTTTCACAATGTTTCGATCAGTTTTTCCACATCCTCCATGGCGGTTGCCCAGCTGGTGGCCAGACGGATCACCGTGTGGGTGTCGTCGAACTTTTCCCAGAAGCTGTATCGTACATGTTTTTTCAGTTCTTCCTGCTTCTCGTCCTCCAGAATGACAAAAATCTGATTTGTTGGAGAATCGAGAAGAAGCTGATAATTTTTCTCTTTTAGAGCCTGTTTCAGCCGATCTGCCGTCTGAATTGCATTTTTACTGATCTGTAAATAAAGGTTGTCCGTAAACAGGGCATCGAACTGTACCCCCAGAAGACGGCCCTTCGCCAGCAGCGCTCCCTGCTGTTTGACCATTGTCATAAAATAAACAGGTGCACCGTGAGGAAACACGACTGCCTCGCCGCACAGCGCTCCCACCTTTGTGCCGCCGATGTAGAACACGTCTGCATATCGTGCCATGTCCTCCAGCGTCACGTCCGTCTCCTCACTGGCCAGGCCATAGCCCAGACGGGCCCCGTCCACATAGAGCGGAATCTTCCAGGCCCGGCACACGCCGGAAATGGCCTCCAGCTCCGCTTTTGTATACAGTGTACCGTATTCCGTTGGATGGGAAATGTATACCATGCCCGGGAAAACCATGTGCTCATGGTTGCCATCCCTGTAAAACCGCTCCATATAGGCCCGCAGCTCCCCGGCGTTGATCTTGCCGTTCTCCTGGCCGATCTCCAGCACCTTGTGACCGGTATACTCGATGGCCCCTGCCTCATGGACGCTGACATGGCCGCTGTTGGCTGCCACCACGCCCTCGTGCCGCCGCAGCAGGCTGCCGATGACCACCGCATTGGTCTGGGTGCCGCCCACCAGGAAAAACACGTCTCCTTCCGGGCAGCCGCAGGCGTTCAGAATCTTTTCTTTTGCTGATGCGCAGTAAGGATCCACTCCATAACCGGACAGGTGTTCCATATTCGTCTCCGCCAGATGAGCCAGCACCACTGGATGGGCGCCCTCTCCGTAATCATTTTCAAAAAACAGCATCTGTTTCTTCCTCCTCTAATTCCCTGTATTGTTCATACCAGGCCAGGCAGGCATCGTGCCAGGTCTGCCTGGCGGACGCAAGCGCCACCACTGCATCCGTATAACCGTCTTCATTTCTTGACTGTACGTGCGTATGAACCGCATGGAAGTCCAGCATTTCGCCGTCCTGTGCCTCTGACAATCCTACCGTTTGCAGGATTCCATTTTCTGCCCAGAATTCCTCCGACGCTTCGTATATTTCCTTCTGAATCTCTTCGTCTTCCAGTGCTTTTTCATACTTTCTGGCCGCCTCTTCCAGCGCCTCCCGCGCCGGTTGAAGCCGCCAGTCCTCGTAGATTTCCTCCGTGGACAACTCCCGCAGCCGGTGCCGCTCCGCCTTTGGCACCGCCCGCATACCGTCGATGAGCGCCTGTTCCTCCGCCCGCAGTCTGGCCGACAGATCGCCGCTGCCCTTTCGTACGCAGTGCTCCACATAATGCCGGTAGCCGAAAGGATAGTAAAATACCTCCTGCCCCTCAAAGATCAGCACCGCATCCGCCAGCTGCTGGATGAAATACCGGTCATGGGAAATAAACAGCATGGTTCCCTGATACCCGGCAAAGGCCTCCTCCAGCCGCTCTTTCGCCTGGATATCCATATGGTTCGTGGGCTCATCCAGCAGCAGAAAATTGGGACGGCTCTGCAGCAGCTCCGCCAGTACCAGTCTCGCTTTCTCCCCGCCGGACAGGCTGTCCACCTTTTTCGCCGCCTCTTTTCCGCCGAAAAGATACGCCCCCAGAATGCCTCTGGCTTCCTTCTCCGTCAGCGCCGGAAACAGATCATGAAAATGCTCCAGCACGTTTTTCTCCGAAGCGATCTCCGCCGAATGCTGGTCAAAATAGCCCAGCATGATGTTATTTCCCAGGTGATACTTGCCGCCTCTGGGCGGCAGCAGGCCCGCCACGGTCTTCAAAAACGTGGTCTTGCCGGTGCCGTTGTTGCCCAGAATGGCGATCTTCTGCCCCTTTCGGATGTGCAGCGTGATTTCCAACAGCGTCTTCTCATAGCCCACCTGCAGCCGCTCTGCTTCCAGCACCCGTTTGCTGCCCGGCAGCAGCGGTTCCAGTGTGCCGATGGCCGCTGTTTTCTCCGCCAGCTCCGGCTTCTCCACCACAGGCAGCCGCTCCAGCTCTTTTCTCTTGGCCCGGGCAAAGGCCGCCTTCCGCGGTTTGTTTTTAAACCGGCGGATCAGCTCCTCCAGCCGCTCTTTCTCTTCCATATATCGCTCATAGGCCTTCGCCTGCTGCCGCAGCCGTTTCTTCTTTTCCTGCCGGTACGCCGTGTAATTGCCGGGATAACGGGTCAGCTTCCCCGCCTCCAGCTCATAGACAATCTCCGCCGTCTCGTCCAGAAAAAAACGGTCGTGAGATACCATCACCACCGCCCGGTCATAGGTTTTCAGATACTGCTCCAGCCACTCCACCGTGTGCACATCCAGGTGGTTCGTGGGCTCGTCCAACAGCAACAGGTCGGGATGATCCAGCAGCAGAGAGATCAGGCCGATCTTCGTCTGTTCGCCGCCGGAAAATTCCGAAAGCTTCCGCTTCTTATCCTTTTTTTCAAATCCAAAACCGGTAAACAGCGTGTCGTATTCCTTCTCATACCAGAACCGCTCCCGGTCAAAAGCGCTCCCGTCCCCGACAGGCGCATGCTGTTCCAGCTCCTCCTCCACCGTCCGGGAGACATCCGCAAAGCTGTGCTGATGCAGCATGCCGATGGTCAGATCCCGATCTGTGACGATGCCCGGCCCCTGCCGCCGGTCGTCCGCATCCAGAGAAAGCTCCCTGGCGATCACCCGCAGAAGGGTGGTTTTTCCCGCGCCGTTGGGTCCCACCAGGGCGATCTTCTCTGTGCCCCGGATGGCAAACTGCACATGGGACAGGATGCACCGGGCGCCAAAGGTCAGGGTGCCGTCTGTTATCTCATATTTCATAATTATATTCCTTTGTCTTTACATGATTCGCATTTTCCGTGCCTGACATTATCTTGCAGCTATCATGATCACACGCAGCTACGCACATGATAATCCCTGCAAAACAGCTAAAAAAGAGGGTACAGCACCTGCACCCTCAGACAAGAAATTTCTTCAATTCATCCATAAATGTGTTGACGTCCTTGAACTCCCGGTAAACGGAAGCAAAACGGACGTACGCCACCGCTTCCAGATTCTTCAGCCGCTCCATGACCATCTCGCCGATCTCTTTGCTGCTGATCTCCCGCTCTTCCCGGTTGAAGATCTCGGTCTCCACGGCATCCACCAGCTCATTGATCTGATTGATGGAGATGGGCCGCTTGTGACACGCCCGAAGCACCCCGGCCTCAATCTTGGACCGATCGTACTGCTCCCGGTTGTTATCCTTCTTGATCACAACGAGGGGAATCGTCTCCACCTTTTCGTAAGTGGTAAAACGCTTCTGGCAGGCATCACACAGTCTGCGGCGGCGGATAGAGCTGTTGTCATCCGCAGGTCTGGAATCAATGACTCTTGTATTATCTTCCCCGCAAAACGGACACTTCATCGCTGTTCTATTCCTCCTCAGCCAGCCCGTTCAGATACTCGGAATACGCATCCAGATTCACCTCGGATGCTGTCGTATCCGGACGATTCACCACGCCCCATACAGAATAACCGATCCAGCACAGGCACGCTGCACAGATCACAGCGACAACGCCCTTACGGATGCCCGCCTGCCGTTTCTCCTTCTGTATCGTCTCCTTGCGCTTTGATTTCTGTTCTTTATAACGATCTACCTTTGCCTGGCTCATTTCACATCTGCTCCCTGTTCTTTGCTGTATTTTTTCTCAATATCGGTGAGCATATTCACCCGCCGCTCATGTCTGCCGCCCTCGAAGCTGGCTCCGAAAAAGGCATCCACGATCATCTTGCCAAGCTCTGTTCCCACCACACGGGCGCCCATGGCAATGATATTCGCATTGTTGTGCCGGACGGACATCTGCGCGGAATACGGCTCACTGCACACCGCCGCACGGATCCCCGGTACCTTGTTGGCCGCCAGAGAAATCCCGATGCCGGTTCCGCACACCAGCACGCCTCTGTCAATCTCTCCGCTGACAATGGCCTCTGCCACCTTCTGGCCCTGCACCGGATAATCCACTTTATCTTCCGGGCTATGTGCGCCGTAATCCACGCACTCATATCCCTGCTCCTTCAGATGCTCCAGCAGTGCATCCTTCAATTCCACAGCGGCGTGGTCACAGCCAAAACCGATCTTCATACTTCTTTCCTCCATTTCTGCCATACAGAGAAACTGTTCCCTGTATCCTCCTGCATGGAAAACGGAATCCGCGACTCCGATACTCACACTATGTGAAAAGGATACCATTCCGCCCGCTTTCTGTCAATGGGCAGACTTGTTTGGGCATTTTCACCAGGTGCAGAACGTACCTATTACACATTGCGCCCCTCCTTTTCAGACAGCAGTGAGCGTGTTTATGTTCCTGTGGAAAAGGCTGACGCATCGCTGAAAAATGTCATGACGGAAAAGGAAGCGCAGACATATCTGGAAAATTTCGGAAAAATGCAGGTAAAACCGACGCTGACCAACAAAGCGCCCATGCTTGCCGCCCACTACCGGGAGCTCCTGTCTTCCTGTAACGTCTCCGATCATTTACGGTTATATAAAGAAATTTATGAAAAAGAGGCCCTGGCCGTCAAAAACGGGAAGAAAATTGGAGCGACAGAACAGCAATTTATGAAGAAAGTAGCACACCTTCTCAGTGAAGAATTTGCCATCGCTTTGCATGAATCACCGGAGTCTTCTGCCAGACGGCTGGAGGAGCTGCTGCATGCCTGATCACATACCGCTGCTTCTTTCCGATTATAATACCATCCAAATCCATCCGTTGACGCAAGGATTGAAATGCAATGTGACAAAAATCCTTCTGTACAGTCCGGGATTGCTACAAATTCCAGACAGATACAGAAGGATTTTTTATTTCATTATATTCTGATACAGGACACTTTTCCCTTATACTGCGATGATCACACCGCCGTCGTTGGCATACAGACTGCTGATGCCGTTGGTATCCAGGATCATGATGTCCTTGAAGGTGGTCTTCTCTTCCAGCAGCTTCTTGGCCATCAGCGCCCGCTCGTAGCAGTTGCAGTGAGAGATCGCCAGGATCTTCTCCGCCGGGTTCTTCACATTCTGCACCACAGCCTCCACCATCTTGTGAATGGCTTTGTTGATACCCCGGGCCTGGCCCAGCTGACAGATGCTTCCCTCCGGCGTTGCACCCATCACCGGTTTGATGTTCAGCGCAGATGCCACAAAAGCCTTGATACCGGACAGGCGTCCGTTCTTGCGCAGCGTCTCCAGACTCTCCAGCACGAAATACGTATCCAGACCGTCCACAAACTGTTCCGTCTTCTCCACCACTTCCTCAAAAGAACATCCGGCCAGCTCATATTCCTCCGCCTTCATGGCCACCAGCGTCTGCCCGATGGACGCACTCCTGGAATTGAATACATGTACCTTCCGGTCAGGATGCTTCTCCTCAAACAGCTGCTGCCCCAGTCTGGCACTGTTATAGGAACCGCTGAGCTGCTCAGACAGCGTCACCACATAAATATGATCTGCGCCGCCGTCCTCATAGGCCTGCATATACCGCTTGGGTGACGGGCAGGAGGACTTCGGACAGTTCGGGCTTGCTGCCACCTTTTTCAGGAAATCCGCCTGGTCGAACGTCTCGTCATCCACGATCCGCTCGCCGTCCACATCCAGCTCCAACGGCACATTTTCATAAAAGCCGCCCGCAAGCTTCTCCTTCGGAATCTCCCCGCAGCTGTCCACAACAATCTTATAACTCATCTTTTCTATCCCCTTTGTACCGACTCCCTGTGCCGGTTATTCCTCTATATCTGTCATTTCCGCAAAGCACTGATCTTTGCAAAAATACTTTATGATGTAGTTTTTAATACTATGTAATACTAACATAAACACAGACGTTTGAAAAGGGGAAAATAAAATTTTCACTTTTTCCTCTGTGTTTTTTTTATTTTTATCCTATATAATATAGTAGACACAAAAGAAAAGGGAGCAATGTCGAAGACAGTATTTCCTTTTCTTGCATCATTATCGAACGAACTGCCTGCGATAGCAGGCGATAAAGCACGTTCGTGCGTGTTCGTGAGATTATGGCCGCATCATAATAAGAAGGAGCACCTCTATGCTGGCATTACGATTTACACAGACGAAAAATTTTATGGAGCGTCTGCTCCTGTCCCCGGCCTTTGACCGTTTTCTCTTATCCGAGGCATCCATCACCACGGCTGCCACGGTCTCTATTGACGGGCATTTTCATCCGGATTTTTACCCGGAGGCGGATGAGGAAGAGAATGCCCCTGTCCGCGCCGACCGTGGGCTTATCTACTGGGAACAGCTACGTCCTACGTGTTTTCAGCTGATCCGGGGCAAACACACGCCCCTGTCCTTTTCCTTTATTTTCTGTCTGGACACCAGCCAAATCCAGAAGCTGCTGGCAGATGCGTCCCTGTCGTTCCGACCCGAGGACGTCCGCGCTCTGTTTCTGAACATCCGCTATGACAATGGGACACTGACCTGCACCACCGCCACCTCCATGAACCTGTTCACCCTGGACAGATCTCTGGAAGAAACGTGGGAAAAAGCGGTGACGGCATTCTTTCTCCGGCAAAGTCTTGAATTTGACAAGATATAATTTGGCAGTTTTATACTTTCTTTAGATTCTTTATAAAATTTTTGTTAGCACTCAACGCATTTGAGTGCTAATTTTCTCTTGACATTCCATTTTTGCGGTATTAATATTACTGTTATACGGAAATATCCGTATTTTCATTTGTATTAATTTTTGAAATGGAGATGTTTAATATGGCAGAAAAACATGGAAGTCTTTCCATTAACAGTGAAAATATTTTCCCGATCATCAAGAAGTGGCTCTATTCGGATCACGATATCTTCTTCCGTGAGCTCATTTCCAACGGCTGCGACGCCATCACCAAGCTGAAGAAGCTGGAGATGATGGGCGAGTACCAGTTCCCGGACAAATACAAACCGGAAATACACGTCATTGTTGACCCTGAGAAGAAGACGCTGACTTTCTGCGACAACGGCCTTGGTATGACCGCTGACGAGGTGGAGGAGTATATCAACCAGATCGCTTTCTCCGGCGCCACCGATTTCCTGGCAAAATACAAGGACAAGACCAACGAGGATCAGATCATCGGCCACTTCGGCCTGGGCTTTTACTCCGCTTTCATGGTTGCGGATGAGGTACACATCGACACCCTTTCCTATCAGCCGGGTGCGACACCGGTACACTGGGAATGTGACGGCGGCACCGAATTTTCCATGACCGAGGGCACCAAGGACAGCGTCGGCACCACCATCACCCTGTTCCTGAACGAGGACAGCGTGGAGTTTTCCAACGAATACCGGGCTAGAGAAGTCATCACCAAGTACTGCTCCTTCATGCCGGTAGAGATTTTCCTGGAAAAAGCAGGCGCCGAGCAGGAATATGAGACCATCGACGCCGCCGACATCAAAGAGGACGACGTGGTGGTAGAGCGCTTCACCGAGGAAGCCAAGACCGAGGAGAAAGAAAATGAGGACGGCACCAAGGAAGTCATCGAGATTTCCCCTGCCAAAGAGAAGGCAAAGATCAACAAGCGTCCGGTTTCCTTAAGCGTCACCACGCCGTTGTGGACGAAGCATCCCAACGAATGCACCGATGAGGAATACAAGCAGTTTTACCGGGATGTTTTCCATGATTACAAGGAGCCCCTGTTCTGGATCCATCTGAACATGGACTATCCGTTCAACCTGAAAGGTATCCTCTACTTCCCGAAGATCAACACGGAGTACGATTCCATCGAGGGCACCATCAAGCTGTACAACAACCAGGTATTTATCGCCGATAATATTAAGGAAGTCATTCCGGAATTCCTGATGCTCTTAAAGGGCGTCATCGACTGCCCGGATCTGCCGCTGAACGTATCCAGAAGTGCGCTGCAGAATGACGGCTTTGTGAAGAAGATTTCCGATTATATCACGAAAAAAGTTGCTGACAAGCTCAGCGGCATGTGCAAGACTGACCGTGAGAATTATGAGAAATACTGGGACGACATCAGCCCCTTCATCAAATTTGGCTGCATCAAGGATGCCAAGTTCTGTGAGAAGATTTCCGATTACGTGCTGTTCAAGGATCTGGACGGCAAGTATCTGACGCTGAAGGACTGCATCGAGAAAGCCGAGGCTGCCAAGGCACCCGCCGAAGGAACCGAAGAAGCCGCTTCTGAGAACTCCGGGGAGACCAAGGCCGAGGAGGCTTCCCAGACAGAGAACGCTTCTGACGCAGAAAAGAAAGACGCCGGGGACAAAGAGCCGGAGAAGACAACAATCTACTATGTCACCGACGAGATCCAGCAGAGCCAGTATATCAACATGTTCCGGGAGAATGGCATGGATGCTGTGATCCTGAAACACAACATCGACAGCCCGTTCATCACCCATCTGGAAAGCCAGAATGAAAATGTCCGCTTCCAGAGAATTGATGCGGATGTCACCGACAGCCTGCAGGATGAATCCCAGGCAGATGCCGAGAGCTACAAGGATACGCTGACCGAAGTGTTCCGCAAGGCCGTTGGCAATGACAAACTGGAAGTCCGCACCATGTCCCTCAAGGATGAGAAGACCGCTTCCATGATGGTTCTGTCCGAGGAGAGCCGCCGGATGCAGGAAATGATGCGCATGTACGGCATGACCGGCATGGACGCTTCCATGTTCGGCAGCCAGGCAGCCCTTGTCCTGAATGTGAAACATCCGCTGGTAAAATACATCTTCGAGCACAAGGATTCCGAGAAGGTTCCCATGTTCTGCGAGCAGCTGTATGATCTGGCAATGCTGGCCCACAAACCGCTGAGCCCGGAGGAAATGACCAAGTTCATCAGCAGAAGCAACGAGATCATGATGGAATTAACAAAATAAAATATACGACGTTAAAGGCGCCGGTTGAGGTTTTCCTCTTCCGACGCCTTTGCTGTTTTCTTTTTTATCTGCTCTGAATTTCTTCCCGGATCTCCTGCATTTCCATATCCGTCTGGTTGATCCGGTCTGCGATCTGGGACAGCCGGTTGACCAGATCCTCTGATCCCGGCACATCTTTCTTGTACTTCATCTGGTGCTCCAGACTTGCCCAGAAGTCCATGGCGATGGTGCGGATCTGCACCTCCACCTTCATCGGCTGCTTCCGGTCTGAGAAGAACACCGGAATCTCCACGATCATATGATAACTGCGGTATCCGTTGGGCTTGGGATTCTTGATATAATCCTTGATCTCCAGCACAGTTACATCGTCCTGCGCCCCCAGAATCGCCGCGATCTTGTAAATATCATCGATAAAGGAACAGATGACACGTACGCCTGCCACATCGTGCAGGTTGTCCAGCACGGAATCCACAGAGATCGGATATCCCCGGCGCTGCAGCTTTTCCACGATGCTCCTGGGCTTTTTTACCCGGGACTTGATCATCTCAATGGGATTGTGGGGGCTGCACACTGCCATCTCATCGTTGAGCACATCCAGCTTCGTGCGCACCTCCCGGATGGCACAGTTGTACATCATCATCAGCTCCTGGAATTCCCGCAGCTGTCCCGCAAAATAGTCCAGATTCTCTGCGATCTCCGTATTGCTCGGTATATATTTTGTCAAATCCTGTTCATTCATGTTTCTTCTCCATCTGGCCGTATCATCCGCCGAACCGGCTCCGGTATACGTCATACAGCCCGGTATTTGTAATCTCTTCGCCATCCAGTGTGATGGCATCCCATTTTCTCTGGGAAAACTGGCAGACCTGATCTCTGGCAAACGCATTATACGTCTGTTCGAACGCCTCCCAGCGCCGCTCCTCCAGGAGCTTCTGCTTATTCTGATCGGTGGCTTCCCGGTCAAAATTGTTGACACAGAGGAAAATATGGTAGCCCGTGCTGTTCTGCATGACAGTGCTCAGTTCCCCGGTATCCAGAGAAAACAGCGCCTCCTCCAGCTTCTGCTCCACGTCACCTCTTGCCACCTGATATTCTTCCTGGGCGTCATCACTGTACTGCTGGGCCATGGAATCAAAGTCTGCGCCCTGCCGCAGCTGGTCGTACGCCGACATAGCACGGTTGTAAGCATCGCCCGCGGCTGCGATCGCCTGACTTTCATCTGCAGATGCTTCTTCCCCCGCATTACCCGTCTGCCCGCTGCCTGCTGTGCTGATAAAAATATGGCGCACAGTTACCACACGGGCCTCATCATCGCTGACCTCAATGGTCTGCTCCCCGGTGAGCTCCGCATAAACCCGGTCCGCCAGCAGTGCTTTTTCAAACAGGTGCTGCACATCACTTTCCGACGCCCCGGTAAACGCCTTTTCCGTTTCTGTCAGCGTGTCCATATATTCGGCGCTGGCCGACAGAATGTTGGCCGTATCTTCCTCATTCAGCCGGATCTGGTACTTGTCCGCCATCTCATCCATGACCAGAAGCTTTCCCATCAGATCCAGGGTGCTTTCCTTCACCGATTCCTCCAGCGTCTGCCCGCCGAACTGCCGGCTCAGCATTTCTTCCCCGTACAGATTCCGGTACCGGGCCAGCTCCGTCATGAGCAGAAGCTTTGCCTCCGGCAGCGTCATGGCCGCTTTGTTCACAGAAAATAATTCATTCCGGGAAAGGCCGCCGGTAAGCACGACTTTTAAGCCGCCCTTCGTACTGCAGCCGCCAAGAGACAGCGCTGCCGCCAGCAAAACACCGCAGACGGCCACCGTCTTTTTCTTTTTTTCTCATATATGCTTCTTATCCCTCAACAATCAGAAATCTGCCGTCCGGAATGGCAAACACTTCTGCCGCATCCAGCAGCTCTTCATCGGACATGCCGTCCACATCCGCACCGCTTTCCTCAAAATATTCCCGCACCTCTGCCACGCTGTCCACCACAGCTGCCATGCAGTCGTCCAGAAACTCGTCCGCTTCCTCCAGCGTCTCCGCCACCGGCTCATCAAATAACTGTCCCTGCATTTTCAGAAAAATCTCCAGAATCTCCTCTTCGTACTCGTACATTGCGCTACACTCCTTTTTCGTCTGCGTTTCGTTTTCACCTGAACCTGCGCATAATCGCCTGGTACTTCCCATTTATCCGCACTGCGCGGGCAATTTTACAAATCATCCCAACCGCAGTCTATCTCAGCTGTTTTAAAATATCCGCAGGCACCTCTGCCAGCACCTTCGCACCGTTGTCAAGCAGCTCCTGCCGGTCACGGAAGCCCCATAATACACCGATGGGGAACATGCCTGCCGCCACTGCCGTCTGCATGTCCGTGTTCGTATCACCGCAGTACAGGCACTCCTCCGGCTTCACATCAAATACCCGGGCGATCTCCAACGCCCCGTCCGGGCACGGTTTTCTGCGGATCTTCTCGGTCTGGCCCTGCACATAGTCAAACAGTTCCGTGCCGAACAGATCCCGGATCACATCATGGGTTCTGGCATCCGGCTTGTTGGACAGTACCGCTATCTTCAAGCCTTGCTGCTTCAACGCTTCCAGCACCTCCGGAATGCCGTCGTAGGGGTGCACCTGATACATGCATTCCTTTTCAAAAATCGCTGCATAGACCGGCATGATCTCCTCCAGTCTGGAACAGGCGGTATCCCCGCAGGCGGCAAGTGCCCGCTTCATCAGCTCCTGCGCCCCGTCTCCCGCATAATAACGGTAATTATCCAGCGGCAATGCCGGAAATCCCAGCTGCTCCAGTGCCATGTTGGCACTGTGGGCAATGGAAGCCAGCGTATCCGCCAGTGTTCCATCCAGGTCAAAAATCGCTGCTTTGTAAGTCATCTGTCTTCGCTCCTTTTTTGTATGTCCTGCGGCTGCTGCCTGCCATCATCTGGCATCTTCGGTCAGTCCCAGCCGCTTCATCTCCTGATAAAGTCTTCCCAGTGGCAGCCCCACCACGTTCAGGTAGTCTCCGTTTATTTTCTCAATGTATTTGCCAAACCGTCCCTGGATGCCGTAGGCCCCGGCCTTGTCAAAGGGTTCCCCGGTGTCCATATAGGCTTCGATCTCCGCGTCCGTCATCGGATAGACAAACACGTCTGTCCGCTGCACGAAACTGTGCACAGTGTACACGCCCTGCCGCACCGCATCCAGCGCCACGCCGGTATACACCTGGTGAGATCTACCCTGCAGCGCATGCAGCATACGGCTGGCATCCGCCCGGTCTGCCGGTTTTCCCATGATCTCGCCGTCCAGCACCACAATGGTATCTGCACCCAGCACAAGGCAGTCTTCCTTCTGTGATCCAGCCACCTCCCGGGCTTTGGCTTTCGCCAGATTTTCCACAATCTCCACCGGATCTGCGCCGACACGCACTTCTTCTCCCCGGGCCGGGCAAACGGCAAAGGCAAAACCCGCCATATCCAAAATCTCCCGCCGTCTCGGAGAGGCCGACGCCAGTATGAGTTTCGTCATCATTTGTTCCTCCCATTCTAATCGCTATTATACATGAATTCTCCCGGATTGCAAAGACATTCTCTGCTCCTGTGCCTGAATGCCGCCACTGTCCGCACATCCGGCCGTTTCGTCTCACGCCACCATCCCGCCCAGCATGCCGCTGGCCACGCACAGCACCAGCGACGTAAACACATCCCCGGTCACCTGGGCACTGCTCTGTTTCATACAGAAGGACACGCCAAACAGCACCGCATAATACAGCAGGCCGATGATCATCCCCCACATAAATTTCCGCGTTTTCTGCAGCTTTCCCATAAGGAAACCGCCCAGAAAACAGGACAGCACATAGGCCGCAATGATGCCGCCGTCCACCACCGGTTCTGACAGCTCCAGCTTATATAAAAGCCCCGCCAGCACCAGCAGAATGACCATCGTCACCAGGTAGGCCGCGATGAGCACTTTTACCACAGAAAAGATCGGGAACCGCCTCTGCCCCTGCCTCATTTCCATAAAAACATCCCTCCCATACAAAAATATATGGGAGGGATGTTACAGGTATTCCTATTTAGATTACAATAAATTGTTCCGTGCTTCGCACTCTCACAATTTATCTGCCATTCGCATATCAGAAAGCTCACGCTTCCCTTCTATGCTCATGTCCGGGCATGTTCCAAGGTCTATCACCTGCCCATGTGCAAGCACAGGCAGGTTCAGACTTTGGAACATTGTAATCTACAATTTTATATTTTCCAGCAGGCAGTCCCGCAGCAGCACCAGCGCCGCTGCCACAGACGACTCTCGCACCTTTCTTCTGCCGCCGCTGAACTGGCATTTCTTCACCGTCACCTTGCCCTTGAAATTGCAGGCAATATACACCAGACCCACCGGTTTTTCCTCGGAGCCGCCGTCAGGCCCTGCGATACCGGTAACAGAAACCGCAATGTCGGAACCGGTCATCATCATGGCACCCTTGGCCATCTCCTTGGCTGTCTTCTCACTGACTGCGCCGTTTACCGACAGGGTATCCTTCTTGACCCCCACCAGCTTGCGCTTTGCCTTGTTGGAGTAGGTCACATAGCCCTGCTTGAACACATCGGAGACACCTGGCACGTTCACCAGCCGTCCTGCCAGCAGGCCGCCGGTGCAGGATTCCACGGTGGTGATGGACAGATTCTGCTCCTTTAACAGAGCCACAACCACGTCCTCCAGCTCCACATTTTCATCGGTGCTGTAAATCTTGTTGCAGAAACGACATTTCAGCTCCCGCACCACGGGTTTTAACAGCTTCTTGGCCTCCGCCTCTGTCTCCGCCTTGGCAGTCACGCGGATATGCACCTCGCCGGTCTTGGCATAGGTGGCGATGGTCGGATTCGTATACTGGTGGATGAGATCCTTCACATCGTTTTCCACAGAGCTCTCGCCCACGCCGCAGATCTTCAGCATCTTCGACACGATCACATCCGGCTCTTTTTCCCGCAGATAGGGAAAAACATAGGTTTCAAACATGGGGATCATCTCAATGGGCGGGCCCGGCAGCAGGGATCAGGGTTGCCTTCTCATCCTCCACGATGATGCCCGGCGCAGAGCCGTTGGCATTGTCCAGCACGATACAGTCCTCAATGACTTGGGCCTGCTTCCAGTTGTTCTCTGTGGGCTCCTTGCCGATGCGGCGGAAAAACTCAGCGATCCGCTCCCGGCTGTGGACGTCCTCCACCAGCTTTCTGCCCAGCACCTCTGCCACGGTCTCCTTGGTCAGGTCGTCCTCTGTGGGTCCCAGGCCGCCGCCCAGGAACACGATGTCTGAACGGTCCATGGCCTGGCGGATTGTATCTGCCAGCCGTCCCGCATTATCGCCGACCACACTCTGGTAGTAAACCGACAGACCGAGCATGGCGCACTGCTCTGCCAGATAAGCCGCATTGGTATTGACAATGTTGCCAAGCAACAGTTCCGTTCCCACTGAAATAATTTCCGCTGTCATGTTATTTTCCCCCATCCTTTAAGACGTCTTTGTTTTTCATCAGGTAATCCACCAGTGACACCACGGTAAGGATCAGCGCCACGTAGATGAGAATCTGCTCCAGCAGCACAAAGCTGCCGCCCAGATCCAGAATGAGCACAATGATCATGAGCATCTGGAAAACGGTCTTGAACTTGCCCCAGTAGCTGGCCGCAATGACCACACCGTTGTCTGATGCGATGAGCCGGAACCCACTGATGATAAATTCCCGGCTGATGATGATGATGACGATCCAGGAAGCCAGACGTCCCTTGTCCACCAGACAGATCATGGCCGAGCACACCAGCAGCTTATCCGCCAGCGGATCCATAAATTTCCCAAAATTGGTCACCAGGTTGTACTTTCTGGCGATCTTGCCATCCAGCATATCTGTCAGGCTGGCCGCAATGAAGATTGCCAGCGCGATATATTTTCCATAACTGCCGCCCAGATCCGTCAGCATAAACACCACGAAAAACGGGATCATAAACACTCTGAGCAGCGTCAGCTTATTCGGTAAATTCATCTGCCATCTCTCCTATCAAATCATATTCCATCGCTCCGGTCACCCGGGCGCGTACAAAATCACCGGTCATCAGTGTCTCCGCCGTCTGCAGGAACAGGTAGCCGTCCACATTTGGCGCATCTTTGTAGGTACGGGTCACGTAGGCATTCTCGTCTGCCACGCTGCCCTCCACCATGCACAGAAGTTCCCGGCCGATCATTTCTTCGGCCTTATCCATGGAAATCTCCTGCTGCAGCTCCATCAGTTCATCCCGCCACAGCTCCTTCTGTTCTTCCTCGATCTGGTTGTCCATGACAGCCGCCGGGGTGTCCTCCTCCGGGGAATAGGTAAATACCCCCAGCCGGTCGAACTCGCACGTATCGATGAACTCCATGAGCTCCTCATGCTCCCCCTGGGTCTCTCCCGGGAAACCGGCGATCAGCGTTGTCCGCAGGCAGATATCCGGGATCTCCTCCCGCAGGTGATCCACCACCGCCAGCAGCTGGGCTTTCGTCGTCTTTCTGCCCATCCGCCGCAAAATATCATCGGACGCGTGCTGGATCGGCAGATCCAGATAATGGCAGATCTTTTCCTCTTCCTTCATCACCTGAATGAGCTCCTCATAAATCTCCTCGGGATAACAGTACTGGATCCGGATCCAGTAAATGCCGTCAATGCGGCACAGCTCCCGCAGCAGCTCATGCAGCCGTTTCCGGCCATACAGATCCACGCCGTACAGCGTCGTCTCCTGGGCCACCAGAATGAGCTCCTTCACCCCCTGCTCTGCCAGCTCTCTCGCCTGGTCGATCAGTTCCTCCATGGGTACGCTGCGGTAAGCCCCCCGCACCTTGGGGATAATGCAGTAGGTACAGTGCTTGTCGCACCCTTCCGCGATTTTCAGATACGCATAATGGCCGCCGGTGGTGAGCATCCGCTTGCCCGTATGCACCGGCACATCCAGCGGATCCATGATCATGGGATGCTGCCCGCCCAGCGCTTCCTCAATGGCTTCAGCGATATTTTCATAGGAAGCGGTTCCCAGCACCGCATCCACCTCTTCGATCTCCTGGGTGATCTCCTCCTTGTACCGCTGGGCAAGACATCCTGCCACGATCAGCGCCTTGCACGGGCCGGTTTTCCGGTACTCCGCCATCTGGAGAATGGTGTTGATGCTTTCCTCCTTGGCATCATTGATAAAGCAGCACGTGTTGACGACGATCACATCCGCTTCCGTCTCATCGTCCGTGAAAGTGTAACCGCGGCCGCCGAGAATCCCCAGCATCGTCTCGGAATCCACCAGATTCTTGTCACATCCCAGGGAAACAAACAATATTTTCATACAAATATAAACTCCTTTACAGTCTCATGTAAATATATCAGTTTATTGTACCATTTCCTCTATACAAAAGTCAAATTTCCGTGAACGGTGAAAGATCCATTTCCATGCCCTCTGTTGCTTTCCGTCTTCATTTTTTGCTTCCCCCATTTCCAGGATTGTGCTACAATAACAGCGTAAATGCTGTCACAAAGCAAATATCGCGCAGAATGGAGGATTTTTCATGAAATCAAAGGTTTATTTTACCAGAACCATCACTTCTGACAAAGTGACCGAATTATATCATAAAGTTGGAAAACCGCTTTCCGGCAATGTGGCCATCAAACTGCACTCCGGCGAGCCGGGCAACCAGAACTTCCTGAAACCGGAATTCTGGAAACCCGTCATTGAAGAGGTAGGCGGCACTGTTACCGAGTGCAACACTGCATATGAAGGCGGCAGAAATACCACCGAGAAGCATCTGGAAACGCTGAAAAAGCATGGCTGGAGCCAGTATTTTGACGTAGATCTGCTGGATGCGGAAGGTCCGGACATGGAGCTTGCTATTCCTGGCGGCAAGATGATCAAGAAGAACTTCGTGGGCAAGGATCTGGCGAACTATAACGCTCTTCTGGTACTCTCCCACTTCAAGGGACATCCCATGGGCGGATACGGCGGCGCACTGAAACAGCTGTCCATCGGCATCGCTTCCTCCTACGGAAAAGCATATATTCACGGCGGGGGCGATCCGGCCAAGCTGTGGACCGCAGACCATGATTCCTTCCTGGCTTCTATGTCTGACGCTGCTTCCTCCGTCATCGACTACTTCAAGGGCAATGCGGTATACATCAACGTAATGAAAAATATGTCCGTGGACTGTGACTGCTGTGCAGTTGCCGAAGATCCGTGCATGAAGGACATCGGTATTCTGGCATCCGACGATCCGGTCGCCATCGACCAGGCCTGCCTGGATCTCGTTTTCGCTGCCAAGGATGACCCGGGCCGCGATCATCTCATCGAGCGGATCGAGTCCCGCAACGGCGTACACACCATCGAGTGTGCTGCTGCACTGGGTTGCGGTTCCAGAGAGTACGAACTCATCGAATTAGATTAAAAAAAAAAGAGCCGAACACGGGATCAGGCAATGCCTTTCTTTCCTGTGATCGGCTCTCTTTTTATTTTACTGTAATCCCAGCATGCTGTGCACGTAGAACTCAATGATCTCCACAGTCTTCTCGTAATCCACCGCGCCGGTGTTGATGCAGATATCATAGTTCTCCATCTCCATCCAGTCATGTCCGGTGTGATATTTGTAGAATGCGCTGCGGTGCTTGTCCGTCCGGTCAATGTGCCACTGGGCCTCCTTGGCACTGATGCTGTGCTTCTCCATCTCATGCGCCACACAGTCCTCGTAGGGTGCATAGAGGAAAATACGGATCAGCTTCGGATGATCCTTCAGGATAAAATCGGCACACCGGCCAATGACCACATAAGATTCCGAAGCAGCCAGCTCCTTGAGCACCTTGGCCTGGTAGTTGAACAGATTCTCATTGGTGGTGAAATCCTCACTCTCCGGAGGGATCAGTTCTCCTTGGTAAACCTTTCTGGACACCTTATAAAGAAGGCTGCCTTTCAGCTTCTCGTCCGCATTGGCAAACAGATCCTCGTTGATCCCGCTGTCTTCCGATGCCAGATGCAGCAGGTTCTTGTCATAAAAGCTTACCCCCAGGTCTGCCGCCAGCCTTTTTCCGATGGTCGTTCCGCCTGCGCCACAACATCTGGAAATCGTAATCACAAATTTATCCATACAGTTCCCTCCCTGTTTTCTGTCTGAATTTTGTTTGTTTATACTGTTATTTTACTTTATTTTTCGGAAATTGTCAATTTTCTCCGAACTCCCGCAGCACAGTTTTGATCATACTTTTCTGGTTGATAAGGAACGCCTCATTGGGCCACTCTTTCTTCGTGTCAGGATCCCGGTACCGCCGGTCAAGCTCCTGGATGATCTCTTCCTCCGATGCCCCTCCCCAGTGCATACGCAGAATCACATCTTTGCTTCCGGCCATTTCCTTCATACAGAAATCCCAGAAATCCGATGTTTTTTCCAGATCATAAATATTTGAATGCGGCACCAGCACATAACGCATGGGAAGTGATGCGCATTTACGGATGGATTCCTCGCTTTCTTTGTAACTGATGAGATAGTTGGGAACAAATGTTCCGTATCTGGAAGTCACGCAAGTCGTCTCACTGGCAAACAGATACGTCTCATCCATCAAAAATGCCATGGAACAACGGCTGTGTCCCGGCATATCATACGCCTGCAGCACATGGTCTCCCAGGGAAATGGTATCTCCCTCTGCGATCACATGATCGATCACCAGCTGATCCGCATCGAAACCGTCAAAATCTTCCACCTGGTACTTGGCAACCGCATCCTTATTCAGTTCCGTGATCACCGATTTCGCCTTGTCACTTTCAAATACATGCTTCACATATGCGCCGCCGTACACCTGTACATTCGGCCAGGCCTTTTCCATGGCAGGAATACCACTCACATGATCATAATGCGAATGGGTCAGAAGGATCATGTCCAGTGGCCGGTCCCCCAAAATTTTCCGGATATTTTCCACTGTTCCCTCTGCACTGTAGGCCATGCCCGCATCCACCACCGCAGCCTTCTCACTGCCCACGATCAGATAAATCTGTGAACCTCTGGCGCTGGATACATCGTAAATCCCCCTGTCTTCAAGACTGATTTTCTCCATTGGTCTTTTCTCCTATCCTAGTTTTTCCCCCATAAGAATATATAAAAAAAGAGGACACCATTTCCGGTATCCTCTGGCAGGGCTTTCTTATTCCTCTGCTTCTTCCTCTTCCGGTGTTTCCGGCATAATCTTTACTTTCCCCTTATTCAGCTCTTCTACAGCGATGGAAAGCGGCTTCTTGCCTCTTCCGTCTACCAGCGGCTCTGCGCCTCCGATGATCTGTCTTGCTCTCTTGGAGGTTGCCATCACGATAGAATAACGGCTGTTGACAACCGGGGTCTCTCCTTCCTCAACACCTGCGTTTACGACCTTCATCAGGTCTGTATAAGATGGATGCAGCATAATTCTTATTCTCCTTTCGATAAATTGCCAAGATCCTTGCGGATCTGATTGATCAGTTCCATATTTTTAGATGCCCGGCGGTGCTGCAGCTGAATCAGCTCATGGGTCTGCTCCACACAGGTATCCAGATCATCATTCATCACCAGATAGTCGTAGCAGTCGATGCCCTCTGCCTCTTCACTGGCACGCTGCAGTCTGGCAAGGATCGTCTCATGATCCTCGGTACCGCGGTCGGTGAGCCTGCGCACCAGCTCCTGCGCACTGGGCGGTGTGATAAACAGAAGAAGCGTATCCGGAAACTGCTTCTTGATCTTCAGGGCGCCCTGGATCTCGATCTCCAGAATCACATCCTTCCCGGCAGCCAGCTGTTCTTCCACGTATGCCTTCGGTGTCCCGTAAAAATGATCCACATATCTGGCATATTCCACCAGCTCCCCTTGCTCGATCATGGCACGGAACTGCTCCTCTGTTTTATAAAAATAGTCGATTCCTTCCACTTCTCCGGCTCTGGGGCCTCTGGTCGTTGCAGAAACACTCAGTGCGTAACAGTCATATCTGCGCACCAGTTCCTTCATTACCGTTCCCTTGCCTGCTCCGGAAAATCCCGAAACAACGACGAGTATTCCCTCTCGTTTCATTCCTCTTCCTCTTTCCCCTCGTAATCTCCATCCGATGAAAACCGTCTTGCTAGGGTCTCCGGCTGCAGTGCCGACAGTACCACGTGCCCGTCATCCATGACAAGCACCGCCTTTGTCCTGCGCCCCAGGGTTGCATCAATGATTCGCCCATCCTCCTTGGCAACCTGCACCAGGCGCTTCACCGGAGCCGCCTCCGGCGACACAACCGCCGTGATCTTTCCTGTATTCACACAATTTCCAAAACCAATATTCAACAGTCTGGACATGTTCTCACCTGCTTATTCAAGATTCTGGATCTGTTCCCGGATCTTCTCGATCTCCGTCTTCAGATCAATGGCCACATTGGACACCTGAATATCATTGGCCTTGGAGAGCGTGGTGTTGGCCTCCCGGTTCATCTCCTGCGCGATGAAATCCAGCTTCCGGCCGATGCTGCCGCCCTCCAGAAGGGTGGAACGCATATGCTCGATATGGCTGCGCAGACGCACGGTCTCCTCATCGGTACAGATCTTATCCGCATAAATCGTCACCTCTGTGGCAATTCTGCTCTCATCCACCGTGCCGTCCGTCAAAAGCTCCTGCACCTTATCCGTCAGCTTTGTCCGATACTCCTCCACGATCTGCGGAGAACGCTCCTCGATGAAATCCACCTTGGAAACCATATCGTCCAGCTTGCCCAGAATATCCGTCTTCAGGTTCTCACCCTCGGTGATGCGGGTCTGCACAAACTGCTCGCAGGCACCTTTCAGCGCCTTCTCCAGCAGCGCCCAGATCTCCTTCTCATCCACCGTCTGCTCTTCCATCACGAAGACATCCGGGTATCTGGCCAGTCTGGACACCGTCATATCGTTCTCCAAGTCAAACTGCTCGGCCATCTGCGCCATGTACTTCATGTAACCGGCCGCAATATCTTCATTATATTTAAGCACCATATGACTCTCTGTCAGATCCTCATAGGTGATAAACATATCTACCTTACCGCGCTCCATATAGGTCTTCAGGAAATTCCTGATCGCGGACTCAAAAAAGTTCAGCTTCTTGGGCATCTTGATGTTGATATCCAGATACCGGTGGTTCACCGACTTCATCTCTACCGTGAACTTCCGCTCACCTTCCGCAATCTCGCATCTTCCAAAGCCCGTCATGCTCTTGATCATGTTACCCCTCTTTTCTGTATCTGCCCATAATTAGATTTATTATAAATCATTGCGTAACACTAGTCAAATGGATATTTGCACGAAATTCGGTGGTGGATCCGGGATAAAACAAAACTTTTACATGATACCTGTTTCTTTCTATGTTATAATAAAAAATCAGACAGTTGAACACCGAAAAGGCTACAAATATGGCATCAGGCCAGGAAAGAAGGAAATCTTATGGCTTTAGACGGCTTTACAGTCGCGTCCATCGTCCGCGAGTTAAAACATACGATCGAAAACGGAAGGATCAGCAAGATCGCCCAGCCGGAGAACGATGAGCTGCTGCTGACAGTAAAAGGAAGCGAAGGACAATACCGGCTGCTCCTGTCAGCCAGTGCCTCCCTGCCTCTGGCGTATCTTACCTCCCAGAACAAACCCAGCCCCATGACGGCGCCCAATTTCTGCATGCTGCTGCGCAAGCACATCGGCGGCGGCCGCATCGTGTCCGTCACCCAGCCCGGCCTGGAGCGCATCATTTCTTTTGAGATCGAGCACCTGAACGACATGGGCGATCTTTGCCGGAAATTTCTCATCATTGAGCTGATGGGCAAACACAGCAACATCATTTTCTGTGACGATGAAAACAAGATTCTGGACAGTATCAAGCATGTGTCTGCCCAGATGAGCTCCGTCCGGGAGGTATTGCCGGGCCGCACCTATTTCATCCCCGAGACCCAGCACAAACGGAACCCGGTGCAGCTTTCCCGGGAAGACTTTATGGCGGGTGTTTTTTCCCGGCCCATGCCCCTCTCCAAGGCCATCTACTCCACCCTCACCGGTTTCAGCCCGTGCATGGCAGAAGAACTCTGCTTCCGGGCATCCCTGGAGCCCACCCAGTCGGCGCTGGAATTTGGAGAAAATGAGCAGCTGCATTTGTACGGCGTCTTTTCCCGGCTCATGGAAGACACGGAAAACGGCAGCTTCTCCCCCTGCATCGTCTATGACAAGGACGATCCTGTGGAATATGCCGCCTTTCATCTGGAACAGTATGCCGACATGCGCATCGTTCCTGTAGAGAGCATTTCTGCCCTGCTGGAGCAGTATTACGCGGAGAAAAACACGATTACCCGCATCCGGCAGAAATCCGCAGACCTGCGCCATCTGGTGCAGACGGCTCTTGACCGCAGCCGCAAAAAATATGACCTGCAGCTCAAACAGCTGAAAGACACGGAAAAGCGGGACAAGTACCGCATTTACGGAGAACTGCTGAACACCTACGGCTACAGCGCCGCGCCCGGGGCCCGGTCTCTGGAAGCGCTGAATTACTACACCAACGAGATGATCACCATTCCGCTGGACGAAACGCTCACTGCCACGGAAAACGCCAAGAAATATTTTGACCGCTACGGTAAACTGAAACGGACTTACGAGGCACTGACCACCCTGACCCAGGAGACCAAGGACACCATCGACCATCTGGAATCCATCCTCACCGCCCTGAACATTGCGCTGGCAGAGGAAGACCTAGTGCAGATCCGGGAGGAGCTGGCTGAAAGCGGCTACATCCGCCGCAAAGGGGGGCAGAAGAAGGTAAAGATCACCTCCCGCCCGTTCCACTATCTGTCCAGCGATGGTTTCCACATCTATGTAGGAAAAAACAACCTGCAGAACGACACCCTGACATTCAAGTTTGCCTCCGGCGGCGACTGGTGGTTCCACGCCAAAGGCATCCCCGGCTCCCATGTGGTTGTCAAAACCGAGGGCAAACCGCTGCCCGACCGCACCTTCGAGGAAGCCGCTGCGCTGGCCGCTTACTACTCCGGCGCCCGGGGAAGCGAAAAGGCCGAGGTGGATTATATTGAGAAAAAACATGTGAAAAAGCCCGCAGGCGCACGGCCCGGATTCGTCGTGTATTACACCAATTACTCCATGAGTATCGGGACGGATATTTCGGGGATACAGCTTCTGGAACCGTGATAACAGTTCAGGGGTGCTCCTTTGTCAGTCCGGCTAACAGTTCATGCGCCCATTCGCAGAATCGCCCTTCGTGCTCCCCGCTGCTGCCGCAGCTACTTTCTGCTCATTATCAGGGCGCTCCTTCCATCCCTTGCCGCGGACCGTTCTCCGTGCAAGCACGGTCACGGTTCCACGTCAGGTATGGATGAACTGTTACTTAATTTAACATAATTTTAATTGTATGGATGTTCCAGGTATGATAGAATAATAAACAATATTATTTTACAGGGAGTGATTTATTTGGATTCTGGCGACGCCATACAGTTGGGCACGATTATCGTTCTGCTTGCCCTTTCTGCATTTTTTTCATCGGCTGAAACTGCTTATACAACCATCAACCGCATCCGGCTGCGCACCCTCATTGAGGAAGGCAACAACTCTGCCAAACGGGTGGAACGGATCATCCACAACCCGGGCAAGATGCTGAGCGCGATCCTGATCGGCAACAACATTGTCAACCTTTCCGCATCTTCACTGATGACGATTTTTTCTACGAACGTGTTCGGCAGCCGCTCAGTGGGCGCTGCCACCGGTGTGCTGACACTGCTTGTTCTCATTTTCGGCGAGATCAGCCCCAAGACCATGGCCTCTGGCCATGCGGAGCGGATCGCCCTTTTATACTCCGCTCCTGTCAGTGCCCTGATCTGGCTTCTGACACCGGTGATCTTCATCGTGAATGTGCTTTCCCGGGGGCTGATGCTGCTTCTGCGGATCGACCCGGATAAGAAAAACGGCAACTTCACCACCAATGAGCTGCGTACCATCATGGAAGTCAGCCATGAGGAGGGCGTCCTGGAAAACGAAGAAAAGGTCATGATCAACAACGTGTTTGATTTTGGCGATACCCAGGCCAAGGATATCATGATCCCCCGGGCCGACATGGTATTCGCCAACATCGACGACAGCTATGATGATCTGCTGGAAATTTTCAAGAAAGAAATGTTTACCCGGCTTCCTGTCTATGAAAATACGACGGATAATGTCATCGGTATCATCAATATGAAAGACCTGCTGCTCCACGAAGGGCCGAAGGAAGCTTTTCATATCCGCAATATTTTACGGGAAGCCCATTTTACGTATGAATACAAAAAAATCTCCGAGCTCATGCTGGAGATGAAGGATTACTCTGTGAATTTCACCATTGTTCTGGACGAATACGGATCCACCGCCGGACTGATCACCTTTGAGGATCTGCTGGAGGAGATCGTGGGCGAGATCCGGGATGAATACGACAGCGCCGAGGAGGAGCTCATTCAGCAGACCGGCCCCAACGAGTATATCATTGAAGGTTCCATGAAGCTTGACGATATCAACGACGCACTGGATCTCTCCCTGCACTCCGATGATTATGATTCCATCGGTGGTCTGATCATCGAGCTGCTGGATCACCTGCCAAAGGTCGGGGAAACCGTCACAACAGACAATGACATCCGTCTGGTGGTGGATTCCCTGGACAAGAACCGGATCGAGAAGGTGCATATGTACCTGCCCCAGGAAAATACCGAAGAAATATAAACTGTCAAAAAATCTTACAAACATTTTAAAGCTGTTCTTTGCAGGAATTTTCTTTTCCGCAAAGAGCAGCTTTCTTTTTCATAAAACTGGGTAGCGTAATACCCGCCTTGTTTCCGGCCTCAGCCAACGATGGTGGCCACGTTGCCGTTGAGCCACAGCCGCAGCAATCCGAACAGCACCAGATGACCCACGTAGAAGAAATAGAAAAACCACTTCATGCCCTTCCAGGTGCCCCTTGTTCCATTGTAGCGGGCCATCAACGGCCAGATGAGAATGATGCCAAACTGTACCAGGCCGTACACCACGTCAATGCACAGGCACCAGACGATGACATACATGGAGATATAGGCGGTCATGCCCACCACCTGTTTTGTTAAATTGCCCCGGTTGTTGTAAATATGCAGCGTGCACAATACCGGAAAGCAGGACCAGTCCGACGGAAAGGCCAGCAGACAGAGCACAAGAAGGAGCGCGGTCTTCTGCCAGCTCTGTAACGGAAACGCTCTCCGCTGATCATCGTTGATGTACAGCGCCAGTGCCGCACAGAAAAGTGCCCAGATCACGCTGGTCTGGTTCAGAAAAGAGTGCCGGAACGGCACGAAGGAAATCCCAAAGCAGAAATTATAGGCAAAATGCGAAAGCACCGCAAATACAAACAGCCGCTGCAAATATTTTTTCAGATTGCTGGTGTGCGTATAGCCCTCCGCGATCATGAACCACATGGTAGGCGCGGCCAGACGGCCAAACAGATGAAGTGCGATCAGCCACCATTCCTTGTTGGCATAGCCCGGCCACAGCGTCCACGCCAGATGATCCGCCGCCATGGCAATAATGGCAATGACCTTCAGCTCATTGCCGGAAAGGCCGCTCCTGACAGATAAACCGCCATTTCCACTTTGTATTTTTGCTCCTGTATTTTCACGCTCTGCCATTATATCTTCCTCTGTTCATCCATGGCTCCTGCCCCGTTATTTCTATCTCATCCGTACTTCCCATGCGTCATTCAAAATCACGAGGATACCATGGGCTAAAAAATCTTGAAATCCTCCACAGACGCGTAGCCGACGGTTCCCTGTCCACCGTTCTCCTTCGCCTGCGCCTCCTGCTCTTCCATGGCTTCCTGTTCGGTCTTGATGTCCTCTCCGGTCAGCCGCAGAACGTCTGCGATCTCCGCCTCCGGCATGTCCAGATACGCGGACAGCTCTTCCAGCGTTACCTTCCGCTCCAACTCCTCGGAAAGGTTACGGATCGCCTCGCCGATATAATTGATCCGCTCCAGAATCTGGCCGTCTGATTTCTGCAGCCCTGCCTCTTCCTCCAGCAGGTTTTCCATCGCGCCACGGATCCCTTCCCGTATATATTCTGCCTCTGAAATGCCATCTTCCCTTAATTCCAGTGTGTCCAGTGCCATGATCAGCCCCACATTGCCTTCCTGGATCAGATCCTCCAACGGAATGCCTTTTCCTGCATAGGAAAGAGCCAGCTGGGCGCTTAACCGCATGTGCTCTGCCATCGCTGCGTCCCGGGCCAGATCTTCCAGAGATTCCAGATAATCCCCCAGCACCTGGCGATCCTCTTCCGACAGGGCTTCCAGCAGCGTCATATCTGCATCTTCCCCGCCATCGTTTCCTCCTGCCAGATCCGCAGGCTCTCTATCTGTCCTGTTTTCTTCATTCGATCCGGCAAACGCCTCACCGCCAACGGCTTCCATTCCGTCTATCTCAATGTTCATCGCTTTCAGATACCGGCCCACCATGTCCAGTTGTTCTTCCGTAAATCCAAACTCCTGCACACGCTTTTCCAGTTCTTCTCTGGAAATCCTGCCGCCGTCCGCGGTCGCCCGGGCCACCAGCTCGTTCAGCGCTTCCCGAAACTTTAATTTTTCATCCATTTGATTCACTCCTTCTGCGAAGTTATGACTTTATCATAGCATAAGAGTGAATTTCTGTCTATGAACTGCTGACGCTTATGCAGTGAACAGCTCCTGCCGTTCCCGGTTTTTCCGGATCAGGCAGAGCAGCTGTTTGATGCCCGCCTCGTAAAAATAATCCCTCCTTCCCGGCACCATCACATATTCTTTTTCCGATACCCGGTAATAATCCCGCAGTTTTCCCGGATCAAAGCAGCCATAGGACTGCCCGAACAGAAAGACGGTTTTCTGTGTATACCGCCTGTGTGAAATGAAGAACCGGCAGAAATCCTCCCCCGGTTCCGCAAAATAGACAAAGATCAGTTCCGCCTGCCGAAATTCCCGGCTGCCATAAAAAGATTCATAAGCACCTGTGCACACATGGATCTCTCCAGATGCCAACAGCTGCTGCCGCTGCATACACAGAAGGCCTCTTCTGATCTCTTTCAGACGTTCTTCTTCCTTTGATTCTCCCCACAATACAATGCTCACCTGTTTTTTCTCCTTCTGATGATAATTGCCAGACTGCACAACCCCAGAAAAGCCAGCGCCTCCGGCCGCGCCACATCCCCGGTCTTGGGATTGGAGGCCGGTGCGGGCTGCGGCACAGAAGGGCGCTCTTTCTCCGGGAGCTCCACCGTTTTCTTTTCTGCCAGAAGCAGATAACTCTCATCCCGGTAGATCACCGGCGTATGGCTGTCTTTATAAGAAAACGTGATGATCCGAGGCCGGGTTGCCGCCTCATCCAGCGCAAATCCTTCTCCTGCCTTTGTCTGTACCAGCCGGTACGTGCCCATGGGCAGTCCTGCCGGGTTGCCGTCCGTTCCGTCGGTATCGCCGCTCCAGGCCTGCCCCTTCGCATCCGCCACAAAGGTGCGCACCAGGGCGTCTTTCTCATAGAGCAGCCTGCCGCTGCCATCCCGGATATCCTCTTCTGCATACAGGGCAAACGCCGCCCCCTTCTGCGGCACCCGGATGTTTGGTTCTGTTTTTTCAGCCATGGCAACAATGGACAGCTTGCCGATCACCGGGTCGTTATACTGCTCTGCCGTCACCGTCCAGCGGTTGGCCGCAGCATCATAGGCTGCATTGTCCGCCGTGACAACAAATCTTGCTCTGGCTTTTCCTGCCGGTGTCCACTGTCCTGCGGCTTCCGTTTCATAATAGGTATGGTTGCCCGTTGTCACTGCATCCGAGCGGGAGATCACGCCCTCCTGCCCCGACAGGACGTAACCTGCGGGCGCTGTCACCTCTTCCAGCTCATATAAACCTTCCGGCAGCCCTTCTTCTGTAAAAGCCGCCAGTGCATCCGTCTGCACCCGCTGCGTGCGGTACGGATTGCTTCTGGTGCCCCGCCAGCTGCCGGTGGCCTGATCGTATTCCAGCACCAGGCCATCACCCCGCAGCAGGTACGCGGCCTTTTCTGCCAGCGTTGCTTTGGCAAAATACTGTTTTCTCCAGGCACCCTCCACATCATGAATGACATAGGCCGCCTCGCCATCCTGCACCGGAAGGCCGGAAACAGCGTCTTTCTTGATGATCTGCACATTGGCTTTCACGTCCCGGTCCCGCAAAATAATGGGCTCCCGTTTCGTTCCTTTCCCGTCTCCTTTCTTCTCGCCGTCAGTCTCATCTTCCCGGATATGCAGCAGCACCGGTTCCACGCTTCGCTTACCCTTCGGCACAGTCGTCTCCACCAGCACGTAATCGCCATAGGGAAGCAGCGGTGTCTCCAGAATGCCGTCCTTTCCATAAAATTCTTCCAGCCGATATGGACTTCCCGTTTCAAAAAGCAACACGCCCGGCAAGGTTTTCATAATTGTGTACGTCAGATTCTTCGGGTTCTGATACTTTTCTTTCAGGATTGCCCGCACCTGCTCGTCAGAAAGAGGTGCTCTGCCATTTTCTGTCTGCTCGTACAATTCCAGATCCTGATAGGAAAATACCATGAATCCCGCATCTTTGATCCACTCCATCACAGTGGCATCGTCGTCTCCGCCCACCTTGTAGATCACCTGCTTCTGTTTTTTCACCGGTTCGGACACCTCCAGCTGCACCTTCACCAGCGGCTTGTCCTCCCCTTCCCACAGAAGTGTCACCGGATAGGCGGTGTCGTCCAGAAGATACCCTTCCGGCGGCGTATCCAGTTCCCGGACCGTATACGTTCCCAGGGGCACATCCGCAAAGGTCAGTTTCCCGTCACTGCCGATCCTGCCGTCGGCAACCTGCTCCCCGGCAGCGTCAAACAGCCCATAACGGGCATTTTTCTGCGTATCTTCGTAGAAAAGCTTTGCATTGCCCTGGGGTGCTCCCAGGCCGGAATCCGCATCCCGCTTGTATACACAGATTTCCCCTTTCACCGGCTCGTTTTCCACACAAAGGGCGGCGCCATCCACCGTCTTTGCCACCTCCGTGCCGGTATTTTCTTCCGTGATCCGCACGTCATAGGTATGCTTTTCCTGGTACGTATCATCGGTGTAATCCCCCACAAAGCCTTCCGGAGCCCGCTCTTCCACCACCCGGAAGCGCCCGTCATTGTCCGGCGTATAATAGAGCCAGGCAGGTGTCACATACACCCCCCTTCTCTCCCTGCTTCGGGATCAGCTGCATGTGCGTTTTCCCGGACGCACTGGTGTCATCTCCGGTATAGGGCTCGTAATCCTGGGTCTTTTTGCTGTAAACATACACGCCGAAACTGGCACCATCCAATGGTTCCTTCGTATCTGCCGCCTTCTTCTCCACCTGCAGGCGGATCCGGTAAGGCGTATTTTCCAGTGTCACTTCCAGCTTTCCGCCATTTTCCTGCCGGGTTACATTCGTGTTCTCGTAAAAAGGCACCTCCTCTTTCAAGGCATAGGTGTATTTCTGCTGTGCATTGTTGTAAAGCACCAGCGGCAGCTGTTCCGCCCCCCTCCAGCCGGGTCTGGAATACATACTGCCAGCCATTGACAGCCGTAACCTCCTGTTCTGCCAGCCAGGTATCCTGCCCCGCTCCGGGAAGACGTCTGCCCAGCCGAAAAAGAACGCCTTCTCCTTCGGCGTTTTTCACCGCCCATTTCTTGATGCCCTTCACCTCCACGGCGCCGTACTTTAAAACCGGCGTTGCCGCTTCCGTCTTTCTCTTCTGCCCGTTGGAAGCGCCGCCGCTGATCTCATAATCCAGGCGGCAACCCTTTTCCTGGGCCGTATCCGCATTGGTGTCATAGGACGTATCCGACACCAGATACCGGTAGGCATCCTTTAAGCGCACCTGGATACTGCACCGCCACGTGCGATTCTCGCCATCCGGCACCTGCCAGGTGAGCACCCCATCCTTACACTGGGCACTGCCATCCACCGACAACACCTTGTCAAAATTCCAGTACTTTGTCTGCAATTTGTCTGTCAGCACTTTTTTCACCGCACTGGTTTTCACCGTTGCCGCTTCAATGGCCGCCAACGTGTTGGCAAAAGCCGGGTTGGACGTGTTCAGGTTCGTGGTAAAAGCCGCAAAAGTGCTGCTGTCCCGATTCGTGGACAGATTTTTCAGAAATACCGCGCCGTCAGAAGCCACCGGCATCCCCACTGCCAGCGTATAGATGGTACAGCCCGGGATCTGCCGCAGCTTTTCATTCCAGTATGTCACCTGATCCCAGTCATCTGAACACTTGCCATCAGAAATAAAAATGACCTTGGACGGTGCATTTTTATGATTGCCGGTTCTGGCAGACAGCTGCTCGTAAGCCCGCTTCATGGATTCCTGATAATAAGTGCCCGCATAGGTCATCGTTTCATTGACTTTATTTTTCACCGCTGCAAAATCCCCAGTCAGCGGAATGTAGTTGTAAATCCCTTTCTCCGGATCAGTGTCCAGCTCACCCTCCTGCTCCGGCCAGTATGTCCCGGCAAAGCTCCAGTAGCTCACCCGATTGCCCACAACGGCATCCTTGGGGGAATTGGCCGCAATCCGGTCAATGAGCCCGCAGATCGTCTGCTTGGACAGGGAAAGACGATCCTGACAGCCGTTTCCATAGTCCACGCCAATGCTCTGCCCGGCGCCATTTTTGTGATAACGGTAAAGTCCGGCATCCTGGGGCAGTGTCACCACTGTGTTCGTTCCCCGGATCAGACCGCTGGTATAGTCGTACAGATCCAGCTGTTTCCCGTCGTATTCATAATAATGATCCCGGTTCAGGCAGGGCGAATTGGACGCACCCACATGATCAGATTCGTTGCCCTGAAAATTCCGATCGTTCAGCGACATTGTTCTCGTCCGATCCAGAATGATGATGTAATCCATCCCCTGGTTCGTCGCGCCCGGCGTATCCGTCTCCGTCAGATCAATCCGGGCGATGCCCCGCTCAATATCCACCCACTGGGCCGTCTTGGTGATCGACGCCGTGGGTTCCCCCGGAAGCTGCCCGGCCCGCACCTGCTGCCTGTCTTGTGACCTTTGCCGTAGAAGGAGGCGACAGCGCAGCATCCATCTCCTGCTCTACCTCCGACAGAGGACGTGTAGGCAGCTCTGCTTCCGAATCCGCACCTTCGGAAAGTGCATTTTCAGAGGTCTCACCTTCGAGAACCGCCTTCTCCTGCACGGTATCTGTGGAAACTTCATCTTCCAAATAGCTTTCCTCTGTGCCGTTCTTTTCTCCCCTCCTCATCCCCCGAGATTTCGTCTTCGGAGGGTGCGTCTTCCGTCATTTCATCCGCAAGAGTGTTGTCTTTGGAAGATGTTTCCTGCGAAGAATCTTTTTCCTGATTTTCCTCTTCCGAAACCACATGATGTATGTCATTCTGCATATCACTTTGCATCGCTGTCTGTGCATCCTGCGCAGACTCCCTGGCAAGTTTCGTTTCCTTTGACACGGCTTCCACGGGCGCTGCTCCCACAGCCATGCACTGCCCGAAAAAGCACAGCGTCAACAGCCCTGCCAATATCATTTTTCTGTATTTTTTTATCAAATGTTCCACCTCATCTCTTTCATTCGTAAGAGGCAACATATATACAGGTATCCCTTATGTAATTGTCAAGGTGCAAAATCATTCCTGAACTTCGTCCTGAATCTCTGCCTGGAACGGCAGCTGGACTTCCGAAAGCAGACGCTTCCGGTCTGGAAATTGAGTTCCGATACGGTTTATCATACTCACTTTTATCTGTTTTGTAAAGACTTAATTTTTTGTCCACCTGATCTCTGGCCAACAACTCCAGAAATTCTTCTGGTGTGTATACCGGAATGAATGCATTCTTATAATCCCTGATATTTCTCGTTACAATACAGTCCATCCCGGAACGAATTGCCGTTTCTATCATTACAGCATCCTCAAAGTCCGAAATTTCATCAGAAATCGCTTTGCGGATATCCAATCCTCTCGTATCCAGCAAGCCAAATAACGTACAAAGTTTCTTCAACACATCCCGTGTTGTTTTCTCACTATGTGTCTGTCGGTGTGTCAGATAATAAATGTCCGTCACGGACTTGGCCGTCAGAAATCCTTCATACTGCCGATTCGCACAAAGCAAAAAAATCGCCTGCGCATCCCGGCAAAACGGCTCACGATTCTGTAGCGCGTCCACCACAATACAGGTATCTATCACAGCTCTCATATTTTCTCTAACCTCTCCTCTCTCGCTTCCTCCAATGATACATCATCTGGAAGAATACCAAACAAAGATTTTGCCATATCTACCCTGTCCTGATGAGGATTCGATAATTTTGCAATCACTTTTCCATTTTTCGTAATAAAAATATCCTCCGTCGCAGCAAGCAAAAGATACTTTCCAAGATTACTTTTCAATTCTGTTGCAGTAATAGACATCATAGGATTCCTCCTTTCCCGGTTATTATTTTTACACTTACAGGATATCACTATCGTTCGATTTTTTCAACAAATCATCCGAAATATTTTTTAAAATCGTACAGTTTTGCTAAATATTCTCATATTCCACATTTAAAATTTCCCCCATCTCGATCTCGTTTCCATCCTGCATGGTAATCTTCCTCATCACATCATCCACCCTTCTGACCACCCCAGTCACCGTCACATACGAGCCGCCTTCTTTGCGCTCATCCGGCTGAAAATAGGTGATCTGCACGACGGGCTGTTCCTCCATTCTGCACATCAGTATCTGATATTTTTCATCCAGAAGCGCCAGTGCTTCCTCATCCAGTTCTACCTTCTCATCGGTGAGACGCTGGGTTTCCAAAATGACGTCCCCGTAGCCGGTAAGGGCCGCAAAAGGAGAAAACTGCGCCGCCCGGTCTTCCATGGACATCTGCGGATGCACACGGGAAACGTGATGCGGCACTCCCGCAATGGCAACATATTTTTTATCCATATTGTTCACCTCTCCCCTCCAAAATCTTCTATCCCTTTATCTGCCAGAAGCTGTTCCGTTCCCTCCATGAAAGACATCTTAAGCTTCTCTTTTCCCTGAAATCGCAGACAGCATCCATAGCTACGCTCTATGTCCTCCGATCTGTGCATTGCGTGTCCGGGCCGTGGCCCCTTCTTCCAGGTTCATCCCCTTCAAAAGTGCATTTTTCCCATATTTCTTCTTGATGGCCAGGGCCGCCTCCTGGAGCTTACGCTCCCGGGAAAGGGCAGCCTCTTCCTCCCGCTGCCGCACCTCCTGTGCGCCATAATCAGTGAAGAGATCCATCTGCACAAAGTCCTCGTTCTTCTTCGGTGCCTCTGCCTCCGGCACCACATGATTGGCTACCACATACATGCGGCGCACCAGCAGTCCCCGGTGGATGATCCGGTCAAACAGTGCCGTCGCAGCATCCATGATCTTCCGGGCGGAGGAGGTGTAACTGTCCAGATTCTCCGTGCCGTGGGCCGATTTGGGCACACGCCGCCCATAGCGGTCTTTTTCCACTTCACCGCGATACCTGGCACTCCGCGCCGGATCTGTGAGGTTCTCTATATCATAGCCGACAGTGAGGACGATCTGATCGGTAACCAGTCCTTTATCCACCAGATCCAGTGCCAGCGCATCCGCCATCTCCTTGATCACCAGCCTGGCCTGCTCTGCCTCATAAGCGCAGGAAAGCACCTGGCCGGAGGTCAGACTGCTGCTGGCCGGACGGTAAGCTTTGATGGCCGCAACAGTACAGGGCTCCCAGCCCCAGGCATGATCGATGAGCAGCTCCGCATTTTTCCCAAACAGCTGATACAAAAGTTCTTCGTCCTGCTCAGAACAGAGGGCAATATCCCCCATGGTGAAAATCCCGTAGACTGACAGCTTTTTCGCAATCCCGGGGCCTACCCGCCAGAAATCCGTGAGGGGCCGATGATCCCACAGTTTTTCCCGAAACGCGGCCTCCGTCAGCTCCGCAATACGCACGCCCTTCTCATCCGCCGGGATATGTTTTGCCACAATATCCATGGCCACCTTACTGAGAAAAAGATTGGTGCCGATGCCCGCCGTGGCCGTCAGACCAGTGGTATCCAGCACATCCAGGATGATCTTCCGGGCCAGCTCCCGGGGGGAAAGACCATAGGTATGAAGATAATCCGTCACATCCATGAACACCTCGTCGATGGAATAGACCACCATATCCTCCGGCGCGATATATTTCAGGTAAACGCTGTAAACCTGCCTGCTGTACTCCATATAGAAGGCCATCCGCGGCGGCGCAATGATGAAATCCACCGCCAGGGCCGGATCAGCCGCCAGTTCTGCGGCAGAGCAGGAAGCCCCGGTCAGCCGATGGCCCGGCGCGGCCTGCTGCCTTGCGGCATTGGCCTCCCTGACCCGCTGGCGCACCTCAAAGAGCCGCCCCCGCCCGGAAATCCCGTAACTTTTCAGGGAAGGCGTCACCGCCAGGCAGATGGTCTTGTCCGTCCGGCTCTCGTCTGCCACCACCAGATTCGTGTCCATGGGATCCAGTTCCCGATCTTTACACTCCACAGAGGCATAGAAAGACTTCAGATCAATAGAAATATACGTGCGCTCTTTCATTCTCTGCCTCCTCCATAAAATCGAACATGTGTTTGTTTTCTTATTATACTTTTTATTTTTCACAAAGTCAATGCTTTCTATTCCGATTCCTGCGGACAGATTTTATCGCTGTTTTTTCAGCAAAAAATCAAGAAAACGCTCCGCTGCGGGCGAGAGATCCCGCATAGCCGCAATGCCCACCATGACCTTCTGGGGCGGATCCAGGGGAACGATCTTGATGCCGTCGTCCACCGTTGGCCGGTTCATCCCGTTGTTCATGGTGATGCCAAGTCCCGCTTCCACCATGGCACAGGCCGCATAGCTGTCCATGGTGGAAAACCGGGTGTTGGGCTGCACCTTGCAGGCTTTCAGCACCCGGAGATTGTCAATGTCCATCCCCGGATAAATTTCAATATACGGTTCCCTGGCAAAAGCCGCCACCGGCACCGCACCGCTTTTATCCAGATCGCTGTCCTTCGGGATCCAGGCCATGACCTGATCTTCCTGCAGGGGAATCCAGCGGTGATCCCCCTCCCGCTCACTGATGAAACAAAGGTCCACCTTTCTGGCGCGCAGCGCTTCCAGCAGCTGCGTGCTGTAGCCGCCCCGGATCTGCAGCTCAATCCCCGGATACTGGCTGTGAAAATCAGAGGCCGCCTCCGATATCCAGGCATAGGACGCACTGTAAGCTGTCCCAACAGTGACAGAACCCGTCTGCAATCCGCGGATACCCGCAGAAATCTGCTGGCACACGTTCTGGCAGTGCAGCAGCTCCTGCACCGCCGGAAGCAGCTGCTCACACGCGGCGGTGGGGCGAACCCCATCCCGCTGCCGCTATCTCCGCCTACACGGCGGCCACACGGACAGAGGGCTTTATCAATTCCTTCGGGGACAGCAGCGCGGCGGCCACCTCCATCGTGGTGGCACAGAATGTGGGCGCACAGAAAAAAGAGCGGGTACAGAAGACCTTTCGGGAGAGTGCAAAACTGCTTCTGCTCTTCGGTCTTCTCTGTTCCGCCGCCCTTTTCCTGCTGGCCCGCCCTGCCTGCACGATTTTTCTCGGAGCAGACGATCCCGAGGCACTGGAACAGGCCGTTTCTTACCTGCATCTGATTTCCTTCTTCTACCCGCTCTGCTTTCTCGGTAATACGTTTGACGGATATTTTGACGGCACCGGACAGGTTCTGATCCCCTTTATCGGCGCGGCAAGCCATATCAGCCTGCGTGCGGTTCTCTCCTGGCTGTTCATCCGCCGGTTTGGTCTGGATACCATCGCCGCGGCCACCGGCCTTGGCTGGATCTGGGTAAACCTTCTGTGGACGGTTCTCTATGTCATTCGCTCACGATCCACGTCTCATAGCCCTTCCGTCTGAGCCGCTGCTCCATCTGCACGGCATTTTCCAGTTCCCGGAAAGCGCCCACCTGTACCCGGAACAGGCCGTCCCGGTACGTGAGAAACACCGGAAATCCATCCGCCTGCAGCCGGTACAGCATCCGTTCCGCGTTGTCCCGGTTTCTGAACATACCGGTCTGCACCCGGTAGTACACCTCCGGCTTCACCGCCGGGTAAGCGTCCTCGATGCCTTTGGCGATGGCTCTGGCAATGGCGTCAAACTGCTGGTCAAACAACCGATTGTCCTCACTGTTGTTGATGAATCCGGCCTCCACCAGAAGCGCCGGGATGTCCGTACTGTTGAGCACCACCAGATTGGGACGCTCAATGACGCCGATGTTGCGAAAGCCCAGCTGCTCCAGCCGCTCATTGATGTTGGCCGCCGCCCGGGCTTTCTGCCCGCTGTTATCAAAAACAAGGGTCTCCACCCCGCTGTACTGATCGGGAAATACGCTGGAATTGCGGTGAATGGACACAAACAGATCCGCCCCGGAGCCGTTACCCAGCTCTGCCTTCTCATAAGGCGTCTGGTACAGATCCTTCGTCCGGGTATATTCCACCTCGTAGCCGTCCTCCTCCAGGATGCGCCCCACCGCCAGCGCCAGATTCAGGTTGTCATCCTTCTCCTGCCTGCCGTTGTACACGGCCCCGGGATCTGCGCCGCCATGTCCGGCATCTATCATGATTTTTGTCAAAACTGTTTTCCTCCCCTGCGAGTTCTCTTTTTATCTTATGAAGGAAAACTGATTTTGTGCTATCTGCCGCCGTTTCCGCCGATCACCGTATCAATGGGCATGGACAGCACCAGTCCGTCCGCATCACTGTGAAGCCCGCATTTTGCCCCGATAGCCTGCATGATTTTCAATTTGTTTTCTTTCTCCGTAATGATAAAAACCATCTCTTTTTCTTCCTGGATGTTCATGCTCCAAAACCGGATGGCCTCTTCATTTCCGATCCGCCTGCCGGGGACGACGGTTCCCCCCTCTTGCACCGGCCTCCCTGGCCGCCTCCATCACATTTTCACTGTATCCATGATTAACGATTGCTGCAACCAGCACATAACGCATCTCTTCCATTTTCCCCTCATCCTTTCCAAACGTCTGCATTTCCTGATCCTGCAATCCTTCCAGTATCTGTAAAAGCAGATGATTTACCCCGGACAGAGGCAGGGTGAAAGCAATCCCGCTGTTTTTCGCACCAATGACAGCGGCTTCCTTTAATTTTCTTCCCATCCGGTCTGCAAAGGGCTTTGGAAGCATCGTAATCAGCACCCGTTTTTCCGGCGTCCCCAGACCCAGAATATCCATCATTTCGCTGGATGCCGTTCCGGACGCATTCCACTCATACTGTAAGGTAATATTCCCTTCGTGAAACAGGTTCACGGCTTTTTTCGCAAGCCGCGGCATGGTAATCACCACCAAAATGCGCAGTGGTACTGTTTTTTTCATTCAAAAGCATCCGTCAATCCTCCATAATCTCCACAATAGTATCTGCATCCTCCGGTATGCTTTCACCGATTTTCGACAGTTCTTCCTTCCACGCTCTTCGTCCGCAGGCAAGTCCCATGAGCTGCACGGCAATGAGCGGTGTCAGTGCCACCAGAGCCACCACCCCGAAGGCATCCGTCATGATATTGCCTCCCACGGCCTCGCAGGCGCCGATGCACAACGGAAGCAAAAACGTGGATGTCATAGGGCCACTGGCCACGCCACCGGAATCAAAGGCAATACCGACAAACAAAGCCGGCACAAATCTTGACAGCATCAGCGCAAGGAAATATCCCGGCAAAAGGATCCACTGAATGGGAAGCCCGGTAAGGATCCGAAGAACCGCCAGGCCGATACTGACCGCAACACCGATGGACAGGCAGGTATTCATCGCTTTCGCTGATACCGTTCCATTGGAAACAGTCTGCACCTGATGGTTCAGAATCTGGATAGCCGGTTCTGCCTTGACAATAAAATATCCGATGACCATCCCAATGGGCACAAGCATCCATTTGTGTGCCGACCCTGCCAGCTCCCGGCCCAGCATGGTCCCCACCGGTGCAAAGCCCTCGTTGACGCCGCACAAAAACAGTACGAGTCCCACGTATGTATAACCAAATCCCACACACATTCTCTTGATCTGCCGTTTCTGATACCGTCTGGCCAGCAGCTGAAATATGACAAATACCACCAGAATGGGGCCAACCGCGACTGCCACCTCCCTGGCATATTTGGGGATTTCCACAGCAAAAGCGTGGGACACATCCTTCATTGTCACAACCCTTGCCACCTCTGCCGGTGTATACAATGCCTCTTCCGGCGCATAGCAGCAGCCCAGCACCATCACCGCCATGATCGGCCCCACACTGGAAAGTGCCACCAGACCAAAGCTGTCACCGGAGGCATTCCTGTCCCCGCGCACCGCCGACAGGCCAACGCCCAGTGCCATAATAAACGGTACCGTGATGGGACCGGTGGTCACACCGCCGGAGTCAAAAGCTACCGCCAGAAAATCTCCGGGCACAAAAAAAAAGAAAACAAAATCAGGATCGTATAAAAAAAGATCAGCATCAGAGACAGATTGATATGTAAAACAATCCGAAGAACAGCAATGCAAAGGCAGATCCCAACGCCTGCTGCAACTGTCAGGATCAGAACCATATTTGGAATGGCCGGAACCTGCCGGGATAAAATCTGCAGGTCCGGCTCCGCAATTGTCACAAGAACTCCCATGGCCAGCGACACCACTGTGGCCAGCCCAAGCTTACAGGATTTTGCAAGGGAAGCACCCATACCCTCTCCCAGCGGGCTCATGGACATCTCCACACCCAGCTGAAACATGCCCATCCCGATGATCAGCATAAAGGCCCCTGCAAAGAACATGGCCATCACACCGATTTCCAGCGGAATCAGCACACTACTTAAGAGCAGCACGATTCCCGTGATCGGCAGCACTGCCGACAGGGACTCCCTTATTTTTTTCCTTCAGCTTTACATTCAAGCAACCACCTCTTTGTTTTTTTTCCAGTATAACTTATCCTATTTTTTACTGTCAACCGCCCGCACCGTAAAGCTTTATTAACAATATCCACCGGGGGATCGGCATGTTCTTATTTTTCAAACGGGAAAAGGA
Organism: Oscillospiraceae bacterium NTUH-002-81; assembly: GCA_032620915.1. Lineage (NCBI taxonomy): Bacteria > Bacillati > Bacillota > Clostridia > Eubacteriales > Oscillospiraceae > Oscillospiraceae bacterium NTUH-002-81. The sequence continues at coordinate 2,654,329 of CP136052.1, forward strand.
ACTGCTCTTTCGGCAGGCCGTAGTCCTCCCGCAGCTGCGCAAATTCCCGCTGCACGTTTTCTGCCATGGGCACGCCCTTGTCCTTTCGCTCCATCCAGACATCGTGCTCCTTCTCTCCCGCCGTGTAGATCCGGTCGCAGCCCGGCGCCTTTTTCGATGCCCGCAGTTCCCGCAGGATCTCGCCAGTGGTTTTCTTGAAGCTCTCCGCACCCAGGAACGCCTCTGTATCAATGGCGATGAAAAAATGGCCCAGCGGATACGGAATGGCATTGCCCTCGCTGTCTCTGCCTGTAAGCATTTTCAGGAAGCTGCCCGCCTGTAAAGCCGCACAGAGGATTTCCACCACAGTGGCATAGCCGTAGCCCTTGTAGCCTGCCAGCCCTTCGCCCACACCGCCGATGGGCGCCAGCGCTGCCTTGCCGGTGGTAAGGTCTTTCAGAATCTGCTGGCTGTCCGTCAGCGTCTCTCCGTTTTCTCCGATGACCATGCCCGCCGGTGTAGGCATGCCGTTCCGGGCAAAGTATTCAATCTTGCCCCGCTGAGAAATGGAAGTGGCGCAGTCCAGCACGAAGGGGAATTCCTCATCCGTTGGAATGCCAAAGGTCAGCGGATTGGTGCCCAGCATGTTCTCCACGCCGTTGGTGGGTGCAATGGAAGGCCGGGCATTGGTACCGGTGATGCCGATGCAGTCCTGCGCCGTGCACATTGTTGCATAATATCCAGCAATTCCATAATGGGTTGAATTTCGCACTGCAACCATGCCCATGCCGCACTTCTTTGCCTTGTCGATGGCCATTTCCATGGCCTGTTTTCCGATGACCATGCCCATGCCGTTGTGTCCGTCCACCACCGCAGTGGTGGGGGTCTCTTTGATGATCTCAAATTCCGTCACCGGATTTAAAATGCCCTGGCGGATACGGTCGATGTAAATGGGTTTGAACCGGTTGCAGCCGTGGCTCTCAATGCCCCTGCGGTCACTTTCCATCAGAATCTCCGCGCACACTTTGGCGTCCGCCGCCGGTACACCAGCCTTTTCAAAAACAGTTGTCATAAAATTTCCGATGAGCTCCCAACTCACATACGGTCTTGTCTCTTTCATATCGTCGTTCCCCTTCCCTGTCCTTTTATGTTTTTACGAATGCATCTGCTCGTGCTCTTTTTTCAGTTCCTCATAAAGCTGCAGACCGCTCCACCCCACATTGTGTTCGGTTAGGATCGCTTTCAGATTCACCGCCACTTTGTTCTTGCGCATCTGTGCCAGCAAAAGATCCAGCCGCTTGCCATAGACCCCCCGGAAAACCAGCATTTCCTCTGCCAGCTCGTCCCCGTCGTAGACTTCCTCCACCCGGGGAATTTCTTTGATCCCGGCCAGCGCCCCGATGGGCTGGTTATATTCCTCCCGGGGTATCTGCCGGATCCGCAGTCCGTTCTGTACAAAAATCATTTTCAGTTTTCGCCCGCGATCCCCTTCCAGGCGATACATGAGCACCACTTCTCCTGCTGCCATTGTCTTATCCTCCCACAAAAATTTGATCTTTTTATGCCTGATACAGCCTTTTCTCTATGGCGCTGAGCAGAAATTTCTCCGCCAGGCTGTCGTGATAGATCTGCGCCCGGGCCTCTTCCACAGAAAACCACCCGGCCCGGTCTACCTCCCCTTTTCGCAGCGTAAAATTCTCGCTGTCCACCGTGCAGGCAAAATTCACCATCAGGGTATTGCTTTTTGCAAAATACTCGCTCTTATTGAACCGATAGTCCACCACCGTGAGGCCCGTTTCCTCCTTCACTTCCCGGACAACCGCCTCCTCGGCGCTCTCGCCCTTGTTCACATACCCGGCCACCAGAATATTCCGGGCCTTGCCGTACTGCTGGATCAGCAGAATTTTGCTGTGATCCGGGCTGTACACCACCATGCTCACCGCCGTGTTGAACATGGGAAACCGGTACTGGCCGCAGTGCTCACAGTAGGGGATCATCCCCTCATTTTCCAGAAAACGCTCCACCAGAAGCGTTCCGCATTTCTCACAGTAACTCATCCTTTGTCGCTCCGTCTCTCTCTTGATACCTTACGAATTGTTCCGTGCTTCGCACTCTCACAATTCTTCCCACCATTCGCATATCGTGAAGTTATCACTTCACTTTTATGCTCATGTTGGGGCGTGTCCCAAGTTCTTTCACCCACCAGCATGCAAGCACGCGTGGGCTCAGACCTTTGTCCACTGGTATCAGTATAGCACACTATCCCTCGTTTTTTAAATATGCTATACTGTTTTTTAAGTTTGAAAAGGAGGTGTCCATTCCATGTCCCATGTTCTCGGCGAGGATCTGATCTATGAAGTGCTGTCTGTGGTAGAAGAAATTCCGGAAGGGAAGGTGGCCTCTTACGGCCAGATCGCCCGGCTCATCGGGCGGGAGAAGAATGCAAGACTGGTAGGACGGATTCTTTCCCACGCAGAATATTATGGAAACTACCCGTGTCATCGGGTGGTGAATCATGCCGGACGCACGGCCCCTGGCTGGCGGCACCAGCGGGAGCTGCTGGAAGCAGAAGGTGTTACATTTCGTGATAATGGCTGTGTGGACATGAAGCAATTCCAGTGGGAAGAATAAAGTTCCGCAAAAAAGAGAAGCTTTCTCCCGGCAGCCACACGGCACAGGATAAGCTTCTCTTTTCGTTTTTCTATCAAAGTGACGCCATAAATCGCCCGAAAGCCTGACGCCCCTCTTCCGTACACTTGTACACACCGGCGTCCTCCAGCACCCGGACGAACACACGGCCGATCTCTTCTTTTAAAATATCCATGACATTTTCTTCCGTGATACTGTCATAGTGCGGCAGAAAACCTTCCACCCAGTCGGCATGTTTTTCGATGGCCGGATTGCTTCTCACGTCTTTTTCCGGTCAGGAGGCAGTCCGCCAGCTGCTGCATCTCGTCCTTTAAGCGGGATGGCAGTACCGCCAGACCCATCACCTCGATGAGGCCGATGTTTTCCTTTTTGATGTGATGCAGCTCCGCATGGGGATGGTATACGCCCAGGGGATGTTCTTCGGTGGTGATGTTGTTGCGCAGCGCCAGATCCAGCTCGAACTTGCCGTCCCGCATCCGCGCAATGGGGGTGATGGTGTTGTGACGCTCCCCGTCCGTCTCGGCAAAAATAAATGCCGCCTCGTCGGTGTAGCCCCGCCAGCACGTCAGAATATGGTCTGCCAGGTCAATGAGCCGCTCCGCCTCTTTGCTGCGGATACGGATGACGGACAGAGGCCAGTGCACGATGCCTGCCTCCACATCCTCATAGCCCGGAATCGTAAACGTCTTTTCCACCGGCGCTTTTGCCATGGCAAACGTATAATTGCCGCCCTGGAAATGGTCGTGGCTTAAGATGGAGCCGCCCACGATGGGCAGATCTGCGTTGGAACCGATGAAATAATGGGGAAACAGCCGGATAAAATCAAACAGCTTGACAAAGGTTTCCCGGTTGATCTTCATGGGCACATGCTCACCGTTGAAAACGATGCAGTGCTCGTTGTAATACACATAAGGAGAATACTGGAAGCCCCACTCGCCGCCGTTGATGGTGATGGGAATGATCCGGTGATTTTCTCTGGCCGGATGATCCAGCCGCCCCGCGTACCCTTCATTTTCCTTGCAGAGCTGGCATTTCGGATAGCTGCTCTGTTTCGCCAGACGGGCTGCCGCGATGGCCTTGGGATCCTTCTCCGGCTTGGAAAGGTTGATGGTGATATCAATGTCTCCATAGACACTTTTCGTCACCCAGCGGATGTCCCTGCAGATCCGGTAGCGGCGGATGTAATCCGTATCCTGACTGAATTTGTAAAAGAAATCCGTTGCCTCCACGGGGCTTTTCGCATAATGGTCCATGAACGCCCGGATCACCTCGGAAGGCCGCGCCACCAGGCATCCCATCAGCTTCGTGTCAAACAGGTCTCTGCTGGCAATGCCGTTGTCCTCCAGAACGCCGGAGGCATACGCCTCATCCAGCAGATCTTTCAGGATTTCCTCTAAGGGTGTATCGTCCTCGATCTCTTCCGGTTCCTCGTATTCGTCCAGCTCCATCACTTCCAGAAGCCGGTTGGTCACATAAATCTCGTCCTCCGGCTCCACCAATCCGGTGTTTACGCCGTATGCAACCAGTTTTTTGATACTGTCATAAACCATGTCCGCTCTCCTTTTCTCCCGGGTTTCTTAGTCTTCGAAACCGTTGGGGTTCATGGACTGCCATCTCCATGCGTCCTCGCACATTTCGTCCAGTCCGCGCTCTGCTACCCAGCCAAGCTCTCTTTTCGCCTTGGAAGCGTCAGAATAACATGTTGCGATATCGCCTGCCCGGCGGGGTTTGATCTCATAAGGGATCTTCTTGCCGCAGGCTTTTTCAAAGGCAGCCACCACCTGGAGCACGCTGTAGCCGACGCCCGTGCCCAGATTGTAAATGCTGACACCCTCTTTGTCTTTCAGTTTATCAATGGCCTTCACATGGCCGATGGCCAGGTCTACCACATGGATGTAATCGCGCACGCCGGTGCCGTCCGGAGTGTCATAGTCATTACCAAATACGCCCAGGCATTTCAACTTGCCCACAGCCACCTGTGCCACGTAGGGGAGCAGGTTGTTGGGAATGCCCTTGGGATTCTCGCCGATGAGGCCGCTCTTGTGTGCGCCGATGGGATTGAAATAACGAAGCAAAATTACATTCCATTCCGGATCTGCCACATGCAGGTCAGTGAGGATCTGCTCCAGCATGCCCTTTGTCTGGCCGTAAGGGTTCGTAATCTTGCCCTTGGGGCACTCTTCGGTAATCGGGATAAATGCCGGATCGCCGTAAACCGTTGCGGAAGAGCTGAAAATAATGTTCTTCACGCCATGTTTTCTCATGACATCACACAGGATCAGCGTACCTGTGATGTTGTTGTGATAATATTCCAGCGGCTTTGCCACGGATTCGCCCACGGCCTTCAGGCCTGCGAAATGGATGACCGCATCAATCTTCTCTTCATCAAACACCTTCGTCAGTGCTGGTGCATCCAGCAGATCCACCTTGTAGAATTTCAGGCTCTTGCCTGTGATCTGCTCCACGCGCTCCAGCGCTTTCTCGCTGGCGTTGTACAGATTATCCACAACCACAACCTCATAACCTGCATTTAAAAGTTCCACACATGTATGGCTTCCGATAAAACCGGCGCCGCCTGTTACTAAAATTGTCATTTTGCTTCATCCTTTCTGTTCATATTCTCGCTTAGTTCTTACGATACCTTACGAATTGTTCCGTGCTTCGCGCTCTCACAATTCTCCCCAACATCCGCATATCGTGAAGCTTATCTCTTCACTTTTATGCTCATATCGGGGCGTGTGTCAAGTTCTTTCACCCACCTGCATGCAAGCATGCGTGGGCTCAGACCTTTGCACACTGGTATCGTTACATTATAGCACAAACTCTTTCTGTCGCGTGTGCTTTTCTATCTCTTTTTTGTGTGGATTCTGCCGCACTTTTCGGTGTTCTTACAGAACGCCTGCGCCCTCACCCACATCAATCACATAAAAATCTGCCGCATAGCCAATGGCTTTCTTATAAGCTTCGCCCACTTTGCTGATAAAGGGTTCCACCGCATCGTTTTCTACAATGCTGACGGTGCAGCCGCCGAAACCGGCGCCGGTCATGCGGGAACCGATGACACCCGGGATCTTCCACGCCTCTTCCACCAGCGTATCCAGTTCTTTGCCGGTCACCTCGTAATCATCCCGCAGGGAAACGTGGGAAGCGTTCATCAGCTGGCCGAATTTTGCAATATCGTTGACTTCCAGCGCTGCCACCGCCTGGATGGTTCTCTGGTTTTCATAGACGGCATGCTTCGCCCGCTTTTTCCGGGTCTCATCCTTGATGGCATCCTTGTACTGCTCAAAAGCTTCCTCTGTCAGGTCGCCCAGGCTCTTAATGTCCACCACTTTCTGTAATTCTGCCAGTGCGGCCTCGCACTCTGCCCGGCGCTCGTTGTATTTGGAATCGCCCAGCCCTCTCTTCTTGTTGCTGGAAGCGATGACAATTCTTGCGTGATCCAGCTTGATCGGTGCGTAGGTATAGCTCAGATCGCTGGTATCCAGGAAAATCGCATAATCTTTCTTGCCCATGGCAACCGCAAACTGATCCATGATCCCGCAGTTGACGCCATTGTACTCGTTCTCGGACTGCTGGCCGATGAGCGCCAGATCAATGTTGGTCAGAGAATCAAACCCAAACAGATCACGCAGCATCACGCCGGTAACCACCTCCACAGAAGCGGAGGAGGAAAGGCCGGAGCCGTTGGGAATATTTCCATAAAGAAGGATATCCACACCGTTGGAGATCTCCATGCCCCGCTTGCCGAATGTCCACATGACGCCCTTGGGATAATTCGTCCATCCTGCGCTGCGCGACGGCACCAGGTCATCCAAACTGGATTCAATGATGCCCAGCCGCTCAAAATTCACAGAGAAAAACCGCAGCTTCCGGTCGGTTCTCTTTCTTGCCACCGCGTAGGTGCCGATGGTCAGCGCACACGGGAACACATGTCCGCCGTTATAATCGGTGTGCTCGCCGATCAGATTTACCCGGCCCGGTGCGAAATAGGTGCGGATATCGCCCTCCGCGCCATATAATTCCTGAAACTTCTGGATCAGTTCTTCTTTCTTCATACCCGTTTCCCCTTTATACTTTATTATTTTAATAAAATTGTTTTAAATCATGTTTTCTGTTTTGATTATAGCAAACACAGCTCTGCTTGTAAACCACTTTTTCGAATCATTCTACTGCCTCTGCATAGATTAACTTCAGCACCAGATTTTGCGGATAGTCCCCGAACCGCTCGCCAAAAATATTGATGCCGCCCACGCACTGTGCATCGTCTCTGATGCCAATGCGCACCGAAATATACGGATGTTCCCTCCATCCATAATCTTCCAGTACTCGGTCAGATACCTTTTTCCCATTGATATAAGTACCTTTTCCGGTGAAGCGCCAGGTTTTCAGCTTCCCGTACTGGGTGTTCCGATCCGGCCACCAGTCCGGATTCAGCTTCCCTCTTCGCCCGCCAAAATCACTGGGACAGCGCCAGGTACCGGCTTCGCAGCCATTGATCCACAGCGTAATGTCCGAGGGACAGTCCATATTGTAAAACTGCGTCTCTGAACAAAGCTCTGCGGAAAATTCCACACTTTTCAGCGTCCGATTTTTCAGGCCCAGATTTGGAAAACGGTACTCCACATATCCGGCTTCAAACCAGATGAGCTGCGCCTGAGTGCGGTTGGGATTGTAAAATCCCCGCGGCTCGTCCTCCTCATCAATGAACTCTTTGTCACTGACAATGCCGCAGCACGGCTTCACGTCGTGATCCACAAAATTGCCCACCGGCATGCTGATGGTCTCCACCTGCTCCTGCTTTTCCTCCTCTGCTGCCAGGCGTATGGACAGCGCATCCACCTGCCTGCTGCACATTTTCATGGAGCCGCGCACCCCCGGTTTCAGTTCACAGGACAACAATCCCGCCTCCTCCAGCACCTTCACATGCATAGCTGCCGAGGACGCCGGGATGTGCAGCTGCTCTGCGATCTCATTCACATTCATCTGTCGGCCATCCAGCATTTTCAAAATATCCAGACGTACCTCCGAGGACAGGGCTTTGCCCACCAGCGTCAGTTCCCGCCTGTTCTCATATCCCAATACCCGTTCCTGCATATCTATATCTGTTCCCTTCCTTTTCCAGCCTCACAAACCCGCGCTGATCGCGCTTTACCGTCTGCTTGCAGCCAGTATATCACAAAGTTTGTTTTGTTCCAAGATATGTGAAGGATTTTTGCAGTGAACTGTAAACAACGAAGGCTGCATCCCGCAGCGGATCTCTCCGCTGCAGAACACAGCCTTCGTTATTTTTTATGTGATTGTTCTCTCTTCTGTCAGAGCTTCCTCTTACAGGATGCCGCCGATTGCGATGAACAGCGGTGCGAATACGAGAGACACGATGGTCATCAGCTTGATGAGGATGTTGATGGACGGGCCTGATGTATCCTTGAACGGGTCACCTACCGTATCGCCAACAACAGCTGCCTTGTGGGCTTCGCTTCCCTTTCCGCCATGGTTGCCTTCCTCGATGTATTTCTTCGCGTTATCCCATGCACCGCCGGCATTGGACATGAAGATTGCCATCAGAACACCAGTTACGAGAGAACCAGCCAGCAGGCCGCCCAGTGCGTCTGTGCCAAGCAGAATACCAACCACCAGCGGAGCGGCAACTGCCATCACGCCGGGAACGAGCATTTCTTTTAATGCTGCGGTTGTGGAAATAGCTACGCAGGACTTGTAATCCGGTTTGCCGGTTCCTTCCATGATTCCAGGAATGGTGCGGAACTGACGACGAACTTCCTCGATCATCTGATATGCTGCCTTGGATACGGACTCCATTGTTAAAGCGGAGAACAGGAACGGAAGCATACCGCCGATGAACAGGCCTACGATTACCTTCGGATTCAGGATATCAATGCTCTGCAGTTTTACTGCCTCAGCATAGGATACGAACAGTGCCAGTGCAGTCAGGGCTGCAGAACCGATGGCAAAACCTTTACCCATAGCTGCGGTTGTGTTACCAACAGCGTCCAGCTTATCTGTGATCTCACGGACATGATCTTCCAGACCGGACATCTCGGCGATACCGCCTGCATTGTCTGCGATGGGACCGTAAGCGTCAACGGCTACGGTGATACCTGTGGTGGAAAGCATGCCGACTGCTGCCAGCGCGATACCGTACAGGCCGCATACCTGGAAGGATACGAGGATACCCACGCAGATCAGGATGATCGGGATACCTGTGGAAAGCATACCAACTGCCAGACCACTGATGATGGTTGTTGCAGCGCCAGTCTCAGACTGCTCTGCGATCTTCTTTACAGAATTGTAATCACCGGAAGTATAAATCTCTGTAACAATACCGATGATCAGGCCTACGATCAGACCTGCGATAATGGAGATTGCTGCTGCATATCCACCAAAGATCATTTTGCTTAAAACAAATGCCACGATGATCACCAGCACGCTGGCGGTGTAAGTACCTGCCTTCAGTGCCTTGTGCGGGTTGGAATTCTCATCGCCTTTTACAAAGAAAGTACCGATGATGGATGCCAGAAGTCCTGCTGCTGCAAGCAGAAGCGGGAAAACAGCACCTGCTGCCTGATAATATACGATACCAAGGGTGATCGCAGATACCAGGGAGCCAACATAAGACTCGAACAGGTCAGCGCCCATGCCGGCAACGTCGCCTACGTTATCACCTACGTTATCAGCGATAACAGCCGGGTTTCTCGGGTCATCCTCCGGGATGCCTGCCTCAACCTTACCTACCAGGTCAGCACCTACGTCAGCAGCCTTCGTATAAATACCGCCGCCAACACGGGCAAACAGAGCGATGGAAGATGCGCCAAGGCTGAAGCCGGACAGAACGTCCACGTTCTTCGTTACCATGTAAACAGCGCCTACACCCAGCACGCCCAGACCAGCTACGCACATACCCATAACTGCGCCGCCGGAGAAAGCGATGGATAACGCTTTGTTCATTCCGCCGGTCTTGGCAGCGTTGGCAGTACGGACATTGGCCTTGGTTGCCACACTCATACCACAGTAACCGGCTGCTGTGGAGAAAATTCCGCCTAACAGGAAGCATACGGCAGTAACCCAGTTGCCGATGCCCACGCCGATCAGCACGAACAGCACGATCACGAAAATAACCAGAATCTTGTACTCAGACATCAGGAAAGCATGTGCGCCGTCGCTGATCGCTGCTGCAATCTCTTTCATCCGGTCAGTTCCGGCATCCTGTTTTCCCACCTTGGACGCAAGGTAGAAGGCAAACAGCAATGCCACAATACCCATAACGGGAGCTAAATACAACATAGAATCCATTTTGAGATCCCTCCTACATAAGTAAATATTACTTTTTTTAATTATGTGGCAAACGCACAAAATTGTCAATCTTGCAATCCCTATTTTTACCCATTTTATACAATACTTAATTTCCAAACTTTGCAGAAAATTTTTCCTGATTCCATTTTCTGCACTTCTTTCCTTGTCACTCCACCCCATTGCTGTTAAAATAAATGATGATACCAGGATTCGCAGGTATCATAGTTGGGGGGATTTCCATGTACTATTTTATTGTAAATCCGGGTTCCAGAACCGGAGAAGGACGAAAGATCTGGCAGGAGACCGAAGCCATTCTCACAGAGAAACGCATCTCCTATGAGGTTCATTTTACCGATCACAAATACCACGCCAGCGAGCTGACCCGCACGCTCTGTGCCAAAGGGGAACCGTTTACCCTGGTGGTCTTGGGCGGAGACGGCACCCTCAATGAGGTGCTCCAGGGGATTACAGAGCCGTCACTGGTGACGCTTGGCTACATTCCCACCGGCTCCGGCAATGATTTTGCCAAGGGATGCCAGATGCCGCTGGATGTGCGGCATGCGGTGCAGAATATTCTGTCCCACAAGTATGTAAAACAGCTGGACATCGGGCAGATTCAAGATCTGTCCTGCAAAAATGCCCGACAGTTTTCCGCGCCCATGCATACTGCCCGGAAATCCAGTCGCTCCTTTCTCGTCAGCGCCGGCATCGGTTTCGACGCTGCGGTATGTGCGGAGGCACTGGACTCTCCCATCAAACGGTTTCTCAATCGGATCCATCTGGGAAAATTTACCTATGTGGGCATCGCCCTGCACCAGATTTTTTCTTCCGCACCGTTTAAGGCCAAGGTGGTATTTGACGGGGAGCCCCACAAAACGTGCCGTTTTTCCAAAACGCTCTTTATCAGCGTCATGAACCTGCCCAGCGAAGGTGGCGGCCTGAAGCTGACACCCGTGGCCGACGGCAGTGACGGTTTTCTGGATGTCTGTATCGTCAACGGGCTGCCCACGGCACTGCTGCTTTTGCTGCTGCCCACCGCATTTTTCGGAAAGCATGTATATTTCCGGCGTTTTGTCACCATCCATCGCTGCCAGTCTGTGCGCATTTACGCGGACCGGCCCCTTCCGGTGCACACCGACGGAGAAAGCTTCGGCACATGCAAGACCGTCCGTATGGCTGCTTCCGGAGCCCAGATCGCGGTGATCTGCGGTGGTTCTAAACAATTTTAGAAGAAAATCTAAAGAACCGTGAAATAATTCTTACAATATACGGAAGTGTCTTGTTCCCTCGGTTTGGCTATGGTATACTTCCGTAAAACATGACATGAAAACCGCGCAACAAACCGGAGGCGAGACCTTGTTTGAACAGTTAAAGAAACGTAAATACGGACTGATCATTCCGATCTATGCAATGATCTATATTCCCTGGTTTTACTACCTGGAACGAACCGTCCAAAATCCCACACATATCATCCATCTGGCCATTGACGACTACATCCCGTTCATCGATGTGTTTATCATTCCCTACATGCTGTGGTTCGGGTACATATCAGCGACGGTGCTGTGGCTTCTGTGGAAGGATAAAAAGGAATACCTGCAGCTGATCACCTTTCTGATCATCGGCATGACGCTGTTCCTGGTGTTTTCCACCCTATACCCCAACGGCCATCAGCTGCGCCCGGCATCCTTCGACCACAATAATATTTTCACGGCCATGATCGCCCGGCTGTACCAGACCGACAGCCCCAACAACATCCTGCCAAGCATCCACGTGTACAACTCCCTTGGTGCCTGGTTTGCGATCCAGAACAGCCGTCTGACCCGGGAACGCCCCCGTCTGCGGATGGCATCCCTGGTGATGACCAGCCTGATCATCCTGTCCACCATGTTCATCAAGCAGCATTCGGTATTGGATGTGGTTCTGGCCTTCGGCCTGGCAGGCATCCTCTATCCGGTATTTTATATGCCCGGATGTCCGGTGTATTATGAAAAGTTGCTCCTGAGCTGGCGGCAGGCACCCCGGGTGAAGACATCCGAGAGCAGAGAATAAGAAAACGCAGTCGCAAAGCGGCAAAAAGCCCACATACCTGACATTGGTTATCAGATATGTGGGCTTTATTTTTACATCCAGTCTTTTTCTATCGTCTGCTCCAACTGAACAAACATCTCATAATATTTGTCCTTTGTCTGACGAATGATATCCATGGCGATCGCTTCATTATAGGCATGTGCAACATTATTTCTGGAAATCAGCGCAGCCATCCAAAGCTCTTCATCATCAAGCATTCCGGCTTTATATGCCGTCTTTAATATGGTTCTCGGAGATCCTGTTGCTCCCTCTGCATATCCGCTGTTCTGCAGAATTTCTTTCATTGCCTTCCAGGCCTGCTCGAAACAAATCTCGTACAATCCAACCATACCGGCTATTTCCACATTACTGTAAGGTTCCTGGCAGGAATAAATGTCCTTCAAATTGAGCAATGCGGATTTAAAATTCTCAAATTTTTTCATACAGAACAATTCCCTCCCGTTCGATCGACTCCAACAATTCGCTCCTGACCGGTTTATCCAGATTAATGATGTCAAATTCCAGTAACGTGGAGGTTGTTTCGTCCACATCCAGGGTAAAATAATCGCCCTTTCCGCCGCGGAATGCCAGGTCAATATCACTGCGCTCTCTGTAATCCCCCCTGGCCCTCGAGCCAAAAAGGATCAACTTCTCCACCTCATATCTTCTGGCCAGCGCAATCATTTCGTCAATTACTTTTTGCTTGATTCCTGTCCTTTCAGACAAACCTTTTGCTGCCATAATTGCCTCACTTTTTGACGACTAGTTGAACCCGATGACCTTCTGCGCCACCTTATAGGCTGCCACGGAGATCTTTCTGCCGCTTCTTCCCGGCAGGTTCATCGTTCTGCCCAGGATGCCCAGCTTGATCTTCCGGTACAGCTTGGGGGAGGCATTTTTCAGATACTCCCACAGTTCTTTTTTCTTCTCCAGATTTTCCTCGGTACCGGATTTTAACAGCAGCACAGAGGAAACCGTCATCATGATATCCACATAATTAATCATATATTTCCGCAGTTTTCCGTTCATAGGCTTCTTCATGTATTCCACCATGGCGTCTGCGATGATCTTTGTCACAAGGATCTGCTGGTCGATGCGGCCGATCATGATCTTCTCATTGACAGACTGATCCTCTCTTCCGATAAAATACCGGTAAAAGTTCACGTCCAGATAGTACATCTTTTTCACATGGGGCAGCGGCTGGAACACAAAAATGTTGTCCACATAGAAAGTATGCTTCGGCAGCTCCAGTCCACAGTCCCACAGCATTTTCGTGCGGTAGATGACAGAATGCATGAGGATATACTGACCCTTGTGCAGGAATTTTACATCATTCCAGCCAAACACCTGCTCTCTGGGGAAAGCCGTCTTATAGCGCATGACTTTTTTCTTCAGTGCGCCCTGTTTTTCATATACATAGTTGCAGATCATCATGTCCACAACCTCTTTGGCGTGTACGAGCTCCTTCAGTGTGCGGAGCACCTTCTGGTAAGCTTCCAGATTCACCCAGTCGTCACTGTCTACCACCTTGAAATACAGGCCGGTGGCATTGCGAAGGCCGGCATTGACCGCCTCGCCGTGACCGCCGTTTTCCTGGTGTACGGCCTTGATAATTGTCGGATACTCTGCTGCATAGCGGTCTGCAATGGCCGCTGTTCCATCCTTCGATCCGTCATCTACGATAATGATTTCCACATCCTCGCCGCCCGGAAGCAGAGAACGGATACAGTTCTCCATATATGCCTCTGAATTATAGCACGGCACTGCAAACGTCAGCAGTTTCATAATTTTTTATCCTCCTGATGGTTTTTCTGTAAAATCTGCTCTGCCAGTTCCAGCGCCCGGGCCGTCATGGCATCGATGTTGTAATACCGGTACTCGGCCAGTCTGCCCAGCAGATGAAAATGCGCCATGGGCGCTACCAGCATGGCATACCGGTCATACAGCTGCTGATTGTCCGCATTCATGATGGCATAGTACGGAATCTGTCCATCCGCCCCGGTGTAAGCCATGGGGTATTCCTTTACGATGGTGGTACCTTCGCACTTCTGTCCCGTCAGATGCTTGAACTCCGTGATCCGGGTGTAGTCCTCGCTGACGGTATAATTGATGACACTGTGGCCCTGATAATCCGGGCAGTCATGATGCTCGAACACAAAATCCAGGGAACGGTACGGCAGCCGCCCGAAGCAACAGCCGAACAGCTCGTCCACCGGGCCGGTATAGATCACTTCCCCGTCAAACGGTTTTCCTTCAAACAGCACCTGATTGCCGGAAAATGCCAGCAGGCTGTCTGCATCTGTGGAAAGCCGCAGGGTGATGTTTTCGTGATCCAGCATCCGCTCATACATGGCCGTAAAGCCTTCCAGCGGAACGCCCTGATATTTGTCTTTAAAATACCGGTTATCTCTGGAGATCACCACCGGCACCCGGCCGGTCACCGCCGGATCGATCTCCTCCGGCGTCTGTCCCCACTGCTTCATCGTATAATGCAGGAAAATATTTTCATAAACATAATCCGCGATCTCCCGGATCTCCGCCTGCTCCTGCTGCCGCAGCTTCAGGATCGGCACCCGGCTTTCCGCGCCAAAAGTATCCACGAGAAGCTTCTCCAGACGGTCTGCTTTCTCCTGGTCATACACCTGATGCAGGGTGTTCAGGTTGAAGGGCACCGGGATCAGCTGCTCTCCCACCTTCGCCACTACCTCATGTCCAAAATCTCTCCACGCAGTAAAACGGGAAAGGAATGCCCGCACCTGCTCATTATCTGTATGGAAAATATGAGGGCCATACGGCTGTACCAGAATGCCATGGGCATCCTGACAGTCATAGCAGTTGCCGCCCACGTGGTCTCTTCGCTCCACCACCAGCACCTGTCTGCCGTTTTCCGCCAGCACACGCGCAGCGGCCGCACCTGCTGCCCCCGCCCCTATTACGATCGTATTGTACACAGGGAACCTCCTATCTTTTTTTAAATATGATGCCTGCGGATTGTTCCGTGCTATGCACTCCCACAATCCTCACCACATTCGCATATCGTGGGATTATCATCCCACTTTTATGCTCATATCGGGGCGGGTCCCAAGGTCTCTCACCCACTTATGAGCAAGCTCACGTGGGCTTAGACCTTTTGACCCTGGCATCATAACATTATTATATCTGTTTTTGCCCTTAAATCCAATTACAATTTACTTTCATTTTTCATAAATTTTGCCCGAGTACGCGTGAAATGCCGACGGAATGGAATATTTTTCCTCCGCGCTGGCCGCATCCGCCCAGATTTCCTCCGGCCCTGCCTGGGGATCCCGCTCCTCCGTCAGGATCAGAAAGCCTTTCATATGCCATTCCACATGGGTAAAAATATGTTTTGCATCGGGCAGCGGGGTAATTCGAATGGGGGAAAGACCCATCTCTTTGACTAGGGCAAGCGCCTCTTCCTGGGTTCGTGCCCCCGGTACGTTGGGCAGCTCATACAAGCCTGCCAGCAGCCCCCTTTTTCGGCCGTTTGCGGATGAGCGTCCGCTCGCCATTCCAGATAACCAGCACCGTGAGATCCTCGATGCGCCGGGGTTTCTTCGGCGTTTTCTTCGGGAATTCATTGATCCTGTCTTCCGCTTTTGCCCGGCAGCCGAACGCCAGCGGGCACTCCTCGCAGTGGGCTTTGCCATTGGGCACACACACCAGCGCCCCCAGCTCCATCCACGCCTGATTGTAGGCGCCGGGACAGTCTTTGGGAATCACTGCCGTGATCTCTTCCTCCACCATGGTCTTTACCGACTGTTTTAAAATATCTTCTTCCCGGCAGAACAGCCGCGACCATACCCGCAGCACGTTGCCGTCCACCGCAGGCACCGGCCGTCCGCAGGCGATAGAGGCCACCGCTCCTGCCGTGTAAGAGCCGATGCCCGGCAGCTTTAACAGTTCTTCGTATGTGTCCGGCAGCTGTCCGCCGCAGGATTCCATCACCACCCGGGCTGCTTTTTGCAGATTCCGGGCACGGCTGTAGTAGCCCAGTCCTTCCCACAGCTTCATAAGCCGCTCCTCTGGCACCTCCGCCAGGCTTTTCACATCCGGCAGCTCTGTCGTGAACCGGTCAAAATAGGGCTTTACCGCCTCTACCCGGGTCTGCTGCAGCATGATCTCCGAGATCCACACCCGGTAAGGGCTCACTTCTTCCCTCCAGGGCAGCACCCGGGCGTGGCTGCGAAACCAGGAAAGCAGGGGACGGGTCATATCGTCTAGGCTGTACGTCCACTCCGTTTTGACAGGGATCTCGGCGTCTGCCGTCAGGCTGTCCGCCGTCACCAGACAGTCAAAGGCCCGCACTTCCACCCCGGCCCGGGCAGCAGCAGCCAGCGTTTCCGCAAAGGCCGGATGCATCGCCGCATTAGCTTCCAGAACCTGCACACCCTTCATCTGGATGACAAAGCAGATCATGGCCCGATAGCCGTCCGCCATACATGCCATCAGCTCCTGCATGTGGCGCACGCCCCGCTCGGTGGGTGCATCCGGGAAACGGGCGATGCCGTCCTCCTCCAGCGTCACACCCTTGACCTCGATGAACCATTTATCTGTTTCTGTTTCCGCATAAAAATCAAACCGGGAATTTCCATACTTTGTCTCGGGCCGGATCATTTTTACCCCGCCGATCAGACGGCCCTGCTCCAGCAATTCTTTTACGATGACGTTTGGCGCTTGGGAATCCATGTTGACCAGCTGACCCGGCCTCCCATCGGTTCCCGGCTTGTACACACTGATCAGATCATAGGCAGTTTTCCTCGCCGGATTGTCACTTTTCTGTATATAAACGGCTGTCCCCGGCACCAGCAATTCCCGGCACCGACCGGTGTTTTTCACATGGCACACCAGCGTCTCGCCGCCCCGGCGCACATGGGCGATAAAGCGGTTAGGACGGCTCTCAAAAACAGCCTCTTCCATTCTCTCATATCTCATAGTTTTTGCCTCCTGCCGTATTATAGCATTCTCAACAACTACTTGCCAGACCCATTCTTTTTCCTGTAGGATAGAAAGTGAAAACAGATCATATATATGTTTGTTCATGCAAGAACACATGAGTGAACTGTAAAGAAAGAAAGGCAATATCTATGGATAAAAAAATACAGACAGACGGCATTATTTTTGACGTGGACGGCACGCTATGGGATTCCACAGAAAGTGTGGCGGCCGCATGGAACGAAATTCTGGAGCACCGGCCCGACGTGTCCTTCCGTGCCACCCCGGACAACCTGAAAAAACTGTTTGGCAGACCGCTTCCGGTCATTGCCAGCATGATTTTCACAAAGCTTTCCAAACCGGAATACCTGGAGCTCATCCAGAAATGCACCGACAACGAGCACGAATTTCTGCATAAGATCCCCGGGAAGCTGTTTTCCGGCGTCAGAGAAACGCTGCTGGCATTGAAGGAGCAGTATCCCCTTTACATCGTCAGCAACTGTGAGGCCGGCTACATCGAGACCTTTCTGGAGGCCACTGGTCTTGGCGACTGCTTCCTCGACCACGAATGTCCGGGCAGCAGCGGCAAATACAAGGCCGAAAATATCCGTCTCATCGTAGAACGCAACACCATCTCTCACCCAGTTTACATCGGAGACACCGACGGCGATGCCCAGGCCTGTCAGGAGGCCGGTGTCCCCTTTATTTTCGCCGGGTTCGGCTTTGGGGAAACCACGCATTATGCTGCAAAAATCGATACATTTTCACAGATTCCGGAGGTGATCGTTCATGGCTGATATTTCCAGAAACAGCATTTCACAGCCGCAGTTCCAGCTTTATGATATGGAGACCTGGGAGCGGGCGGAATATTTTCACTACTACATGGATCTCATCAAAACCCGCTACAATCTCAATGTCAACATTGACATCACCGGATTCATGCAGGTGCTGAAGGAAAAAAATCTGAAATTTTTCCCGTCCATGCTGTACATCGTCATGCGCACGGTAAACACTTTCCGGGAGTTCCGCACCTGCCTGGACAGGGAAGGTCGTCCCGGCTACTGGAATTTCTGCAATCCGTCCTACACCGTTTTCCACAAGGATACCCATACCTTTTCGGATATCTGGAGCCCTTACAGTGAGGATTTTCACACCTTTTATGAAACCGTGGTGGCTGATATCGCCCGCTACGGCGACGTGAAGGGTGTCAAAGGCCGCGGCGATCGACCGGAAAACTTTGTCCCGGTGTCCAGTCTGCCCTGGCTGTCCTTCACCGGCTATGGCTGCGACACGTATTCAGATTCCCGCATGATCCTGCCCATCATCCTGTTTGGAAAATATTTCGAGCAGAACGGCCGGATGCTGCTGCCCTTCTCCATTTCCATCAACCACGCGACGGCGGACGGCTATCACAGTTCTTTGTTTTTGAACACCATTCAAAAGAACTGCGATGAGTTCGCCGGGGAATGAGCAGAAAGCAGCTGTGAAGCAATGGAAAGTGCGCGAGCACGCTTCTGTGAATGGCACGGCTAAACTGGTATGACTCTGCAAAAGATGATACTGATTTTTAATTGTCAACTTTATTTTTGAATTTATAGTTGACAATTCTCTTGAAATTGTCTATACTTCGGGATAACCAATACGCGAAAGCCTGTTTCAGGCATGGCCCGCGTAAATCATTTGTTAAGAGGAGTATGGAAAATGGAAATGACTCACGAGAAAACAAGAGAAAAACACAGCATCAACACTTATCAGCTTACCGCCACCGCCCTGATGGCCGCCGTGCTCTGTGCGCTGGCATCCATGTCCATCACCATCGGCATCGTCCCCATCAGCCTGGCGACCTTTGTCATCTATCTGGACGCCTACATTCTGGGTAGCCGCATGGCCACCGTCAGCACGTTCATCTATCTGCTTCTTGGCCTTGTGGGACTTCCGGTGTACTCCGGCTTCTCCTCCGGCCCAGCCAAGCTGTTCGGCCCCACCGGCGGTTACCTGTTCGGCTATCTGTTCCTGGCTTTTATCAGCGGATGGTTCATTGAACGCTTCCCGAAAAACAAGATCCTGCACATTGTCGGCATGGTCATCGCCACTGCCGTGCTTTATACCTTAGGTACCTGCTGGCTGGCTTTTCAGGCACATATGGATGCCCGCACCGCTCTCATGGCCGGTGTTATCCCGTTTCTGCTGGGCGACGCCATCAAGATCGTCGTGAGTGTCATCGTTGGCCCGGCACTGCGCAAGCGTATCAACCGCATGGAAAACTGATATCTTCTGCGCCCGGTAATGGCACGGTTTCATGCCTATATCGCACTTGATGTAACAATCTATAGAAAAAGCTGCCCTCGGGCATCCGTACCGGATGTCAAAGGACAGCTTTCTTTATATCTGTCTTCATCTATAATATGTCAAATTCCTGATACAGCTCTTTGCGGTATTCTTCATTCGAGACAGCCTTTTTCAGATCCTCCATCCGTCCGGCATCCATCAGTGCTTCACAGAGACGCCCCAGACGCTCCTCGCCCATTTGAACTCCTTTTTCCGTATAACCGATCACCTGAGAATTGTAATCCAGAATCGCTTTCTGCCGCGCTTCATACTCCAGACGCTTCTGCTCATCTGCGCTGAGCTTTTTCAGAACTCCGTAGGCCTCTCCTATGTAACCATCTTTCTCTGCCATTTTTTCAAAGTCCTCCTTCTTCTGCGCCGAAAGAAACCGCATCCACTGGATGATCATTGGCTCCTTCAACTGCTCCGGCGGAAGTTTCTTCAGTTCCAGCACATAAATTTCCAAAAGATCGGTATACTTCTTTTTCGTCTGCAGATCACAGAGCGCAATCTCACGGAAACAGATCTGATCCTCTGGAAAATGAATAAAGTTCAGAATACTCACATGTATGCATCTCTTCATTTCCCCGTAGTTTTCGCCTGCTTTGATCTGCTCCGTATACATTCTGCTCAGATAAAAGAGAATCCGTCTCTCCCAAAACGCAAATGGAACTACCTGCATTTCCAGATCAATCTGAGAGCCGTCCTTCATCCGGATCCGCACATCCAAAATACCATATTTCCCCTCTTCTGTTTCTTTTTCCAAAATCGTCGGCAATAATTCTGTGCTTCCAATTTCTGATGGATCTCTGTTCAGAATCGCTGCCAGAAACCCTTTTCTCACTGTCGGATATGCCAGCAGCTCTTTGAAACAATAATCTACCATCGGGGACATGAGGAAATCATCCGCCATTTTCTCACTCATAAAATTCTCCTTTCTTTCTCACACAAAACAGCAAAGAAACAGAGAATTTTTCTGCATTTATTTTAGCACAGTTATCTGTGTTTGAGAAGAAGCTTCTTTCCCGCCGCTCTGTATAAAATCTCATTCTGTTCGTTTGAAGTATCGCCTGATACAGGCATAGAAATATAAGAATCAGGTATTCACCTGAAAAGATACAGACATCATACCACAGCATTCCCGGGATTACAACTACATAAATTGAAAATTTATCCCGCGATGTGCTTCTACCCGAATACATTTCACAGGATAACATTTTCTGTAAAAAAGAAGCCTACGCAGAGTTTTCCTGAAATCTCCCGTAAGCTTCTTCTATATTTCTAGCAATTACATATTTCCAAATAATTTTTTCACATTATTGTAGAACACATCTTCCTGAGCCGCTTCCGGCAGTCCGCAGGTCAGTACCTTCTGGATCTCCACAGACGGATGATGGAACGGGAAATCAGTACCGAACATGATCCGGTCAGCACCCACCTCCTCATAAGCCTGCTTGATCTTGACACCCATGGGCATGCCGGACATTTCCAGATAAATGTTGGGATGGCGCTTTGCCATCTTGATAGCGGCATCGATGTATACGCCGTGTCCATGACCCATGTGGATCATCACCACTTTTACCTTTGGAAAACGCTCTGCCAGCAGCGCGATACTCCAGGGCAGGGAATACGGGGGATGACCGGAGTGGATAAACACCGGGATGCCGCGCTTTTCGGCTTCTTCCATCACCGGGTCTACCATCTCATCGTCTGCCACGAACGCATGGCGCAGCGGGTTCATCTTGATGCCCTTGAACCCCTCCTGATCCACATAACGCTCAATCTTCCGGCGACATTCTTCCGCCCCTTCCGTGGGATTGACGTACACCAGCGGCCAGAACCGGTCAGGATGCTGCCGCCAGGCCTCCAGCACACCTTCGTTTCCGTTGTGATCCTTCGCACACAGAACCGTTTTCTCGATCTCATATTCATCCATAAAGGACAGCAGCACGTCCGGCGTACCTTCCACGCCTGCCCAGCTGCCGAATTGCCCGATATGGGCATGTGCATCTATTTTCTTCATAAATATTTCTCCTTCACCTGCTGCGCAGGCCGTTCGCTCGATGATGGCGCAAGCATATTATGATACCCTTCGAATTGCTCCGTGCTTCGCACTCCCGCAATTCTTTCTACGCTCCGCTTCGGTCGGCGCTAAACATGTGCCACCGGCACATAGCGCCCACCATTCGCATATCGTGAAGCTGCCGCTTCCTCTTTATGCTCATGTTGGGGCGTGTCCAAAAGTCTTTCACCCACCTACCCAATCTCACGAACCCGCGCTGTCGCGCTTCACCGCCTGCTCCGCAGGCCGTTCGCTCGATGATGGCGCAAGAAAAGGAAATGCCGTCTTCGACGTCGCTCCCTTTTCTTTTGCGCGCATCACATCTGTCTCAGGCGGTTGAGTACCTTGGAGGACTGCAGGATGGTGATCACGACAGACGCAATGATGATCCCGATGACGGTCTGCGCGGTGATGGTCGGTGTGGTTGCCAGTGCTGCTGCGGGGCTTAACAGGATGATCTTGGCAATGGTGTAGCCCAGGATCTGGCAGATGCCGCCCACAATAGCGCCGATGAGCCAGTTGCCGTTCTTATCCGGCAGTACTTTCTCCACGATGGTTCCCATGACAAAGGCCATGACGCCTTTGATGAGAAACGTGGGCACGACCCACATGAAAAATCCGCCCAGCAGGTCAGACATGGCTGCGCCGACAGCTGCTGCCGCTGTGCCATGCTTTCTTCCCAGCACCATCACACCGATAAAAATCGCACAGTCACCCAAGTGGGTGTATCCGCCGGTGATCGCATTGGGAATCTTGAACGTGTATGTACATACAAAAATGATTGCCGCCATCATTGCGGTCTTGGTAAGCTGTTTCATAGACTGATCCATCATAAACACTCCTTCTGTTTTTCGTTTGTCCAACTATACTTCATATAGTGGCTTTTTGAAATATCCAGTTTTGTGTTTTTTATAAAGGCCAGTTTGAAAAATCGCATGCACCGCATGGACGCTGTTCTCTGTTTTTTATGCTTCCAGCAGCTTGTCCACGCTGACCAGCTTCACACAAAGTGCAAACAGATCTGCGGCCTGTGCCATTTCCTCCGGTGTGGGGAAGGACGGCGCGATACGGATGTTGCTGTCTTTCGGATCCTTTCCGTAAGGGAAGGTAGCGCCTGCACCGGTCATGACCACACCGGCCTCCTTGCATTTTGCCACGATGGCCTTTGCGCAGCCCGGGAGCGCGTCAAAGGAAATAAAGTAGCCTCCCAGCGGCTTTGTCCACTCGCCGATGCCAAGGCCGCCCAGCTCTTTTTCCAGAATATCTGTCACTGCCTCGAATTTCGGACGCAGGATAGCTGCCTGCTTGCTCATATGTTTCTTCATGCCCTCGATATCGCCGAAGAAACGCACATGGCGCAGCTGGTTGAGTTTGTCGTGGCCGATGGTCTGAATGGTCATCTGCTTGCGGATCTCGCTTAAGTTTGCCTCCGATGCTGCCAGCGCAGCGATACCGGAGCCGGGGAAGGTTACCTTGGATGTGGAAGAGAATTTATAAACCATATCCGGGTTGCCGGCCTTGGCACATTCTGCCAGAATCTCCGGCTGCTCCACCTGGTTGTCGTCGTATAAATGATGAATACAGTAGGCATTGTCCCAGTAAATCCGGATATCCTCTGCCGCAGGCTTCAGATTGGCAAAACGGCGGATGGTCTCATCGGAATAGGAATAGCCCTGGGGATTGGAATATTTCGGCACACACCAGATGCCCTTGACGGATGCATCCTCTGCCACCAGTTTTTCCACCAGATCCATATCCGGGCCTTCCGGGGACATGGGCACGTTGATCATCTCGATGCCAAAATGCTCGGTGATGGCAAAGTGCCGGTCATAGCCGGGCACCGGGCAGAGGAACTTCACCTGATCCAGCTTGCACCAGGGTGTGCTTCCCAATACGCCATGGGTCACAGACCGGGATACGGTGTCGTACATGATATTCAGGCTGGAATTGCCGTACACGATCACCTGCTCCGGCGCTACCTCCATCATATCTGCCATCAGCTTTTTGGCCTCCGGAATACCGTCCAGAACGCCGTAATTGCGGCAGTCCAGTCCCGCTTCTGTCTTCAGGACACTCTCGCTGGTGAGGACATCCATGATTCCCATGGAAAGGTCAAGCTGTGCTGCAGACGGCTTTCCTCTGGACATATCCAGCTTCAGGCCCTTGCCCTTGGCATCCTCATACTGCTTCTCCAGCTCCTTCTTTAACTGCTGCAATTCTTCCTTCGTTCTCTGTGCGTACCCGGTCATCTTGTTACCTCCTGTAAAAAAAATCTAATTTGTTTTTCATTTTAGTATATTAGTATAATTTGTTTTTCTTTGCAAGTGGGAATACTACGGGCAGAGATTTAAAAAGTAAAGAAAGGTGCTGCCTGTGGTTCGATATGGTTTTGTTCTGTTCTGCCTTTTTACCGGTATTTGCCGCTTCGTTTTACAATCACATGCATATCGTAATCTCTGGCCATCCAGTCACGGCCCGAGAGCGACTGACAGCGGCTCCCTTCCGTGCGCGATCCATCGGCTGCGCGCATCCAACGTTCCGGCCTTCCCCCTGGGGACTTTGTTTCGTGGCCGCTGCTGATTATTTTTTAATCTTTGAAAAAAATGACCCGCTGGGGCTTCTTTTGGCATGGACACCGATGGCTATTTACCGGTACGGCATTTTTCTGTACTGCATGGCCCGGCTGTGCTGGCGCAGCAAATTTCACGGCCGCATTATGTATGCTCCCGGCCTGCTCTTCTGGATTCTGTTCTCCATGATCTGTCCGCCGGTCGCTTACCTGTATATGACTCTGGTGGATTTTTTTGCAAAAAAGCAGCAGAAAGCATTTGCCCTGGGGCTTTTCTTTCTGCTGCTCTGTGATCTGTGTGTGGTTTTGTCTTTTCTTGGACTGGAAGTTTGCCGTCCACTGATCTGGATATTCTATATTCCGGCACTGGTGTTGCTCACTTACGCAGATACTTCCCGTAGTTGCATCCATGATACCTGAGAATAAGTTCTTTCCAACCGACACCAAACACCTGTCACTGTCCAATCATGCCGATATCTTGGTACGTTTTCAGGCATTCTGCCCGGGCAGATGCCGCAGCACCTTCCGGTACAGCAGGCCGCCCACCACTGCCGCCGCGATCTCCGCCAGCGGGAAGGTGACCCAGATGCCGTTTAATCCGGCAATGCGCACCATGATGGGCGCCAGGATCGGGATGACCGTCATCTGCCGGAGCAGGGAAATGGTCAGGGAATATTTGCCGATGCCCAGTGCCTCAAAGGTTCCGGCCAGCACCACGCCCACCGAGGAAATGATAAAGCCGGTGCTGATGATACGCAGGCAGGCGGTGCTGATGGTCAGCAGCTCTCCCTGGGCATGGAAGAAGGACAGGATGAAGCCGGGCACTGCCAGAAACAGCACGGTTCCCACAGTCATGATGACACCCACCACCAGAAGACCGGTGCGCACCGTCTCATTCATCCGCTTGTAATTGCGGGCGCCATAGTTGTAACCCACGATGGGACGCAGTGCCTGCACCAGACCGCTGGACGGCTGGTAAACAAACGTCTGCAATTTATAGTACAGGCCAAAGGCCGCCACGCCCACCTGGGAAGCTGATGTCAGGATGCCGTTGAGCACGCTGACAAGGATAGACGGCATGCACATCACCAGGGTGGACGGGATGGCAATTTTATAAATATTTCCCATGATAATGCCGTTGAACCGCATATATTCCAGCCGCACCTTTACCTGGGAACCACCTCTCCGATACAGCATCACAATGAGTACCAGGGACACGATCTGGCCGATGACCGTGGCGATGGCGGCCCCGGCCACCCCCATTTTCGGGCAGCCAAATTTTCCGAAGATCATAATGGGGTCAAGGATGATATTTACCACAGCCCCCACCAGCTGACAGCCCATGGGCACGTACATAATGCCCTCTGCCTGGAAGATCTTTTCCAGAACCAGGTAGATCAGTGTGCCGAAGGAGGCACACATAACGATCCGTCCGTAGGTGGTGCTCATGCCGAGAATCTCGGCATCTTTTGTATACATGGCAAGATAGGGCTTTGCCAGAAACAGGCCAATAAGCACGAACCCGACAAAATGCAACAGCACCGCCAGCATGGCCTGGCTGGCCACCTCGTCTGCCTCCTCTCCCCGTCCGGCGCCCACCGCCCGGGAAATGAGGGAGTTCATGCCGACACCCACGCCCACCGCCACAGACAGGATGATATTCTGTAACGGAAAAACAAGGGATACCGCCGTCAGGGCCTTTTCTCCCATGGCAGATACGTACATGCTGTCCACAATGTTATACATGGATGTGGTAAACATGGAAATCATCGGCGGCACTGCCATGGTCAGCAACAATCTCATCACCGGCTTCGTCCCCATGGGATTCGCCGCAGGTTTCTTTTCTTCTGTCATTCTTATTTCCTTTCTTTTCAAACATAAAAAGGACCATATACCCGCTGTTTTTCTCAGAAACAACAAAATATATAGTCCCGTTGGACACGTACATGCAATTACCGCTTAGTATCGTAGCACAACGCCAATTCCCGTGTCAAGCGTTTTATTTTACAGTTCACTCGTATGTTCTTGTGTCCAGATTCCATGCTTGCATGAAAATCTGGATGCATGAACATGCGAAGGGAGCGCCTTATAATGAGCAAAAATGAGCTGCGAAGCAGCAGAAAGCATCGAAGATGCGATTTTGCGAATGGCGCGTGTGAACTGTAACATTCCATCTTTCCTACACACCTTCTAAATCAAACGGCGGAATAAAGCTTTCCTCGGCGGTATCTCCTTCCTGGATAAATCCATTTTCCACCCCAAGCAGCACCGCGTAGTCCACCAACGTGTCATATTCATCCGCCGAAAGCTTCCTTCCCAACTCGGGAAATGTTTTTTCGATGCCCGGCATGGGCGTGTACTGGTTCATGATGCTCAAAAATATCTGCTCGCCATACGTCTCATGGAGATAGGCCAGCACCGACATGGAATCCGACAGCTGCCCCGGCAGGGCCAGATGACGCACGATAACGCCCCGCTTCATCATTCCGGCTTCATCAAAGACGGCCTCCCCAGTCTGCCGCACCATTTCCGCCAGCGCTTCCTTTGCCCGGTCGGGATAGTCCGGCGCCTGACTGTAACGCGCCGCCAGCGCCGGATCCATATATTTGAAGTCCGGCAGGTAAATATCCACCAGTCCGTCCAGCAGCCGCAGTGCCTCCGGATACTCATACCCGCCGGTGTTGTACACGATGGGCAGATCCAGTCCGCTGTCCCGTGCCTCTTGGAGCACCGGCGCCAGCGCCGGAAGGTAATGGGAGGGCGTCACCAGATTGATGTTGTCCGCCCCCTGTTTTTTCAGAGAAAAGAAAATCTCCAGAAGCCGCTCCGGGGAAATGTCTTTGCCCGCCCTTCCATCGGAAATATCCCGGTTCTGGCAGAAGACGCAGCCCAGATTACAGCCGGAGAAAAACACCGCGCCGGAACCGTTTTCCCCGGAAACGCACGGCTCTTCCCAGTAATGCAGCGCCGCCCGGGCCACCCGCAGCGTTTCCGTTACGCCGCAGCGCCCCCGCTGTCCCTGACTTCGTTTTGCCCCGCAGTCTCTCGGACAGAGACAGCAGGAAGAAAATGTCCTTATCTCCATCACAGCGCCCCCAGCAGCACGAACATGGCCGCAGATACGCAGGCCCACACGCCGGAGATCCAAAGCAGCGCCCGGCTCCAGGCCCCATGGCCGTCCGCTTCCCGCTCCTGCCCCCAGATGCAGGCAAAAAACAGGCCGGTGAACAGCAGCAGCAGAATGTATCGCACATTCATCGTGCAGATATGGGGATATTCCAGACAAAATTGAAAATAGGACAGCAGATACACTGCAGATCCCAGCAGCAGGAACCATTTTTCCATAGTTAAATGATGCCGGTACGTCACGATGCTGCGGACAATGGCGTAAGCTGCCAGCGCCACCAGCCCCACATTCATCCAGAACAATACCGTCCCGGCGATGGTGAGCCCTCTGCTTTCCTGATAAAAATCCGTCTGTCCAAAGATGGCCGTCTTCAAAAGCCCCAGAAATACATTGAATTCCCGGTAGGTGCCCGCCTCCTCGAACTGCACATCCAGATGAGCGAACTGATACGGGGAAAAATCAAAGAACCGCTTCAACACCGGAATATTGCCGATGAACTGGGGATCGTCCAGCTTTAGTTTTTCCGCATAATTCAGCGGTACGCCGAACAGAAGCTTGTTGCGCAGCGGCGCCCACAGCCCCAGAGGAAATACCACCAGACCAAAGGGGATAAACTGGCCGAAATACCGTTTCCAGTTTTTCCGCTCCCGCCACAGCTTCACAAGAAAAACCACCGCCACCGCCGGAGCCACCAGCCCGGCAGAGACTTTCGCCATCATGGCACAGCCTATCATCACCGCCAGAATGAGGATATTTTTCAGGGAACTGTCCCGATACCAGCGGATGGTGTAAAGCACCGCCCCCATCATGAAAAACAGCGCCAGCTCGTCGTTGTTCACACTGCCGGAGAGCAGCACCAGCGTGGGATGAAAGGCGATGAGCAGAAGCCCCGCGTACAGCGCTTTCCCTTTTACTTCGAATTCTTTCAAAATCAGATAGGCAAACAGCAGAATGCCCATGGAATAAAACACCGTCAGCAGCTGGATATTTTCAATGGCCAGCTCCAGCTCCACGCCCAGCTTCACATTCAGCTTCACCCACAGTGCCGCAATGGCATGGTGCAGCGGCGGATGGGAAAAGCTCCAGGCCGTCCGGGTGTCAAAATCCGGCAGATGGTGATTGTAATACAGATAACCGATGTAGCCCAGATGGCCCATGGGATAGTCAAAAATCAGCGTATCCTGCTGCCGCATATAGCAGCTTGTATAAAAAATATAATCAAGCTTCAGGCAGAGGCTGGCCACAAAAATGCCGTCCACCGCCCGTGCCTCTGTCCACCGCTTTTTCCCGGTGAGCACCGCAGCCCACACCAGTAAGACAGCAAACAGGAAAAGACAGGGTCTGGTGCCGTAGCTGCCGCCCAGCAGACCGTTGAGCAGCCGGAACAGCTCCCAGCCCCCCAGCACCGCGACAAACAGCAAGGCCAGCATCAGCACACCGTCCCGTTCAAAACTTTTTTTCATCTATTCTTCCTCACTCTCCGAACAGTCGGTTTACCGTCTGGATCCGGGCATCCACCTGTCCGTAAAAATCCCGGGCCCCGTCATAGGGCGTCAGGAAAAATAACCGCAGCAGATACAGGTTCATCTGCTTTTGCTCCTCCTCATTTCCCGAAGCCAGCAGCTCCCCCATCCGTTTCAGGAAAAAATGCCACATACAGACGAACCGCTCATAGGCGGCCACATCCGGCACATCCAGCCATTTCTTCACCTTTACCTTCGTGCGGTTCTCTTTTTTACACTCATCGGTCTGTAAAAAATACCGGAAAGATTCCTCTTCGTACACCCGCCCCAGGGGAAACAGCCGACAGATGCCCGGCCGGTACGGATGCACCGAACAGCGGCCCTCTTCATTTAAAAAGGCACAGGCTTCCTCCGCTCCCGCCATTTTCAGGTTGGGCAGGATCAGACCGTCCACCACGTGCAGCTCCAGCGCCCGGGACAATACTTCCTCCGGCGGCAGGGAAAGCCCCTGACAGAGCCGGTGCATGTCCAGCGGATCCAGCACGATACTGTTTCCCATGCCCCGGCAGCAGGCAGAACAGCCCGCGCAGTCGTTGCAGCCCGCTTTCACCAGGTCGTTGGCCGTGTACAGCTTTCCATCTGAGATTTCCTGTAAATCAACCTCTCGTATCATCGTTTATCCTCTTTCTTTCCGCAGGCCCTTGGGATAATGATTTTTCACCACATCCCCGGTTCGCTTGCCCCAGCCCAGCGGATAACCGTCCGCCAGCACCAGACACCAGCCATCCGCCCCGGGCGCGTCCGCCGGCAGGCTCTCGCCCCTAAGATACCGCACCGCCCGGTCATCGCCTGCGCAAACTTTTGTGTCACAGCAGCTTTTCGCCTCTTCGGCCCGCAGTGCCTGGGCCAGCGCCTGGGCCGGTTCAAACCGGTTCTTCTTCAATGTTCCCAGTTCCAGTCCCGCCCGCAATACCTTGAGGCCATTCAGATCCACAGCAGACGGCACCAGCCACAGATGATCGCCGAACAGCTCCAGATGGGCGCTGCCTGGCGCACCGGCAAGGGCTGCCTGGATTTGCAAAGTCACTAGCAAGGCCAGTTTTTCTCCATTTGTCTCGATCTGTATCTGCCCTTTCGACGTTTTCTCCATCTCAGAGCACTGATCTTTCGGCTGCGCAGACCGCTTCTCATCTATTGCATTTCCGTTTCGCATCTCCTGTGCCCCATGCATCACAACTTCCGGTTCCACCAGAGCATCCTTCACAAACTGCGAAAACAACAGCCTTGCCTCGTCCAGCGCAGACACGCTCTTGCCGCCTTTGTTTTTCTTCTGCTTCTTTTCCTGGGCCGGGACTTTGCTTTCGTTTCCGGCATCTGTCGATCCAGGCACGCCCAGCAGCGTACTCTCCGGGTATGTGCCGTCCCGCACAAGCACTGCCGCGAAATGGCCCTCGCCCCGCAGCTTATGGGGCCACAATCGGTACGTTTCTACTGTACTTTGCAGCGCATGTTCCACCCATTCCGGATGTCCCGGCGCGAACCAGCCGTCAAAGGGGGCTTTGCGCACCAAATGAAAATCGGGATGCAGCTCCAGAAATGCCCCGATGGTTCCCTCATTTTCCTCCGGTGCAAACGTACATGTGGAGTACACCAGCGTCCCGCCGGGCAGCAGCATCCGGGCCGCCGCTTCCAGAATGCCCTGCTGCCGTTCTGCACAGTGCTTCACATTGTCCGGGCTCCACTGTTCACACGCCTCCGGGTCTTTGCGGAACATGCCCTCGCCGGAGCAGGGAGCGTCCACCACGATCCGGTGAAAGAATGCCGGAAACCGCTCCGCCAGCCGATCCGGCGTCTCGTTGGTCACCACTGCGTGGGCAATGCCCATCCGCTCCACATTCTGAGCCAGGATCTTCGCCCGGGCCGGGTGGATCTCGTTGGACACCAGCAGACCCACGCTCTTCATGTCCGAGGCAAGATGGGTCGTCTTGCCGCCGGGAGCCGCACACAGGTCCAGCACCCGCTCCCCGGGTCTTGCTCCTGCCAGCTCTCCCACCGCCATGGCGCTGGGCTCCTGCATATAGTAAAGTCCCGCCTCGTGGTACACATGCCGACCAGGCCGGTCTTCCTTTCCATAATAAAAGCCGTTTCTCGTCCAGGGCACCCGTTCCAGAGAAAAGGGAGCCAGCGAAAGGAAGGCTTCTTTTGAAAGCTTCCCGGTATTCACCCGCAGAGCCTGGGCCTCCGGCTGCTCATAAGCCGCCCGGAAATCCTCATATTCTTCCCCGAGGAGCCGTCTCATCCGCTCCTCAAATGCTTTTGGCAGTTCCATTTCTACACTCCGATCTTCGGACAGATGTCATTCAGACAGCATCTGTCGCAATAGGGCTTCGTCCGGGCCGTGCACACTTCCCTTCCGTGGTACACCAGCCGATGGCAGAAATCGCTGCCCTCCTCCGGCGGGATCAGCTTCCACAGCGCCATCTCCACCTTCTTCGGCTCCTTGATCTGATCCACCAGCCCCATGCGGTTCACCAGACGGATGCAGTGGGTGTCTGTGACGATGGCGGGCTTGCCGAACACATCCCCCATGATCAGGTTGGCACTCTTTCTGCCCACACCGGGCAGCTTTAACAGCGCGTCGAAATCATCCGGCACCTTGCCGCCGTACTGTTCTTTTAAGATTTTCATACAGGCGCTGATGTCTCTGGCCTTGCTTTTGCCCAGCCCGCAGGGCTTCACAATGGCCTCGATCTCCTCCGGCGTTGCTGCCGCCAAGGCATCCACATCCGGGAACTTCTTATATAAATCCTCCACCACCACGTTGACGCGGGCGTCGGTACACTGGGCTGCCAGGCGCACGCTCACCAGAAGCTTCCAGGCTTCGTTGTAATCCAGCGTACATCCCGCATCCGGGTATTCTGCTTTCAGGCGCTCGATGACAGTCAGCGCCATTTCCTTCTTTGTCATAGGTAATCCCCTCGCATCTTTTTCTTCTGTTCCCGTTATTTTACCATAAAACCCTATTCACAGCAATCCAGTTCCCTCCATTTCCCACAGTTCACACGCGCCATTCGCAAAACCGCATCTTTGATGCTCTCCGCTGCGCTGCAGCTCATTTTTGCTCATAACTTGGCGCTCCCTCCGTTGCATTGCATCCGAAAGAAGCTGCCGGTGGCAGGTTCTGTAGGTCTATTCCTGCGAACAAATTTATATGCAAGCATAAAATTTGTCCACAAGAACAGACGGGTGAACTGTTGTACTTATTTTTCGTTATTTTCCTTCCTCTTTTTCGTAAAAGTTGAAAAATTTTCTATTTTCCAGTGAATTTTTTGTTAAATTTTTTCTCCTTTTTTGGTTGACAGAGCAAGATATGATGACTATAATCTGGAAATAAGCAAGGACGCGAGATGATCACTCGGGTCCTTTTTCTTTTTCTATCACGTGATGCTGCCTGTTTTCCTTTCACAGGTAAGGCCGGAAAAAGAATCGCCGAGTTCGAAAATGAGGAGGAAAAAATTATGTATTCATCTGTAGACGTCATCTGGACCCTGTTAGGCGCTGCAATGGTATTCTTCATGCAGGCCGGCTTCGCACTCTGTGAAGCGGGAATGACCCGGGCGAAAAACACCGGCAACATTCTGATGAAAAACCTTATGGATTTCTGTATTGGAACACCCTGTTACTGGCTGGTAGGCTTCGGCATCATGTTCGGAGGCACCGGCGCCCTGATCGGCGGTTTTGATCCGTTCATCCGCGGCACCTACGATTTCGGAACCCTTCCCACCATGTGCTACGTGATTTTCCAGACAGTGTTCTGTGCAACCGCAGCAACCATCGTATCCGGTTCCATGGCAGAGCGTACCAATTTCAAAGCATACTGCGCATACAGTGCACTGATCTCCCTCGTGGTATATCCCATCTCCGGTCACTGGATCTGGGGCGGCGGCTGGCTTTCCGCTCTGGGCTTTCATGATTTTGCAGGAAGCACCGCAGTCCATATGGTAGGCGGCGTGACCGCCTGCATCGGCGCCAAGATGCTTGGACCCCGTATTGGAAAATATGGAAAAGACGGCAGAGCCCGTGCGATTCCCGGACACAACCTGACTGCAGCAGCCCTGGGTGTCTTCATCCTCTGGTTCTGCTGGTTCGGTTTCAACGGCTGCAGCACCGTTGCCATGAGCTCTGATGCAGATATGGTCAGTGCCAGCCAGATTTTCATGAACACCAACATGGCAGCAGCTATTGCTACCTGCACCGTTATGATCTTTACCTGGATCCGCTATAAGAAACCCGATGTTTCCATGTCCTTAAACGGTTCCCTGGCAGGTCTGGTGGCCATCACCGCAGGCTGCGATATGGTATCCGTTACCGGCGCCTTTTTCATTGGTCTCATCGCAGGTATTGCCATTGTCCTTTCCGTAGAGTTCTTTGATAACAAAGCAAAAATCGACGATCCGGTGGGCGCCATCTCCGTACATGGCGTATGTGGTGCCCTGGGTACTATCCTCACCGGCTTCTTCGCCCTGGACGGCGGCGTGTTCTACGGCGGCGGTTTCCATTTCCTGGGCGTTCAGATTTTAGGTGTGGTTTCCGTTATCGCATGGGTACTCGTAAGCATGAACATCATTTTCCGCGTCATCGACAAGGTCATCGGCCTTCGTGTACCGGCTGATGTGGAGATCGACGGCCTGGATTACCATGAGCACGGTCTTGTCAGCGCTTACTCCGGTTTCTCCATTACAGACGTGGCAACCGGCATGGAAGTCAACGACAACACCGATCTGGGCGAGAGCGAATACGCAAGAGCTTCCCAGAAACAACGTGAAGCTGCTGTCAGCGTGACCCGCACCGAGTCCATCGGCGGCACCGCAACCGGCATGTACAAGGTATCCATCATTGCCAAGCATTCCCGTTATGACAAGCTGAAAAATGCCCTCAATGAACTGGGCGTTACCGGCATGACCGTCACACAGGTGATGGGCTGCGGCATCCAGAAGGGCGCAGGCGAGAAATATCGTGGTGCTGAGCTGGATGTGAACGTTCTGCCGAAGATGAAGATCGAGGTCATCGTCGGAAACATCCCGGTGGAAAAAGTCATCGAGACAGCCAAGAAAGCCCTCTACACCGGCCACATCGGCGACGGCAAGATTTTCGTATACGATGTACAGAAGGTGGTAAAGGTTCGTACCGGAGAGGAAGATCTGGACGCACTGAAAGATGTCGAGTAAACAAACGCATTTCTTCCATAGAAAAAGAGGAGCACGCCCGCAAAGCTGCTCCTCTTTTTTACTTTTCTATGATCTTCTCGTATTCCGCTGCCGGAATGGGCTTGGAAAACCAGTAGCCCTGCCCCAGATCACATCCGGCCTGCCGCAGAAACTCTGCCTGTTCTTTCGTCTCGATGCCCTCACAGATCACCTTGTATTCCAGTCCCTTCATGACACGGATCACCGACTGCAGGAATGTCCTTCCCTTTTCAGAAGCCATACAGTACATGAGAAATGCCTTATCCAGCTTCACCGCATTCACCGGCACATCCACCACCACGTTCAGAATGGAATAGCCGGCGCCGAAATCATCCATGGACGTCTGAAATCCAGCTGCCTGGAAATCCTGAAACATCCGCCGGACATTGTCATAATCGTTGACCGTGGCCGTCTCTGTCAGTTCCACCTCGATGAGTGACGGATCCAGGCCATACCGGTCCAGCACAGCCCGGCATTTTTTCCACCGTGTGGGCGTCCCTGGCGTGAAGGATGGAACCGTTCACCGCGATGGGCAGAAGCTTCCGCCCTTCCTCCCGGCATTTGCTCAGGAACGCTGCCACCTGCTCCAGCACGTAGAAATCCAAATCCACGATCCGGCCGTCCTTTTCCAGCGTGGCAATAAACAGATCCGGCTCCATCAGTGTGCCGTCCTCCCGGTGCCACCGGGACAGCGCCTCCGCTCCGGCAACAGTGTCATCCGACAGACGCACCTTGGGCTGGAAATACACCTCGATCTCATGATTTTTGATGGCCAGCTCAATGCCGTTTAACGTCTGTTTTTCCATCTCATGCTGCTTTGCCAGCTTCTCATCATACAGAAAAGCCATGTGAAGGGAACTGGGCAGGATCTGTTTTCTCGCATAGTTGGCCGCATCAATGGCCGCCGAAGCGCTCTCGCAGCTGGCATCGATCACATAGATACCGCTGCGCACCCGGGCCCGGATCTCGGGATGCCACAGCATCTGCTGCCGGCAGAACTCCCGGTTCACCCGCTCTACCTTTTCCACCAGCGCCGACACCTCGCCGACCGGCTGGAACAGAATGAACTGATCCGACACCACCCGGGAGAAATAGATATCTCCCACATCGGTTTCCTTCATATTTTCCATAACGGCATCACAGAAATCCTTCAACAGCTGGTCACCGCTGCGGTATCCGTACTGCTGGTTAAAATATTTGAAATTTTCAAAATCTGTGTAAATCACGGCATAGGTGTCCGCCAGCTCTCCCACGATCTGCCGCTCCACCTCTTCCTTAAAACGGGAAAAGGAAATGAGGCCGGTGAGGGAATCGTATTCCAGCAGGTTGGATGCCCCCCTGGTCAGGGCATTCATGGACGGATTCTTCGCCATGTGGATGGAAATGAGCTTTGTCACTTCCCCCAGCTGCCGCCGGTTCTTCTCCGACCAGTAGCGCTTCTCCTTGCATACCACGAAGGAAATGGCGCCGGTGTAGCTGCCATCCTGGTACATGGCTGCATAGAGCACCGTCTTGGCATCGCCCTGCATGAGCAGGTTTCTGGCGCCTTCGGAATATCTGTGCATGCTGTCATACTGCAATACCGTCGTGCCATACTCGTCATAGCTGTGGAACAGCGTCAGGAAATCTTCCTTCTGGAAAGATCCCGGCACATCCAGTGCCCCGGGGATCCCCTCCGCACACCACTGGTACTGTTTACCTGCCAGCCTGCCTTTCACATCCGTGCGTACCACTGTGATCCGATCCAGATCGAACTGATAACCGATCACTTTCAGAAGCAGATGGATGGCCAGACTGAAATTGTTCATTTTCTCGAAGATTTCAAAGGCGGTAGATATGATATCGTTGTGCAGGTATCTGGCATCCACATCCTCCACCTTCGCATCATCCAGATTCCATGTCTCATATCTTCTTAAGCAGTCGCAGAATACATACCGGTTGCGTCCGGTTTCCTTGGCTCTGCAAAGCGCCCAGTCTGCATTGCCGAACAACTGCTCATACGTATAACCGGATATATTTTCCGGCAGAAAACACACCCCCTGCACTGCATGTCATATGATACGTTTCTTCCGAAAAACGAAGCCGTCTGGTGGCCTCCACCAGCTCTCCTGCCTTCTTCACCAGCCTGTTGTGGTCAATATCCTTTAAAAGAACCACGAATCCATCTCCACTGACACGCATGATCACATCTCCGG
This sequence comes from Oscillospiraceae bacterium NTUH-002-81, assembly GCA_032620915.1. Taxonomy (NCBI): domain Bacteria; kingdom Bacillati; phylum Bacillota; class Clostridia; order Eubacteriales; family Oscillospiraceae; species Oscillospiraceae bacterium NTUH-002-81. The sequence continues at coordinate 2,690,278 of CP136052.1, forward strand.
GGCGGAACAGGGACAGCAGAAGCTGTGCAAAGGTCTCCAGCGCCCGGTCCCCAAACAGGTGCCCGTAGCTGTCATTGACACCTTTGAAATAATCAATATCCAGCATCATCAGTCCACAGGAAGCATAAGGATCTTTCTGAGAAAGATAGGTGCTGATCAGCTCCGTTCCGCGGCTGCGGTTGTACAGGCCGGTAAGGGGATCTCTGTGCGCCTGTTCTTCCAGCATCCGTTCCCGTTTGCGTTCCACGGTCACATCCCGGATAATGCCGGTCACAAACCGGTCGTCCAGCAGCTGGGTCTCCACCAGCTTCCGCCGGGTGACACCGTCCTCCACCATGCGCAGCTCCGCCGATTCCTCCCGGCTGCCTTTCAGCAGCTGCGCAAAAATATCCCGGTCCTCCGGATGGATCCAGCTGCGGATCTCCGGGGAATCCTGCCAGTGCAAAACCTCCCGGCAGCAGTTTTCCTGGTCGCTGAAAAATACCATACGATCTTCTTCTTTGTCGTAGGCATACACGTAAATACCGCTTCTGCGCAGCGTCCTGGCAAACGCTCCCACTTCTATTTTATCTGTGCGCTTCATTCGTTGATTCCTCTTTCGGGTTAAGCCTTTTTCCTAATCCCATGTTACCATAACCCCGAAAGACCAGTCAAGGTATTACATATACACGTTCACTGGCATCACAGAAATCGCCTCACGTCCTCTGCCAGCTGCTCCTCCAGCGCCATGAGCCGCCTCGTGATATCCTTCGCCTCCTCGTCCGCCGCCGCATACTGGTTCAGATATTTCCCCAGGGATTTCACGCCCATATTGCAGCCATCCGTCATCAGCCCGGCGATGGTGGCGTCCGACTCGTTCATCACCAGCCGGACATTGGTTTTCATCCAGGACATACCCTTCGCCATGGGGTTCGGCTCCTTGCCGTCATCCCCGTAGGACGCCAGCAGCTCCTCGATCTCCCGCTCCAGTACCCGGTGTTTGTCCTTGCACGCCTCCAAAAGTTTCTTCAGATCTTCATCCTTCACATAGTCCATCACATCGTGGATAGACGCCGTACCCATCTTGATGCCCGCGTCACATTCCCGCAGCAGTTTGATCGTATCCGGTTGAATCATACTGTTTTCCACTCCTTTCCGTATTCAGGAACAGTATGTGTTATTTGGGGAAAAATATGCGTTACAGTTCACAAGAGCAGGTGAAGGGAGCGCCTGGTCATGAGCAAAAATGAGCTACGCTGTTTCTTCTATATAATAAGGAAACAGTATTTCCACGGGTTGTAACATTTTTTCGATTGTAGTATAGTAGGTATCTAAAAAAAGTTCCGCTTTGGCGGAAGAAAGGATTGCATACCTATCATGGAAGAAAACACATCACAAAAGCAACTGACCCACTTTCCCGGCTGGCTGGCACTTGCCATCGCCGTCACCATCAACAGCTTCGGCGTTGTCCTGATGCTGCACTCCAACGCCGGTATTTCCGCCATTTCCAGCGTTCCCTACGCTTTTTCTCTCGTCCTGCCTTTTCTGACCTTAGGCACCTGGACGTATATTTTTCAGGGGCTTCTCGTCCTCAGTCTCATGATCCTTCGGAAAAAATTCGTTCCGTCCTATCTTTTCAGCTTTGTTGTGGGCTTCATCTTCGGCAAACTGCTGGATGTCCATGAGCTGTGGATCGACGTGCTGCCCCAGCGTCTGCCGCTTCTGGTGGTCTATTTTGTCGCCAGCTATCTGCTCATCAGTCTGGGCATCGCCCTGTCCAACCGGTGCGGCCTGCCCATCGTTCCCACGGATCTCTTTCCCAGGGAGCTGTCCCAGATCACCGGCATTCCCTACCCGAAGATCAAAATTTCCTTTGACGTCATCTGCCTGGCCGTCACCGGCGGCATGACCTTCTTCTTTCTCGGTCATTTACAGGGTCTTGGCATCGGCACCGTAGCTGCGGCCTTCACCATGGGCAAAATGGTGGGGATCTTCGGCAACTGGCTGGATCGACATTTTTCGTTTCACTCTTGACAGATACCGGTTGCAAGTGATAGGGTTACTGTAATATCAGCAAAACAGTTCACTCGCATGTTCTTGTGGACAGATTTCATGCTTGCATGGGAATCTGGATACATGAATATGCGAAGGGAGCGCCAATGGTTGAGCAAAAATGAGCTGCAACACAGCGGAGAGTATCGAAGATACGGTTTTGCCAATGGCGCGGGTGAACTGCAATATATACAATATGAGGTGAAAACATGCAGGAATTAAAACCAATCAAAGAAGGTAAAGTACGTGAGATCTATGACAACGGCGACAGCCTGATCATGGTTGCCACTGACCGCATCAGCTGCTTCGATGTGATCCTCCACAATGAGGTGACCAAGAAGGGTGCGGTACTGACCCAGATGTCCAAGTTCTGGTTCGACCTGACGGAGGATATCATCCCGAACCACATGATTTCTGTGGACACAGCCGACATGCCGGAATTCTTCCAGCAGGAGAAGTTCCAGGGCAAGTCCATGATGTGCCGGAAGCTGAACATGCTTCCCATCGAGTGTATCGTCCGCGGCTACATCACCGGAAGCGGCTGGGCCAGCTACCAGAAGAACGGCACTGTATGCGGCATCCGTCTTCCCGAAGGGCTGAAAGAGTCCGACAAGCTTCCTGAACCGATCTACACCCCTTCCACCAAGGCAGAGATCGGCGACCACGACGAGAACATCTCCTTTGAACAGAGCGTGGATCACCTTGAAAAATATTTTCCGGGCAAGGGCTGTGAGCTTGCTGAACAGCTCCGCGACAACACCATTGCCCTCTATAAGAAATGTGCCGAGTACGCCCTGAACAAAGGCATCATCATTGCAGACACCAAGTTCGAGTTCGGTCTGGATGAGAACGGCAACATGGTACTGGGCGATGAGATGCTCACCCCGGACAGCTCCCGTTTCTGGCCTGCTGACGGCTACGAGGCAGGACATTCCCAGCCGTCCTTCGACAAGCAGTTTGCCCGCGACTGGCTCACTGCCAACCCCGACAACGACTGGACACTGCCCCAGGAGATCGTGGACAAGACCATCGCCAAATATCTCCAGGCATACAAGATGCTCACCGGCAAGGATCTGGACTAATTACGCAAAGCATTCTATAGAAAAAGAGAACAGAAGGCATATCATCTTCTGTTCTCTTTTTTTATTCTCATGGTTTTTCACCGGAAACGGCTTTCTCCCCGAACATCCGCCTCATATCCACATGCATGATGTAGTAGTACATGAGCAGCAGCAATCCGCCTGCCAGCACCCAGGCCGCCGGACTTGCCAGGCAGACGCCCAGATAGCTTCTTCTGCGCGCCGCCAGGATCGCCACCACGCCCCGGCCGATGAGTTCTGCCACACCGGCCATCATAGGCAGCAGGCCATAGCCCAGCCCCTGGATGCCGTTGCGGTAAATGTTCACCACCGCCAGCGGAATGAAGAACACGCCGATGCATTTCAGGTAAATGTCCACAGAATCCATGATGAGTTGTACATCCTGAGAAACAAACAGGTACGTCATATATTTTCCCACGGTCATGGCAAAGCCTGCCGCGAGGAAGGCGTAGATTACACCCAGGATCGTGCACGCCCGAAAGCCCTGCCGGATCCGCTGCACCGCCCCGGCTCCCATATTCTGGGCACCGTAGGTCGCCATGGTCGTTCCCATGGCCGCATAGCCCTGGGTCACCAGCTGCTCGATTTTCCCGGCTGCGGTGAACGCCGCCACCAGCGTGGAGCCCAGGATATTCAGGGACGACTGCACCATCATCGTACCGATGGCCGTGATGGAATACTGCAGCGCCATGGGAATGCCCACATGAAGCTGGCTCAGAAGGATCGTGCTTCCCACATGGAAGTCTTCCCGCTTCAGGTGCAGCACCGGGATCTTCGCCGCAATGTAAATAAGGCAGAGCACCCCGGAAACGCCCTGGGCAATGACGGTGGCAATGGCTGCCCCGGCGGCCCCCAGGCCGAACACCACAATGAACACCAGATCCAGCACAATATTCAAAAGCGCACTTAAGATCAGAAAATAAAGTGGGATCTTGCTGTTGCCGATGGCCCGCAAAATGCTGGACAGCAGATTATACAGCATCTGGGCCAGAATGCCGCCGCTGATGATCATGATATACGCATAAGCATCCGCAAAAATATCCTCCGGCGTATGCATGAGAACCAACAGCGGTTTCATAAACAGCAGAAACGAGATTGTCAGAAAAATGCCCACAGCCAGAGACAGGATCCCGGCCCCGGCCACCGTCCGCCGCATGCCGACCATATCCCCAGCGCCGAATTTCTGGGCCGTCAGCACCGTAAATCCGGCGGTCATGCCCACCACAAAGCCAAAAATCAGAAACATGATCGTGCCGGTGCTTCCCACCGCCGCCAGCGCCTGATTACCCACGAATTTTCCCACGATCACGGCGTCTGCCATATTATAAAACTGCTGGAAGACATTGCCGATAAAAATCGGCAGCGTAAAGCTCAGGATGAGCTTCATCGGCTCTCCCGCAGTCATGTCATTCTGTACTGCTTTCATACGTTTCACTCCCGTTCATCTGCGCATCCGTTCCCGGATTTCCGTCCAGTCATCCCCGGTCTGCGCCAGTCTTATTTTTTATGAACGGGAGAAATTATACACGCAAAAATCCCCTGTGTAAATCGGGCAATGTGCTGATATTTTTCTCTTATTTCGGAAATATTTTTACAGCCATTCAGGCGGCTGATCCCTCGTTTCCCTTCAATTTATCCCAGGCCACAAGCCTGAAAGTCCCCCAGATCAGCACCAGCGTGATGGCCCAGGTGATGGGAAATACGATGAACAGACAGGGCAGCGTCCGCACCTGTCGGAAAACCGTCTCCACCCAGACGATGCGGAAAAGGCAGATACCCAGCATGGTCATCAGTGCGGGACGCAGGGAATATCCCATGCCCCGCATAACACCGGCAGGCACCTCATACAGGCCGCACACCGGCCCCAGTGCCAGCACAATGAGCATCCGCTGGCAGGCAGCCTCGATCACGGCCGCCTCTGAGGAAAAGATCCCCGAAAATGCCTGCCGCCAGATGACCAGCGGCGTGTTGACGATACTGTCAAACAGCACCGAGCCCACCAGGCAGAGCACCAGGATCCGTCTGCACCGCTGCCGGTTGCCCGCCGCATAGTTCTGGCTGACAAAGGTGGTCGCCGCCTGCCCGCAGGCGCTGAGGATATAATAGGAAAAATACTCATAATTCATGGAAATGGCACTGCCCGCCACCGCAATGGAGCCAAAGCTGTTCACCGCCGACTGGATAAAAATATTGGCCAGGCAGAACACCGCTCCCTGCAGCCCTGCGGGTAGCCCGATAGACACGATTTTTCCCACAAATTTTCCGGAAAAACAGAGGCTTTCCACAGATAAACGGATCTCATCCGTCTCCCGGATCAGCCACCAGACAACCATCCCCGCAGAAAACAGGGTGGAAAGATCGGTAGCAATGGCAACACCGGCCACACCCAGTCCACACACAATGACGAAAAACAGATTCAGGCCCACATTGATAAAGCCGGAAAACGTCAGGATCAGAAATGGCCTGCGGCTGTCCCCCTTGGAGCGCAGGATTGCCGAACCGAAATCATAGACCAGCAGCGCCGGATAGCCCAGACAGTAGATCCGCAGATACTGCACGGCCAGATCCAGAATTTCCTCCGGCGTGTGGATCAGCACCAGAATCGGTCTGGCAACCACCTGCCCCAGAAGCAGGCCGACCAGTCCCACCGCCAGCGCCAGCACCATGGCGATCTGGATCACGCCCTGAATATCTTTCTTTTCTCCTTTTCCAATACACATGCCCAGCAGCACGTTGGTGCCCACCGCCAGTCCTGCCGACAGGCTCACGATAAATGCCACGATCTCTCCGTTGGTGCCCACCGCCGCCAGTGCCGCGGCATCCGCAAACTTTCCCACCACCGCCGTATCCGCTGCGTTAAACAGCTGCTGCAGCATACTGCTGGCCGCAATGGGCAGGGCAAACCAGAACAGTTTTCCCGCCAGCGGCCCGTGGAGCATGTCCACTTTTGTATCTCTCATCAAAACTCCCTCTTCTCTCCAAAGATCATTTTCACAGCCGCAGGTATTTTCCCGTCACACTTTCTGGATTCTTTCGGATCTCCTCCGGCGTTCCGGCAGCCACGATCCATCCACCGGCCTCTCCGCCGCCGGGCCCCATATCGATCACATAATCCGCATTGGCGATCACATCCAGATCGTGCTCAATGACGATCACGGTGGCGCCATTCTCCACCAGCCGGTCAAACACCTGCAGCAGCGTCTGCACATCCAGCGGATGCAGGCCGATGGTGGGCTCGTCAAACACAAACACCGACGTATCCTGCTGTCGCCCCATCTCCGATGCCAGTTTCAGCCGCTGGGCTTCCCCGCCAGACAAGCTGGGCGTCGCCTCCCCCAGCGTCAGATAACCAAGCCCCAGATCCTCCAGCACCTGCAGCCGCTGCCGCACAGTTTTCAGATCCTGGCAGGCTTCTTTTGCATGCTTCACATCCATGGCCATCAGCTCCGGCAGCGCATACAGCGCCCCGTCAGCATTTTCCCGCTTTATCTCATAGGCCTCTTTCCGATAACGACTTCCCCGGCAATCCGGGCAGGGGATGTCCACATCCGGCAAAAACTGCACATCCAGGCTCACCACGCCGGTGCCGTCGCAGGTGGGACAGCGCAGGTTTCCCGTATTATAGGAAAAAGCACCAGCTGTTGTTTTTCGTTCCCTGGCCAGCGGCAGTTTTGCATACGTTTTTCGCAGCTCGTCATGGACGTTGGCATAAGTGGCAACCGTGGAACGGACGTTGATGCCGATGGGTGCCGCATCGATGAGTTTGATCTGCCGGATGCCCTCCGCCGTCACACCGCGCACATGGGGCGGCAGCGGCTTTCCCTCCAGCGCCGCCGAAAGTCCCGGGATCAGGCTTTCCAGAATCAACGTCGTTTTGCCCGAGCCCGACACGCCGGTGACCGCCGTCAGCCGCCCTTTGGGAATGTCCACCTTCAGCGGCTTCACCGTGTGGATGGCCGCCGTGGACAGATGGATGGCGCCATTGTCAAACATCTGCGCCCGCAGTATCCGGCTTCGCACCTGCACCGTTTTCCCTGCCAGGAACGGCCCAATCCGGGAAGCCGGATTGTCCGCCACCTGCGAAATCGTTCCTTGGGCAATGACCTGGCCACCGTCCGCCCCCGCTTCCGGCCCCATCTCCACCACCCAGTCTGCCTCAGACAGGATCTGTACATCGTGATCCACCAGGATCACTGAGTTGCCGTCCGCCAGAAGATCGCGCATGACACCTTTCAGTCCCACAATGTTGGACGGATGCAGACCGATGGAAGGCTCATCCAGCACGTACAGCACGCCCGTGGTGCGGTTTCGCACGGCACGGGCCAGCTGCATCCGCTGCCGCTCTCCCGTGGACAGGGTGGACGCCGCTCGATCCAGTGACAGGTAACCAAGTCCCAGATCCAGAAGCCGCGCCGCCACCCCGGCAAAAGAATCGCAGATGCTCTCCGCCATGGGCCGCATTTCCTCCGGCAGTGTCTGTGGCACGCCAGCCACCCATTCCACCAGATCCGAAAGGGGCATCTGGCACACCTCGGCAAGGCCCAGTCCCCGCACCTTCGGCTCCCGGGCCCGGGCAGACAGACGGGTGCCGCCGCAGTCCGGGCAGACCCCTTCCTTCAGAAAACGCTCCACCCGCTTCATACCCTTCTCATCCTTCACCTTTGCCAGGGCATTTTCCACCGTATAGGTGGCATTGTAATAGGTAAAATCCATCTCTCCGGCCTGATTGGTCGTCTTGGATTTGTAAAAAATATGCTTCTTTTCCGCGGGGCCGTGATACACGATATCCCGCTCTTTCTCCGTCAGTTCCCGAAAAGGCACGTCCGTACGCACCCCCATGGCCCGGCACACATCCGTCATCAGCGACCACATGAGAGAACCCCAGGGTGCCACCGCCCCCTCGTCAATGGTCAGCGATTCATCCGGCACCAGCGCCGCCTCATTCACCGTCCGCACAATGCCTGTGCCGCTGCACGTCCGGCAAGCCCCCTGGCTGTTAAACGCCAGCTCTTCCGCCGACGGCGCATAAAAATGTACCCCGCACACCGGGCACACCAGATCATGCCCCGCCGCCACCCGCAGGGACGGCTCCAGCACATGCCCGTTTGGGCACCGATGGTGCGCCACCCGGGAAAACAACAGCCGCAGGCTGTTCAGAAGCTCCGATCCTGTCCCAAAGGTGCTGCGGATCCCCGGCACCCCCGGCCGCTGATGCAGTGCCAGCGCGGCAGGCACGTACAGCACCTCATCCACCTGGGCCTTCGCCGCCTGGGTCATCCGCCGACGCGTGTAGGTAGACAGCGCTTCCAGATACCGGCGGGAGCCCTCTGCATACAATACGCCAAGCGCCAGGGAAGATTTTCCCGAGCCCGACACCCCCGCGACCCCCACGATTTTGTGCAGGGGAATATCTACGTCAATATTTTTCAGATTGTGTACATGGGCATTCCGAATGCGGATTGCCCGGGGCTCTGCCCCCTGTTCTGTTTCTTTTTCCTGTATCTGTTGTTCGTTCATTTCTGCCTCGTATTCTTTTTCATGATCCAATTCGCTGTTTGCTCCATCTCGCAAACCCGCACAACCTTGCTCTACGCACATTATACATGATCACATTCACCGTTCATTATATCACGAACCCGCGCTATCGCGCTCTATTGCCTGCTACGCAGGCTGTTCGTTCACTTATGGCACAAGAAAAGTAAATGCCATCTCCGATGGCGCTTCTTCTTTTCTTTTGTGCTTATTATATCACGAACCCGCGCTATCGCACTTGATTGCCCACTGTTTTTCTTTGCGCTTCTCCACCAGAAACCAGATGATGCACAATACCACCTGCACGATGGTGGAGGATGGTGTCGCCAGCCCGATGGTAAACAGTGTTGCCCCCGGTCGGCTGCTGAACAAAAACGCCAGCGGCACACGGATGCCAAACGCCCCCAGAATGCCCTGGATCATCACAAAACGGGTGGAGCCGATACCGTTGAAATATCCAACAAAGCAGAAATAAAAGCAGGTCAGCAGACAGTCGATGGCATAGGCCTTCAGATAATCCGCACTGGCTGCGATCACCGCCGCGTCGCTGGCAAAAATGTAGGACAAAAGATCCCCCTGGAAAAATGCCAGGTAAAACATCACCAGTGCACACACCAGCGACAGCCCCATGGCATAAAACAACGACCGGTGCGCCCGCTCATAGCAGCCCGCGCCGTAATTCTGCGCCACAAAAGCCGCCATGCCCTGCATAAACGCAGACGGGATCAGCATGAGAAATGCCACCACCTTCTCGGCCACGCCCACCCCCGCGGAGGCACTGACACCCAGCCGGTTCACGATCGCCAGAATGATCATAAAGGAAAGCCCCACCAGAAAATCCTGCAGCGCAATGGGGAATCCCAGTCCAATGATCTTGCTCACATTCTTTTTTTCAAATCGGATCTGTTTTCCGGAAAAAGAAAAGGGCAGCGTCTTTTTCCGGATCAAAACAAAAGAAATGCCCACACTCACAAGCTGTGCAAACACTGTAGCAATGGCCGCGCCTGCCGCCCCCATATGAAAACCGGCCACCAGCAGAAGATCGCCGAAAATATTGCAGACACAGGCAATGGCCACCGTCACCAGCGGTGTCCGGGAATCCCCGATGCCGCGAAACACACTGCCGATCAGATTATAAGCAATGATCACAATGGAACCGGCCCCGCAGATGCGGATATACGCCACCGTCCGGGCAAATGCTTCCTCCGGCGCATTCATCACGCCGGCAATCCCGCCAGCTGTCAGAGGCAGCAGCACCGTCAGGCATACGCCGATCACAAAAAACAGCAAAATACTGTTGCCAATGATGTCACCGCCCTTATGCGGCTTCCCCTCTCCCAGCGTCTGTCCGAGAAAAATCGTCGTTCCCATAGAAAAACTCACCAGCAGATTCGTCAGCGTTGTCATAATCTGAGAACCCGTTCCCACCGCGGACACATCCACCGGCGTACCAAACTTTCCCACCACCAGCAGATCCACCGCGCCGTACATCGCCTGCAAAAACAGCGCTCCCAGCACCGGCGCCATAAATCCCAGCAGAGATTTCATAATATTTCCTTTTGTAAAATCACTGGACATCCTTCTTTTCCTCCTGTAAAAAACGGGCTGAACAAGAGAAAGCGAAACGCCTTCCATCTTATCCAGCCCGTTATTCTTCTATAACAAACCCTCCGATGAAACCCATATGCAGTTGAAGATTTTTGCTAAGCAGTATTATAACGCTATTGCTCACCAAAATGCAAGACTAAGTTCCTGAAAAGCTTTTTTATCCTCTTGCTTGTTCATGTGAAAACAATAACCTGTAAAATTGTCACCTGATTTCGATCCGCGCTCCCACGAGGGGAGCGACCAGTAACCGGGTATCCATATATCCAATATACCATATTTCAATCCGCGCTCCCGCGAGGGGAGCGACGTGCTGGGAATAGACATTGACATGCCGACATTTCAACCCACGCTCCCGCGAGGGGAGCGACTCACTGGGCTAATGATTTTATTAACGACCCAACCATTTCAACCCACGCTCCCGCGAGGGGAGCGACTAAAAACAACCGAGTTAGAGTACAACCCAATCATTTCAACCCACGCTCCCGCGAGGGGAGCGACCTATCCCCCTGGCCGGTCAGCGACTGGCGCCGGATATTTCAACCCACGCTCCCGCGAGGGGAGCGACTCTGGGATGGATGGTATCCCAGATACTGCAATTTAATTTCAACCCACGCTCCCGCGAGGGGAGCGACAAAATGTGTCACAGGTGCCGCAGGTCACCACGGCCATTTCAACCCACGCTCCCGCGAGGGGAGCGACAACCTTTACGGGGTTTTATTCCGGCGGCGAAGCCATTTCAACCCACGCTCCCGCGAGGGGAGCGACTGCAAACCTGACCGATTTTTCTTATGGCCAGCCTTGCATTTCATAACATATCACAATCTTTCCTGCATTTCTCTATGAAATTACGTTCTTGTGATCTGCTATCTTTGTTTTTTGTACATATTTTCCGGTGCGAATCTCCCTGGCATTTTTTGTCCGCTTGTGATTCGCACCACATTTTTAATTACAGTTTCTAAAGGATGAGTACATCGTCCTGTGCAACGCCTCTGTCCACACCGACGTGTTCTACTTTGGTCTGGTATTTGTTGCCCAGATAGTAGAATCTGAGACTGTCCACGTCCTCGTCTATGATTTCCGTCAGAATTGCTTTGAGCGAAATCATCTGCGCATTGTCTACAATACATTCAAAAACAGAGTTCTGTACTCGTCTTCCATAATTTACACATTGCTTTGCGACCTTGCGCAAACGCTTTTTCCCGGCAGCGGTTTCCGTATTTACATCGTATGTGATCAATACCAGCATTTTTTCACCTTATTTCCACAGGAATACCGGATATCCATCCAGATCGCCTCTTAAATATCGCGCCAGCAGCATGGCCTGCACATAGGGGACCATTCCCCATTCTACCTTTTCTTTCAGATAGGGATGGGTAATCACTTCTTTTTTCTTATTCTGCCATTCTGTCAACAAACGCTTTCTCGCATCCTCATCCATTAGCACCGCACCGTTTTCTTTACAGGTGAAGTTTTTTGCCGTAACAATTTTTTTATTCACCAACGACAGCACAAATCGGTCTGCCAGAACGGCCCGCAGCTCTTCGATCAGATCCAGGGAAAGCGACGTCCGGCCCGGGCGGTCGGTATGCATATAGCCTACATAAGGATCCAGCCCTACCGTTTCCAGTGCAGAGGTAATCGTATTGGTCAAAAGTGTATACACAAACGACAGCATGGCATTCATGGGATCCAGCGGCGGCCTCTTGTTTCTCCCGGTAAAGGAAAAATCCTTTTTCTGCTGCAAGATCAGTTCATCAAAAACGCCAAAATATACACTGGCAGCCTCTCCCTCATAGCCCCGGAGCTGCTCCATGGATGAACTGTTTCTGATCCATTCCAGAGAATTCTTCAGATATACGGAAGCATTTTTTACACGTTCCGCATCAATCTGCATGCCATGATCCCGGATTGCCCGCTCCAGTACCCACCTTGCATTGTACACTTTCCCCGTGATACAGTTTTTCGCAATTTCCAGACTGGTCTGCGCGTCTTTACTGCTGGTATACTGCTGTTCCCGCAGAAGCACATTTCCTTTAATCTTCCCGGAAACACGGGCGAGAAATTTTCCCTGCGGCGTAACGTAACAAAGAGAAATATTTCGATGGGCACAGGCGCCCATCAGCGCAGGGCTTGTCCCTCTGTACCCAAAAGAAACGATGCCTTCCAGATTGTGCAGCGGCACCCGTCCTTTTTCTGTTTCCCCTTCATAAATCACGATATTTTCACCATTTAAGGAAAGATAGCTGTTCTCAGAGGTCACATATAGCGTATTTAATAATTTTTTCATGTTTCCTCCTTCAATGCCTGTTCTATGTACGTTTTGACAGAAACATTTCTTCCCAGTTCCGGGAGGCAGATCTCCTTTAACGAACAGGCACTGCATGCTTTTTGATATTTTACCTTCGGCGTATACCCGCGGTCATAATATTGATGCATTTCTTCCAAAATATCGGCCACTTCTTTTCTTAACTGTGCGGAAATCGGCACAATTTCCCTGCGCCTTGTCTCCCCATAGAAAATGGCTCCTTCCGGAATGTCTGTGGAAAACATTTCCTCCAGACACATGGCCTGGGCCGCCAGCTGCAGATGATCCTCTTCCGTCTCTTTGGGCTTTCCTTTCTTGTATTCCACCGGATAAACATGGTATAACCCCCGGTGCCCATGCAGCCGTATCCCGTCTTCCACCCGTTGAAATTCCACGATATCACATTCTCCGCTGACACCCAGCGTTCTGGAGGATACCGGAAGCGCCCGCGTGATGATGGTATCTTTCCGTTTTTCTGTGAGATAGGGATCATGCGCCTTTTTATGCATCAGTTCTCCGGTCACTGTGTGGACATTTTCTGCCCACTGCTGTTCAATGTGGATCAGCGCCCACTGTCTTCTGCAAAATTTGAAATGCTGTATCCCTGATATCATCAGATATTTGTCTTCCGGGTACTCCATTTAAATCATCCTTTTCACTTTCACCGAATCCGGGATTTCCTCTTCATGAAGGGTTACCGTATAGTCCTGATATTTTCGCGGATAAATAACCTCGTCCTTTTTCTTCACCTCTACAGCCTCAAACAGTTTGTATGCAGGACAATCCCCCAGTTCTTTGCTGTGTTTGAACACGATCAGTTCCCGCACTGCCATTTTTCCCCGTGCCGCAGAATGATCGTTTTCAAACATATTGATGATCGCATCCCACAAAAGGGCCAGATCCTCCTCTGAAAATCCCGTTGTTTTGCGGGCCAGATTGGCAGAAACGTACCCTTCCACCCGATACAGCCCGTAGGGCACAATGGTTTTGCGTCCCATTTCTGTTTTCTTATTTTCCGCAGCCGTTTCCGTGGTGATCGCCACTCTTGTGATCGTCACTTCCTGGCTGATGATCGGATCTATGCTTCTGGCAAAGCCAAGCTGCACCGGCCCTCTTACCTGCCCGCAGTTCAGAGAAGCTTTTACAAAAGTTGTCATAACTGCGCCAAATGTCCGGATATCATAAAAATTCTGACACATATAATCCCGCAGTTTCCGATCCGCATCCGGGTCATTTTTCTTCAGTTTTTTCAAAGATTCCGTCACTTTTTTCTCATCTGTATCCTGCACGCCCAGCGCCTCACAGGCTTCTCTGTCGCTTCTGTTCAGCGGAATATCTTCCCGGATATAAATCTTATACCCGGGTTCGCCTTCTTTTACCGTCTCCACGTAATTGCGGATCTTGCGTTTCAGGCAGACATCCGTCACCAGCCCCAGGCCGCTTTCCGGGTCGATTCTCGGCATATTTCCCGCGTCCGGATCCCCGTTTGGATTACCATTTTCCACATCAAATAAAACAACAAACTCATATCTGTTTTTGATCGCCTCGCTCATTTACTTCTCCTCCTTTTTCTCATAATTTTTCTGCATCTGATGATAATAACCGATATTGAATTTTCCCTGATCCTCCAAAGACAGCCGCTTGGGAAATTCACTGAATTTGCACATCAATTCCGTTACTTTCTGTTCATAATGGATTTTAGCACCTACGCTGTCCCGCTCTATTTTTCGAAGATGGCTGTTCTTTAATTTCAGCAGAACAGGAAATACAGAAGCCGGTGTCGCACAGGCGGCGTTAAAATACCGATCCCGAATGGTCGCTTTGATATCGCCGCTCGCCCGCTTCTGAATGAACTCCAGAACGGCAAATAACCGTCCAAGCACATATGCAACCTCCTGACTTTCTTCTCTGCACTCCATATACGCTTCTCCTTCCTTCCAATCATAATTGCGAATCAGATATGCCTTATCAATGGCTGCCCGCCCCCAGGTGACATTTCCCTGTTCTGCACGGATACGTATGATCGTATTCGTGTATAAGCTGGCCGGATACCGGCTGCCGGAAACGATCGCTTTCAGTACCGCCACCGACATATTGGAAACCGGTTTCTTATCCCGGGATTTCTGATTCGCCGTCTGATCCAGCATGTCCTCAATGCCCAGATATTCCTTTGTTTCCCACGCCGGTTTTATCATTTCCATGCGGTCGTAATGCGCAATGATATTTTTCAAAATGTTGCCAAAAGAATTCTCATAAAAAAATCGAACAGCCAGTCTGGCCGCATTTGGCGCAATGCCCATAATATAAAACTTCTGTTCCGGATCCAGCGCTACCTCTTTATAATTGATATACCCGTCATTTTTGATGGATTGAAATACCCGAATCACATCCTCCTGATTATCGCCCGGCGGATCAATGGCATCCCAGAAAGCCGCCGGGTATTCCTCCCTGGCGCTTTCCGCCCAGCAGACGATCATCGTATCTCCGATCTGCTCAGTATACTCCCGATGGGAAAGCAGATCATTCAATGCTGTTGTATAGGCGTATTCCGCATATTTTCCCACCGGCGCATTATAGCTTTGTGCCTTCCCGTAAGATTCAAAGGCCGGCGCATTGAAAGAAACCAATGCAGCACCGCTGGATTGTGCACCCGGAACCCCTTTGATGGTTCTGTGGATTCTCGCGATGGGAGTCCGTTCTCCGGTCACAAGGCAAATCCCCTTCTCCTCGCTTTCTCCGTCTTCCACCTCTTCCCAGGCCCGTTGAATTGCCGCATCATCCTGTGCATCTTGCGTATCCATGGAAAACACCAGATTCCCGCCTGCCGTCAGTTCCTCCCATTTTTCCAGAACTGCCGGATTTTCTTTTGCTTTCTGCGGATCCCATTTCTCAAAATGCGCACAGACAGCCCGCGCCATCATACTGTCTGCGCCTTTTAAAATCTCCAGATGCTTTTTCTTCGCTGCCAGAAAACAATCCTGCGCTCTTTTGTCCGCTGGATCAGCGTCGATCCCCAGCAAATACTTCGCATTATCACAGAGGAAATTGGCAGATATGCCGGAAGAACGCGGCACCATTTCCGGTACACGCAAAGTTTTCGGTTCCCATCTTTTCCTTTTGCCTTCTCCCTTTTCCTCTCTCAGGTCAAAAATTGCCTTTATATCGCCATCCGCACGCAATTCTATTGCATAGGAAACTTTCGCCTGGCACCATCCCGGTGTCGATACCTTCCCCTCTTCCGCCAGCCGCTCATAGTATTCTTTCAGCGCCTGTAAAATCATCGAATCACCTCACAGTCCCGCAGATCCAGCACGCCTTTCTTCATCACCGCCCGGAAAAACATGGGCTGTATATCGTTCGGATCACTGTAGTCCATATCATACAGCATCAGTCCCAGATCCCGTTCTTCCACATCAGCATAGGCCGTCGTGATCTCGCTCGCCTCCCACAGACCAAAATGTGCCGGAAATTCCCGGCAGCCAAAATAGGGCATGTGATAGCATTCTCCTCTTTTCAACCGTCTCATGATAATATCCTTAAACTTTCCCGGATTGTCCGTGGCATTGGCATGCACCGTCATTTCAAAATGCGCCTCGATCACATATTCCACATCACGCAGCAGGACGGAGGCCCGCTGGACAATATCGTTTTTTGTAATAATCCCCAGTTCTTTGTCCGCACCGTTGTATGCCTGTAACACATTGGCTGCTGATATTTTGCTCTGTACTTCATTTCTTCGGACGCTGGTAAACCGGATCGGCTTTCTTACATAAATCTTATCAATATGCCAGCGCAATCCTGGATGCCAGTAGATGGCTTCCAAAATGCCCCTTGCCGCGGATGGCGTCATCACGTCATAGGAATATCGCTCCACCTTTGTCTCCGGGCGGGTAAATAATGCATAATCTCCCCAGACTTTTACTTTGACTCCAACGCTCATGTTCTCACTCCTTTCCGTTGTATTTTCAGAATATTTGTTTTATACTTATGGTATTGAATCATTTTATCAGGTATAGCTTGTTTATATTTCTGATAATATCATACTTTCTCTTCGTTTACAATATATAATTTTTACTTTCACTGAAATTTATATTGATTTCATATATTAGCTCTGATATACTTTAAAAGTCAGGAAGCCCTCCATTCCTGTGGATTGAAATAGTGACAGTAACTATTACCCAACCGATAAACAGCAGCAAGAAAAAACGCTCTCTGCCTTTCTCTTACTGCTGTTTGTCTTTTCCCCAATATTCTCTTTTACATATACAACGCCATTCCTGTGTCTATATCCAGATCCAGCCCGCATTCCATGGAATATGCCTCCGGGTTTTCCAAAATATAAAAATCTTTGGTGCCTTCGACATATTCTGCCATCGACCGCAACATCCCTGCATCATAGATTTTATCAAACTCTTTTCTGTAAACATTGACACAGTACTGCCCGGCCTTTCGCATACGTGCTTTTGTAAATCCCTTTATTTTTCAGCTCCTCTAAAATGGCTTCCGCCTCTTCATTGAAACTGACAAAAACCGTCACGGTATCCTCTTCTATGAGGCGGAATTCCCTTCCCACCTTTGCAAAATGATAGTCTCTTCTTCGAAATTCCTCCAAAATATGTTTTTTGTCCAGACTGTCCCCTTTTATATGATACAGCATCTGAAAATAGCTTTCTATACACTGCAGATCATCCAGCTTCTTCTGATCCCCCAGCAGCATTCTTGCGACATCAATCTGCTGCCTTTGCCCGGGCACATATTCCTTCTCATCCAGCTGAAAAATATACACAGAGCTTTCCGCGGCAGGATTTTTCCCTTCCCGGTTGCATCTGCCAGCCGCCTGTATCATAGAATCCACTCCGGCCAGCTGCCGATATACCGTGCGAAAATCAAGGTCTACGCCCGCCTCCACCAGACTTGTGGCAATCACAACGCACCTTTTCTCATCTTCTAGGCACTGGCGAATCTTCTGCAGTACTGCTTTTCTGTGCCGGGGACACATACTGGTAGATAAATGATACACGCCTTCTCCCTGCAATTCCCGGTAGAGCTTCTGTGCACGTTTCTTCGTATTGACAATACATAAAACCTGATATTCTTCTTTCAGCCGTTCCAGAAGCTCCTCTTCTCCCAGTGTACCTGCATTTTTGTAAGTAACACGCTGCAAAAAGGCGAACTGCTCTTCCAGATCCGGACAGAGCTCTATTGGCTTTTTCTTTACAAAAAAAGAATCCAGCGCCGGCTGCGTTGCCGTACACAATACCGCACTCACCTCATACATATTGATCAGCTCTTCTATCATTGCCACACAGGGTTTCAGATAGTCGTTCGGCAACATCTGCGCCTCGTCAAATACGATCACACTGTTTGCGATGTTATGAAGCTTCCGGCACTTTGAAGACTTATTGGAAAACAGCGATTCAAAAAACTGTACATTTGTTGTCACCACAACCGGCTTATCCCAGTTTTCCGCCGCCAGCTGCATCGGTTTCAGTTCCTCCGAATCTTCATAATCCACATTGCAGTGATTTTCCAGAACATTTTCTGCCCCCAGAATTTCCCGGAACACCTGCGCATTCTGCTCGATGATGCTCGTATACGGCACCACGTAAATGACTCTGCGCATATGATGCTTTACTGCATGCCGCAGGGCAAACGCCATAGATGCAACCGTTTTTCCGCCTCCCGTTGGCACCGTCAGGCGGAAAAGCCCCTTATCCAGGCTTCCCCCTTCCAAACAGGCATTTAAAATCGCCGTTCTTCTGCCATTTACCGTATGTAAATCCGTCTCCTTTTTCCATTTGGCCACGTAAGCTTCCAACTTTTCCAGAAGAACCTCCATAGATTCTCCCTGTTCTCTTCCTGTATCTCCATTTTTCATAAACTGCTCTGTATCAAGGAAATCCGCATCCACCAGACAGGAATACAGCATTCTGATAAAAACACTCAGCGAAAAATCCGGATCGACACATGCCCGGGCATCAAATGGCGGCCCACCGACTGACGGAATCTGTACTTCCGTCCGATAAGCCCCATAATCCTCCACCTTCTTTTTCAGTCGGCCGCTTAATGTTGGCGCAGATGCCCGATCCGCCTGATTTCCATAATCAGGAAGCCCTGCGTGATGTCCGGCAATACAATAACTCATAATCGGATAAAGACCTTTATGGTCTTTACAGACCTGTGCTCCTGCTGTTGCATGGTCTACCATTTCCGTTCCATTGGTTCTGATCTTATGCTGAAATGCAGCGGAATATTTGCCAATATCATGCAGCATGCCGCAGCAATATCCCCAGTCATACTTGCCAAATGCCTCTGCAAACATTCCCGCAAGCGCAGCGGTTCCCTGTAAATGATCCAGAAGGCTTTGTTCCCGATCCTCCGTCATATGCGCTATGTATTTCACAAAAATCACGCCCCTCTGCTGTTTATGATCTGGCTTTATTCTATCGTTTCTACACCAAAATAGCCTTCTTCCCTGCAATCATATTCCTCACAGCTTCTACTTCCTTATCTGTAGCCGCTGCGATCTGCTCCGCCGAAAAACCATTCTTGTACATTTTCAGGATAATTCCCGCTTCGCCTTCCGCACGACCTTCTTCACGGCCAATCGCAATTCCATCTTCTTTTATTCCCTGACTCAGGTTACACATAACATCCACATCCTTTCGCAGATTCTCTTCTATCGGAATATCGTATTCCTGTCCCATGATATTCAGCTTTTCCTCACCTGTCAGTTGTTTTGACAGCAACGCGCCCAACAACCGGTGCAGTTCATAGGTCTCATCATGTTCCGGCAGCTCCTTAGCCAGACCGATCATAATAATATGCAGCAAATCCAGATTTCCTTTCCATACATATCCACCGATCACCTGATCTTCCACCAGATGCACATGGCACATACTGTTTTCATCCATATTCATACATATCCAGATCGAATACACCTGCCTCAGATCGTCATAATTGGAATTTTCAAAATCCCGTTCTTTCTGTGACGAAATCAATCTGCTGCCATAAAAAACAATATCAAACCTGACCAGTCCTTCGCCCAGTTCTCCATTTTCTGTGTTAAAACCAACGATTCGCTGACCATTCGTTTTCTTTTTCTGATTCGTAAGCCCCGGCTCTATGGACACTGTGCTAATCTGCG